>JBBWVU010000029.1:0-5765 GCA_050256375.1 Paracoccaceae bacterium | reverse complement strand
GCCTCGCGTTGGTCCTTGTTCATGAACATCTCCTTCTTCCCAAAGCTGGGAGCTTAATGGAAATGTCCCGCGAGTAACGGCATATCTACACAGACAAGACGAGTGTCGGATCAGAACGGGTAATGCTGCCGCTAATTTTGCGACAATCAAACATGCGGCTGTCAACCTGTTGCGCAGCGATCCAGCAAAAATGAGCATTCCGCAGAAACGACACTCTGCTGCTTTGGATGACAACTACATGTACAAAATTATCAATCAGTGACGTTCAGTCGATTCCCCTGCACAATGCCGCCACTACTGTGGCCTAGTATTGCTCCGCCGTTTACAGTTTTTGGGTAGGCGGGTAGGTGGGCGGGAAGCGCATATTGGTCGCGATTGTTAAGTATAAACAACGTCTTACAAGAACTTGTGGCGGAGAGACAGGGAGTCTTACTAAAGGTACATCTTGCTGTTTTTACACTATAATTATTAGGTGTATATTTTTCTATCCCACAAAAAATACCACACAGCGATAGTAATTGAGCGATATTGAGGGCGAATGTATCTGGCTTGGTGCAGGGTGTGGTTATGGAGATTTATACCAGAAATGCCGCGATCCTTAAAGGTTGCGATGAGCCAACAACACTCTCTTAGCAAATGTAGCTATTTGGACCCATAGGCGCTGACGTCAGACAGTGGGAGGACCCGTATTGGGCAATCTTGTGCCTCGCGTTGGTCCTTGGTCATGAACATCTCCTTCTTCCCAAAGCTGGGAGGTTAATGGAAATGTCCCGCGAGTAACGACATATCTACACAAACAGAGTGAAGTATCTTTGACTGAATTGAGCAGCGGCTGAATATTCCTTATTTTGGCGAAAAACATCCACGCTCCCTAGACGATCGGTCTAGAAGCGCTATATATGACTTTATGGAACAGAAAAACGACACTCGATCTCAGATTTTAACCACAGGACGCCGCCTGACAGCCAAGCAGGGCTACACAGGTGTTGGGCTCAGTGTGTTGCTAAAAGAGGCTGGCGTGCCCAAGGGCTCGTTCTATCACTATTTCGCCTCAAAAGAGGCATATGGCTGCGCCCTGCTGGAAGATTTCTCTCAGGAGTACAAAGAACGGCTGGGCAGTTCGCTTATGCATCCAACAATGGACGCGCGCGCACGGTTTTTTACCTATTTTGAAGACTGGCATCGCAAGCAGACAAGCCCAAACCCCGAGGACCGTTGTTTGGTCGTCAAGTTATCCGCTGAGGTCGCTGACCTTTCGGCAGACATGAGCAAGATATTACAGCGCGGGGTTACCAGTATTGCTGCGCGCTTGGCCAGCACGCTGGAAGAGGGCGCTGCTGACGGTTCAATTGGCGCGCTTGATAGCCCTACGGCCATGGCCGAAACCATTTATCATATGTGGCTGGGGGCCAGTCTAGTTGCTAGCCTATCACATGATGATACACCGCTAAAATCTGCGATGCGCACCACGCAGGCGCTTATTCCACGCTCTTAAGGCACGCATTAAAATTTGGCTGGTCGATAGGCGACCGGTCTATTAACTGAAAGTAAACTAATGAAAATTTTCTATAAAACAGCCGCAACAGTAACAGGCGGGCGCTCTGGCACCTCAGCCCTGAATGATGGCAGCTTTTCGGTTCAGATGGTTCGCCCAGATAGTGGCGAAACGGGCGTAAACCCCGAACAACTGTTCGCTCTGGGCTATGCCGCCTGCTTTGATAGCGCCATGCAGCTGACGGCAAAACAGCTCAAACTTGCTCCAAACACCCCCAAAACGACCGTTGAGGTGGGTATAGGCCAGCGCACTGAGGGCGGCTTCGGGCTTGATCTGGATATCACCGTATATTTGCCCGGCATGGCCCATGACGACGCCCAGCGCTTGGTTGAGGCAACCCATCAGGTTTGCCCCTACTCCAACGCCACGCGCGGCAATATAGATGTGCGCCTGCATATCAACACTGAATTAACCTAGAACCAAGGAGACACACAACATGACACAAACAAATACAACAAACCGCCAACTTGTTCTGGCATTGCGCCCCAAAGGTGCGCCAACCAAAGACACCCTGCAACTGGTTGAGGGGGCGATCCCCACGGCAGGTGCAGGTCAGATGCTTTTGCGCACCGAATACCTGTCGCTTGACCCGTATATGCGTGGCCGGATGAGCGATGCACCGTCTTATGCTGCCCCTGTTGGTATTAACGAAGTTATGGTTGGTGGCACGGTTGCCACAGTTGTGACCTCAGATATTGACGGTTTTGCGCCGGGCGATTGGGTTCTTAGTTTTAGCGGCTGGCAGGATTATGCTGTGTCGGATGGGACCGGGGTTACCAACCTTGGAAAATTGCCTGCGCAGCCGTCTTGGGCGCTTGGGATTATGGGTATGCCCGGCTTTACCGCCTGGGCTGGCTTAACCCAGATCGGCACGCCAAAATCTGGCGAAACCATCGCTGTGGCCGCCGCAACCGGCCCTGTTGGTGCCACTGTGGGCCAGATTGGCAAAATTTTGGGATGCCGCGTGATTGGTATCGCAGGCGGTCCAGAAAAATGCGCTTATGCGGTTAATGAACTGGGGTTTGATGCTTGCATTGACCACAAGGCACCTGACTTTGCCGAGCAACTTGCCAAAGCCAGCCCAGATGGCATCGACGTCTATTTCGAAAATGTTGGTGGCAAGGTTCTTGATGGGGTGATCCCGCTGCTGAACCCGAACGCACGGGTGCCAGTTTGCGGATTGGTGTCGCAATACAACGCAACCAAGCTGCCCGATGGGCCGGACCGGATGAACTGGTTGATGGGCCAGATTCTGCGCAAAAAGATCAAGATGCAGGGTTTTATCATCTTTGACGATTTCGCCCATCTTTACCCGGAATTTGCCAAAGAAATGATGACGTGGATCGCCGCCGGAAAAATTAAATATCGCGAAGAGATGATCGAGGGGCTAGAAAATGCCCCGGAAGCCTTCATCGGCCTTTTGAACGGTGACAACTTTGGCAAACGCGTGATCCGCGTTGGCAACAACGGATAGGAAAAAACATGAAAATTCTAATGGTACTGACATCACACGACCAAATGGGTGACACGGGCAAGAAAACCGGCTTCTGGTTGGAAGAATTTGCCGCGCCCTTTTTCGTTTTCAAAGTGTAGATATGTCGTTACTCGCGGGACATTTCCATTAACCTCCCAGCTTTGGGAAGAAGGAGATGTTCATGAAACTACGCACCGCAGCGACGATACCCTTTGCCCTTGTGGCGACGATGACAGGAAGCGTCCTGATGGCTGACAACCCGATCGATACTCAATTGCCGAATGCGCCAGAATTGTCCGCATATGGCGATTTGACAGTCGGCGTTCGCCAGCTTGAGATGGTGAACCCCGGTCAGATCGATATCCTGTCCATTGATCCAGCCGCTGACAAACCCGCTACATTACCAACCTATGACCGTCCTCTGACGGTTGAGATGTGGTATCCGGCTGAGGCAGGCGCGACAGGTGATACGTCAATGAAAACGTTCCTGCGCGATGGCACCACTGAGGTGACGTTGACAGGTCGCGCGGTGCGTGATGCAGCCCCTGCAGGTGAGGGCTATCCGCTGGTTTTGATCAGCCACGGTTACCCAGGCAACCGGTTCTTGATGTCGCATCTGGCAGAGAACATCGCGTCCAAGGGCTATGTCGTGGTCTCAATTGACCACACTGATAGCACGTACCGGACGCAGGCTGCGTTTGGCTCCACTCTTGTGAACCGCTCGCTCGATCAGCTGTTTGTGCTCGAAGAGATGGCGCAGATGGCTGGTGAGGGCGGCGATTTTGCCGGGCTCTATGATGCGGATAACACCGGGCTCATCGGCTATTCAATGGGTGCGTATGGTGCGATCATCACGGCTGGCGGCGGCGTAACAGAAGCTTCAGTTGCCTATCCTTGGGGCGGGCCGCATGGAACGCTTGGCATCCACCTGGCAGGCAGCGACACACATAACGCATTGCCCAGCGTGCGTATTAAAACTGCAGTGGCCATTGGTCCATGGGGCATGAACACCGGCTTCTGGAGCGCCGAAGGCTTGGCAGGCATTCAGATCCCGATGATGTTTATCGCAGGGTCGCAGGATGAAACGTCGCTCTATGAAAAAGGCGTGCGGGCGATCTGGGAAAACGCGTCAGACATGCCGCATGCAATGCTGACTTATGTGAATGGCAGTCACAACTCCGCAGCGCCGATGCCAGCGCCGAAGGAGAGCTATTACTTCAGCGAAGACAAGGGCTTTAACATCTCGGAGCATTATTCTGATCCGGTTTGGGACACGGTGCGCATGAATAACATCGCCCAGCACTTTGTCACCGCGTGGATAGATATTCATTTGAAAGGTGACGCGGAGAAAGCCGCCTACCTTGATCTGGTTGAGGATTCCAACGCCGGTGTATGGTCCATGAATGAGGATGGCACCCCGAAGGAAGACCACAGCTACTGGAAGGGCTTTGCGCAGAGCACTGCCAAGGGTCTGAAGTATGAAGTTAAGAGGGCATTGTCAGAGGAAACCTGATTGAAGCCGGCGGGGTGACGAAGTAACATTTTTGGATGACCAAACTAAGCCCATTCCGTTACTTCAAGACGACGTGCGTTGCCGTTGGAAGATGCTAGGCGATCCTGACACTGTTTTTCTAAGTGATACACGGCGCGCGATATCTGAAGCCATGCAAGCGGGCAAAGAGACGATAGGCGGCATCGTTGGTCACACCGGGCTTCCAAATACCAACGTACGCCAGACGCTCCGCAGAATGGTTGCCAAGGGACAAGCCAAGAAACTTGATCGGGGTTGTTACACCTTGGTGGGAGATATGGGCTCTAACCCTGTCACAACGGTCACATTGTCACAAACACCGGAAGAACTTGTGACAGTTGTGACTGAAGTGACACCCCCCAGATGTTGGAGGGGAATACAAAATGAGTAGATCAAAAACCGAAACAAAAAAGAAGGTTTCCAACCGTAATAGCGGTGACAATACGGACGCGCGAAATTCGGACGGAACATTTGCCAAAGGAATCCCGGCAAGCCAAACGGCAGTCGCCACAAGGCCACACAAGCCGTTCAGGGACTCTTGAATGAGGCTACAGGGCAACTGACGCAAAAGGCGATTGATCTGGCGCTGGAAGGTGACACAACGGCCCTGAGGCTTTGCCTGGAACGTATTTGCCCAGCGCGTAAGGATGTTCCCGTCGTCTTTGACCTGCCTGTCATCCAGAATGCTGACGAGGCTTCAATAGCCGCACAGGCGGTATTAATGGCGGTATCCGAGGGAGATCTAACTCCGTTGGAGGCGGTCAGCGTAATGGGGCTAGTCGAGAGCTTTCGGAGAACCCTAGAACTGACAGAGTTTGAAACGCGAATTACAAAATTGGAGACCAAATAGTGAGTGTTAAACACAGAGTTAAAAAACTGGAGAAAGCCGGATATGGAGCAAAACCTCCGTTAGCAGTTGTTGTTCAAGAGTACATCGATAGAGTCCGAATAAATAAAATGGGGAAACCGGAGGAGTTTGTTGACGCCGGGCCTACACAATTTGCTGTTCCTGACGGGCCGCTATGCCCTGGGAAGGAACTACATATCGAAGCAACCGAATTGATGGAGGAGTTTCGTGGGCGGATTCGCAAAGCCTACTTAGATGCTTGGGGATGCGAGCATCGCTGGGTTGAGGTTTCTCCAGAGGCAGCGGGCTTATGAAATGGAAGATATGGGCCGAGAGCAGACTTCGTCACTAAGGGCGG
>JBBWVU010000028.1:0-4526 GCA_050256375.1 Paracoccaceae bacterium | reverse complement strand
CGACGTGTCCCGTCTCTTCCGCGTGTCGAAGTATCCGCAACTTGCGTTGTATCTCGCGTTGATCCTTGTTCATGGACATCTCCTTCTTCCCAAAGGTGGGAGGTTATTGGAAATGTCCCGCGAGTAACGACATATCTACATGTTCTATTTGCAACCGCAATTTTATTCCTTGTCCGCGAACCTGTTGCCAACTTGTTTAACGCTACAGGTGCGACCCAAACAATTATTTATCTGTTTTGCGGTCCTCTTGCGTTGGCGTATTTCTTTAATGGCTTGATCTTTGTTTCCAACGCTTCGTTCAACAATCTTGGCCGTCCTGGAAATTCCGCGTGGATTAACTGGGGGCGCAATACAATCGGTACATGGCCATTCGTTATCCTTGGATCACTTTGGTTTGGCGCACAGGGTGTGCTAATCGGGCAAGCAATCGGTGGCGTTATATTCGCGGTGGTCGCCGTAATTATGGCAGTTCGATTAATGAATAGTGACGACATCGTTGCCGAACCTGGTCCGTTTCAATCGCACCGAAGAATTCACAATTTGTTTAACCGGCTGCGCTAAGCCTCTAGGCACATTTCGCTCGCAATACATCAACTGTATTTAACGTGTTATTAATATAAGATGCAATTTCTGGTTTAATCTGCTGCCTATTCGGTTCCTGTATTTCCAGCCGCCGCACTCTCCAGATTGGAAAGCCGCGGGGCGAAGGAAGTCATCGACTTTATTCGATGGCCATTTTGGTTAACGCAACTGTTTACGCGCGAGCCTGCCATTGTGCAGCAACGGTTCTGTATAGCCGGACGGCTGTTCAATACCTTTCAACGCCAGATCAATTGCCGACTGGAATGCGATGCCGGAATACGCTGTCGCCATTGGTTGGTAAATCGGGTCACCAGAGTTTTGTTCATCTACAACTTTCGCCATGCGCTTGAACGATTCCAAAACCTGCTCTTTCGATACAACACCGTGATGCAACCAATTCGCCATGTGTTGGCTGGAAATACGACAGGTTGCGCGGTCTTCCATCAGGCCAACGTTGTTGATGTCCGGGACTTTTGAGCAACCAACACCCTGATCAATCCAGCGAACAACATACCCAAGAATTCCTTGCGCGTTGTTATCCAGTTCTGACTTGACCTCTTCGGGCGTCCAGTTGACGCCGTTGGCTAGCGGAATAGTCAGAATGTCTTCCAAATTTGCGCGTTTTCCACCTTTGGAAATTTCATCCTGAACCTTAAGAACATCTACCTTGTGGTAATGGGTTGCGTGCAGCGTTGCGCCCGTCGGGCTTGGAACCCAAGCGCAGTTCGCGCCCGATTTGGGATGGTTGATTTTCTGTTCCAGCATATCAGCCATAAGGTCCGGCATCGCCCACATGCCCTTGCCAATCTGTGCCTTGCCGCGCAGCCCGCAGGCAAAACCTACATCAACGTTGTTATTTTCATACGCCGCAATCCACACCGTGTGCTTCATGTCACCCTTGAGGATCATTGGTCCGGCTTCCATCGACGTATGCATTTCGTCGCCCGTGCGATCAAGAAACCCGGTATTAATGAACGCAACACGGTGTTTGGCGGCGCGGATGCACTCTTTCAGGTTTACCGTTGTGCGGCGCTCTTCATCCATGATGCCAATTTTAACAGTGTTGGCTGGCAGACCTAATATCGCCTCGACGCGATTGAATAGTTCGTTGGTAAAAGAAACTTCTTCCGGCCCATGCATCTTCGGTTTCACAATGTAGATCGAGCCATGTTCGGAGTTGCGTACGCCCCCGGTTTTCTTCAGATCATGCATCGCGCCGAGTGTGGTGAACATTGCGTCCATCAAACCTTCAAAGACTTCATCACCGTTCTGGTCAAGTATTGCTGGGTTGGTCATCAAGTGCCCGACATTGCGAACCAGCATCAAAGCGCGTGCTTTAAGGACAAGTTCACCGCCATTTGGCGCGGTAAAGGTTTTGTCTTGCGCCAGTTTACGCTCGAACTGTCTACCGCCTTTTGAAACCGTTTCGACCAGATCACCGCGCATAAGGCCAAACCAGTTGGTATAGGCCAGGATTTTGTCCTCCGCATCGACCGTCGCAACAGAATCTTCGCAATCCATGATTACAGAAATTGCAGATTCCAGAATTATGTCTGCAACATTCGCGTGATCAGTCGCGCCAATTGGTTTGTTCGCATCAATTACGATCTCTAAGTACAGCCCGTTATTTCGCAGCAACACCGATGTTGGCGCAGAACTTTCACCCAAATACCCAACAAATTGCGACGGATCTGCTAGCTTGGATTCACCGGCATACAATTGCCCATCTTTGACCACATATCCCGTCACGTTTTTATACGATCCGCTTGCAAGCGGCGCAGACTCGTCAAGAAACGCCTTAGCCCAGCTAACAACCCGTGCACCACGTGTAGGCTCAAATGGGCCTTTGTTCGGCAAATCGCCCAACGCATCCGTTCCATATAATGAATCGTACAAGCTACCCCAACGCGCGTTCGCCGCATTCAATGCATACCGCGCGTTCGTAATTGGAACAACAAGCTGCGGGCCAGCGATTGTCGCGATCTCCGGGTCAACGTTTGTTGTTTCAATCTGGAAATCGTCCCCTTCCGGAACAAGATAACCAATTTCGGTCAAAAACGCTTTGTAAGCGTACATATCCAGCGTTTGCGATTTGTTGGAAATGTGCCAATCATCGATCTGGCTTTGAAATTCTTTACGTTTCGCAAGTAACGCGCGGTTGGTCGGCGTTAAGTCCTTAACCAATGCGGCAAAACCGGACCAAAATGTATCTGCGTCAACACCAGTCCCCGGCAATGCTATCGCTTCGGTGAATTCAACCAACTCAGTGGCAATTTGCAGCCCGTGAACGGTGACACGATCAGACATTTTTGACTCCATGGTATATATTTGTATACCGAAATAACGTCACTGTTCAAAAATGCAAGGGCAACAGTTTTAAGAAAGAATGAATACGGGGAAATCCTAACATTACGTAGCGGAATTGGCATATACTCAACGTTAGTTTCGTAACTTCAAACTCCAAACACGCGATGTTCGCGCTGTCCGGAAACTACTGCATCGCTAACAAAAGTTCTTCCGGCCAAAGTTTGAGCCTTAAGCTTCTCGCCGCTTAAACCCTGCTTTGCAGATGTTGCAAACAAGGTCTTAAGATCAGGCCCACCGAAAGACGGGCAAGTGATGTTGTCAGTCGGCATATTAACCGCCTCTACAAACTCGCCATCGGGCGAGTAGCGGGCCAGTCTCGCAGCGCCCCATTGTGCATTCCACAAGAACCCTGCGCTGTCACAAACCGCCCCGTCAGGGTTGATACCGGTGTTTGTGAAATCCAGAAACACTTCGGGTGCGCCAACTGGCCAGCCATCTTTTTCGTTCAAATTCTGACACCAAATTTTTGACTGCGCCGTGTCCGAGAAATACGCAAACCGTTGATCTGGGGAAAAACAAATTGCGTTGGATATGGTTATTTGTGGATAGAGTTCCCGAAGCTCGCCAAGGTAATACCGATAAATGGCGCCCGCTTCTTGTTCTGCACTTTTCCCCATAGTTCCAATCCAGAACCCGCCCCACGGGTCGGCGCGTCCATCGTTTGAACGAGTTACGGGATTATCTGCCTCAAGTGGATGTACAATTTCCGAATTGCCGGTATTGATGTCAAAACGCAGCAATGCCGATTCACTAGCAATCATTAGTGTGTCGCTATCAATCCATCCAGCTGCAGAAACATGCTCTGAAAAGGTCCATGATCTTTTTATGTCGTTTTCGCGGCAATACAGCGTATTTCCGATAATATCGAACCAAAAGAGTTCTTCGCGCAATGGGTGCCAAAGCGGACCTTCGCCCAGTTCGCAAGGTGTATCGTCGAATATTCGAACTTCCGTCATCCCGCTAACTTATCATATGCGGTTACTATGGCTTTTGCGAATTTGAATGTTTCATCTGCGGATTGCCCGGGTTTGTAAAGCGATGTGCCAAGGCCGAAGCCACTGGCGCCGGCTTTTGCCCACTCTGCGAAATTATCTGGTCCAACACCCCCCACCATTAAGATTTCGGTATCGGTTGGAAGGACGGCGCGGATGGCTTTCAGACCGCTTATGCCCATCTGGAAAGCCGGAAATATTTTCAGCCCGTTGGCTTGGTGTTTAAGCGCGGTGAAACATTCACTCGGGGTTAATACACCGGGAAAGGATTTCATCCCCAAGGCTTTGGTGGCATCGATAACGTCTGTATCGCAGTTCGGCGACACAATCAGCGTTGCCCCCGTGTCCGCGACTTGTTTCACTTGTTGAACATTAAGAACAGTTCCAGCACCGAACTCCGCCACATCAGCGAATTCCTTAACCAGCAAACCGATACTTTTTAAGGGCACTGTCAGATAAAACTTAGTTGAAGAGGGCAGGTGGTTCACCTAGCGTCGCCAGATGACAAAACCGAGCCCTTTCCGCTATTTCAAAACGTCGCCCGAGATCATTCGCCTTGCTGTGATGTTGTATGTTCGCTTCCCA
>JBBWVU010000027.1:0-19798 GCA_050256375.1 Paracoccaceae bacterium | reverse complement strand
CAATCGGGAAAATTTCGCTTTTTACCGGCATTGCGCCCGGTGCATATGGCGGGCGGTTGCAGTCATAGACCAGCCTCGAGATGTTTGCGTAAATCAGGCATGCATTCAAAGTAGTGCTCAGCAGTTTTGCTACGGCCAGCGCATCTGGATCCCAGGCGACATGGCTGTTTGTTGTGCGATCATCTAGGTCCAGATTATTCAGACTCGCCGGAATATATTTCGAGGCGTGCTCGCAAATCAACAGGACGGCGGACGACCCGCGTGGGTTGTCGGTCGTAACCGGTGCGCCGTCTGACGCAGCGAGAATTCTTAACGATTCGGTTTGGGTCAATTCTGATGTCTACCTTCTATTTGAATAGAATTTCACAGCCATCCCATGCCTGTCAACAAATTTTCTTTGAAACATGTTGCATGCTCGTAGATAGGCTTATAAAATTTTAAAAAATAACCGGAGTACAACGCTTGACGGAACCGACAACAACTATTGCTGAGAAACTTCAATCAAAGTTTGATTCGTTAACGCGAGCTGAACGGCAGTTGACGAATTCGCTATTGGATAACTATCCGGTTTCGGGACTCGCAAGCATCACCACGGTTGCGCAGAACGCGGATGTTTCGACCCCAACGGTGGCCCGTATGGTGCAAAAGCTGGGGTTCAAGGGATATTCCGAGTTCCAGCGAGCCTTGCGAGGAGAGCTGGAAGCGCGGATATCCAACCCAATAGCAAAGCACGACAATTGGGCGGCGACGGCGCCGGAGACTCATGTTCTTAATCGGTTTACCGAAGCTGTAATCGAGAATATGCGCCAGACTTTGGGGCAGATTGATCCAGAGAAATTTGACGATGCTTGTACCATGCTTGCTGACCCTGAACGGTCAGTTAGTATCGTCGGCGGCCGGATTACCCGAGCCTTGGCAGATTATATGTTCACACATTTACAGGTTGCGCGCGAAGGGGTGGGTTTGATCCCTCCAAACTCGAATACATGGCCGCATTACGTGCTGGATATGAAGGCAGGTGATGTTCTAGTGGTGTTTGATATCCGACGTTACGAGCATGACATACTGCGGCTTGCTCAACTTGCCAAAGAACGCGGGGCCGAGATTATTCTGTTTACCGACCAGTGGAGTTCGCCAGTTTCCAAGATCGCGACACATCGGTTTAATTGCCGTATCGAGGTGCCCTCGGCATGGGATTCGTCAACCACTACAATGCTGATTGTCGAGACGGTTATTGCCAGTGTGCAAGATTTGACATGGGACGGCACTAGCGACCGGATGGAGAAGCTGGAGGAACTGTTCGACAGGACTAAACTGTTCCGCAAATTCATTTAACCAAACAAAAAAAGGCGCCCGCTATGGACGCCTTTTCTGTTGATATGTCGGAATTTATCCGCGGGCTTTGCCGACGAATTTCCAAACTGCCGGAACGATCAGAGCAGCAAGAACCAGTTTCATTGCATCGCCGATCAGGAATGGCGTGACGCCCCAAGCGAACGCATTTTCCCATGTATACAGGTGTGCCAGCCATAGAACACCGGGGATGTAGATGATAATGTTGCCGACAAACATGGCGATGGCCAGCATCACGACGTTACGGTCCCAACCACGCCGTGCAGCGTAACCAAGTGCAAATGTAGCCAGAACGAAACCAAGCAGATAACCACCAGTGCTACCCATCATGTATTCAATGCCAGTTGTGCCGGACGTGGAATTCGCGAAGACGTCAAAGCCGAGTGCGCCGATCAGCATATAGCCAAAAATCGTAGCAAGGCCCAGACGTGGACCGTACGCTGTGCCGATAGTCAGCACCGCAAAAGTTCCGAGTGTTACGGGAACAGGCGATGGCCACACGGGCACTTTGATCTTGGCGGAGATCGCCAGCGCGGCGATGCCTAGAACGACCAGAACGATGCGTTTTACCCAAAGGGCGGTGCCCTCTGCGGACCAGAATTCTTCGGAAAGAACGGAATTTGAAACTGCGGTGGCCATGCCAACCTCCATGTTATTAAGGGTCTGGAAGAGTTTTGGCATGGGAAGCGGGGCCAACGCAAGGATAAATGGGACTTGGCAATATTGGGCGAGGCTGCAATAGTCCGCGCATGTTAACGTTTATCAAATCTGTACTGCGACGAAATACTAATGCCACCGTGTGGTCTGTGCAGGGATTCATGTCTGCGATGCGCTCGGAAGAGGGGATGCGGCAGTGGAGTATCGTTGCTGTACTTGCGACTATTCTGGCGTTTGTGTTGAATTTGAACGGGTTGGAACGGGCGATGGTGATCGCGTTTTCGTGGAACATTGTTTTGATGGAGCTGGCGAACACAGCTATAGAAGTGGTGGTTGACCGGATATCGGAGGAGGTCCACCCGCTCTCCAAAAAGGCCAAGGACATCGGCAGCGCGATGGTGTTTTTCGCGATTATTTTGGCCGCAGTTGTCTGGGTGCTGGTGCTGTTTGGCTGATAGTGAACTCCGTTAACCATTGTGATTCTGGGCATTTTTTCGTGTGCACAACCCGTACACAATGCGTGCACAACGCGTATGTACAATTTTGCGGGGCAAGGTGTTAACTATTTGAAGTGAATTTGTGAAAAAATCTTTATACAAATTACCACGTAGGTCCGCTTGGAGCCCAAACTACCCGATAATGCGGACGGTTCAAATTGGGAGTTTGGGCGGAGAGCAGACCTTCGCTGCAGATGCAAGATGATTAGTGCGTCCTAGAGACGGCAGCCATTCCAGATTTCATTTTTAAAAGCTCATTTGGTGCCGGAAAGAAGGGGCATTCGGGTTTTTTCCTTGCAGAAAATGTTACTGAGGCGGGCATTATGAAGTCTTACGTTCTTCTAGGCAGACTGGAAAATGAGTGAGCTCATACTATATCAGTAGACCAATCCTGATCAACCAAACTAAATAAAAAATACTCGTATGTGATCATGTATTATGATCCTTTGCGTTCGGCTTGTTTCTGCAAAGCTCCCACAAAAGATTCCAGAGTCCATTTCTCTGCAATCGCGCGGTGAAAAAGCGCTTGCTGCGTTTCGGGCGCAAGACCACCAAGTGGCGGGTCCCGGTCGAGGTTGGTAGGGAATGAATACCCTTCCGCGCACGCAGCAACCGCGGCATCAATTTCAGCCGGTGCTAGTTCACTCTCGCCTTGTAATTTTGCAATCGCGGGAAACAATTGTTCCGACATTGTTTTTCTATCAACAGTCTCCATCGCACGCCCGAATGCGGAGGAAACCTGCAACAGATTTGCCATACGCCCCACGTCTTTACTGAAATTTTCACCGGCTGCGTGGAACAGCGCCGGATTGAAAAACACAGCATCGCCTTTTGTTAATGGCAACTGAATCTGACGTTCCTCAAAGTAATCTCGAAAATCTTCGCGGCGCCAAGCCGCATATCCCGCGAGATATAGCTGGGAAAATGGCAGCAATTTTGTCGGGCCCGTTTCAACCGGCATATCCGTATGTGCGACCGCCCCTTGCAAGGTAAGAGCTGGCGACAAATCATGCACATGCGCAGGATATTGTGATGAGACATCGGCTGTCTGGAACCCAAGGTGATAGTCTCGATGCGCTTGCTGCGCAGTACCTCCCGGACGCACAAGATTGATCTGCGCTGTCATTTGATAGTTAGGGCCAAGCCACGCCTCACATACAGCCGCAATAGCAACATTCCCAAAATACCGTGCAAAAGTTTCCGGCGATCGGTCACAAAGTTTTTGCAACGAATTCCAAATACGATCGTTTGCGCCGGTCTTGGTAAAGTGGTCACCCTCACCATCATTTTCGTTCCGCTCAGCAGCAATAATGTCATTATAAATATCCGTCGCCGCATCTATTGCAGAAGTATCCGAATATGCGCCTTTCAACACCAGAACGCCGGAAGAATTCTTCAGGACATGCGCCCACTCTGTCAAAATCGTGCTTCTGTATTTTTCGTCCAATAATTTGGAGCGCAACTTCGCAATGTCGTAGATCGGCACATTTTCCTTAACTTCGAACGCAAATGAAAGATCACTTACATCGAGCGTTTGAGAAACAATTTCACCAAATTCTTCAATGTTGCAGTCATTGGCGTAAAAATATCCTGCTGTATGTTTAGTGACATCATTCATAGCAATTCTCCTTTTCGTTGTTTCCCATTTTTATGCGAATAAAGATTTGTTTTCTGCCCTAAAATCCATCAATAATACATCAAATGACACATCGATTCCCCATCAAAGAAGTTGCCCTGCAAGCCGGACTAAGCACTGCAACGGTTGATCGCGTCCTCAACAACAGGGCGCACATTAGCCCCCAAACCAAAAGACGGGTCGTTGACGCTATTTCGGAACTGGAAGGGCAGGAGAAACAATTATCTGCACGCGGTCGGCGCATGTTTGTAGATTTCGTTGTCGAGGCTCCCGAACGTTTCAGCCGCGAAATACGCAAATCAACCGAAACCGTGCTTCCAACCGTTAATCAAGCGGTTATCCGACCTCGATTCAATTTCAAGGAACGCATGTCTGGGAACGCGTGTGCCGCGATATTAAAAAGGATCGCAAAGCGCGGCAGTCAGGGCGTATGCATAAAAGCCCGGGACCTACCCGAAATCCGCGCCGGTATTTCAGAACTTGTTGCAAAGGGAATTCCGGTCGTCACATTGTTTACCGACATCTCGAATTCTGATCGATTGGCTTACGCGGGCCTCGATAACCTCAAGGCAGGCCGTACGGCAGCGTACTTGATGGCAAATCTGATAAAGGGGCATGACGGCGCGGTTCTTACCACTAAAAGCGATACATTATTCGAGGGGGAAGACGAGCGATTCAGGGGGTTTAGCGAAATCATGACGAAGTTAAGGCCTGAAATAAATTTGATTGATACTAGCGGCGGTGCCGGTCTCAACACTCCCACCGCCCGACGAATTGAACTGGCCCTATCGAAGACCAAAGACATTCGCGGCGTCTATTCAATGGGCGGTGGAAATACCGCCATCCAACACGTTTTTGACAGGCTCGACCTGAAGCCCGAAATCTTCATCGCCCACGATCTGGACGATGATAATCTAAGACTGCTTCGAGATGAAAAAATAACCATAGTACTTCAACATGACTTGCGTGAAGACATCCGAAACGCCTTCCTGCATATCATGTCGAAGCATAAGATTATTACGCTACCGGATCATCTGACAACATCAGATATTCAGGTTATAACACCGATGAATATTCCGACCCAGTTCGACGACTAAAAAAACGGGCGCTCGCAATCTTCATGACGAACGCCCGTGTAAGCATTAAACTGACCAGCCGTGGCTACACAGTTCCGCCAAGCGATCCTTCAAGCGTTGCAAGCTCCTGACCACCGGCCATCAGATTTTGCAATTCCTCCGGCGTG
Organism: Paracoccaceae bacterium; assembly: GCA_050256375.1. Taxonomy (GTDB): domain Bacteria; phylum Pseudomonadota; class Alphaproteobacteria; order Rhodobacterales; family Rhodobacteraceae; genus NORP23. The sequence continues at coordinate 14,412 of JBBWVU010000027.1, read as the reverse complement.
ATATCACCGCGTTTGGCTGTACCTAGCGTTTTACCGCGATCCAGAACCGTGAACCTGTCGCCAACGGCCATCGCGTGGCGCACATTGTGGGTGATGAACACCACAGCAATGCCCTTTTTGCGCACACGATCAACCGTGGCCAGAACGTTTGCTGTCTGGCGCACACCCAACGCCGAAGTCGGCTCGTCAAGGATCAAAACCTTAGCCCCAAAATACACAGCCCGCGCAATCGCCACAGTTTGGCGCTCGCCACCAGACAACGTACCAACGGCCTGATCCGGTCCACGCAAATTGATACCCATTTTACGCATCTCTTCCATCGTGACCTCGTTGGCCAATTTGTGATCGAAGAAATTAATACCTGCAACTCGCTTCATCGGTTCGTTACCCATGAAGAAATTGCGCGTAACAGACATCAACGGGATCATCGCCAAATCTTGGTAAACGGTAGCAATACCAGCCGCGATCGAATCACGGGGGCGCTCGAAGTTCATCTCTTCGCCCTCGAAGAAAATCTCGCCCTTAGTGGCTTTGTGCACGCCCGACATTGTCTTGATGAACGTTGACTTACCAGCGCCATTGTCCCCCAAAAGGCAGTGACATTCCCCCGGAATAACGTCCAGCGACACACCGGCCAACGCAATAACAGGGCCAAAGTGCTTTTCGATATTCTTCATTTGAATGATAGGTTTGGCCATCTTATTTCTCCCCCGTAATCATGCGTCGGATATAGGTGTTAAGGATCACCGCGAGCAGCAGGATAACACCAAGGAATACGCGAAATAGTGAACTTTCCACACCGGCAAAGAACAGGCCTTGCTGTACCACCCCGAAGATCAAAGCACCAAGTGCCGCACCAATAACCGAGCCGTAACCGCCCGTTAGTAGTGCTCCACCGATAACAACCGAAATAATCGCTTCAAATTCTTTAAGTACACCACGGTCAGCACCAGCCGAACCAAATTCCATCACCTGTGCTGTGGCAAATACACAGGCACAAAATGCGGTAAACATAAACATGATGATTTTGACGCGATTTACCGGAACACCAGTATATCGTGCTGACTGCGCGTCACCACCCGCTGCGAAAATCCAGTTACCAAACCGGGTTCTTGTTAAAAGAATATGACCGAATATCACCAATATGATTGCCCAGACGATCAACATCGGAATGCCCGCGACCACTGGTTGTCCCTCTTTGGTGCCGCGAATGAAAGTTTCGATCCAGCCGCGATCTCCCATCCACTGGAAAAACCCCGTAAGAATTTTTCCACCGAATATCGGCGCAAGCCAGTCCCCTTCTGCGGCGTCACGAACACCGCCAATAATAGTTTTCCGTGTTGTCGCAATCGCTGCAAAAATTGTCAGGCCGCGTAGAATAAACAAGAATGCCAATGTCACAATAAAACTCGGCAATCCGGTTTTAACAACCAGCCAGCCGTTGAAAGCGCCAATCGCCATACAAAGAATGAAAGTAATTATGATCGCCAGCCAGACAGGCCAGCCAAAGCTAACCGAAAGTAGTGCGGTCGACATACCGGCAAAACCGATCATGGACCCCACTGAAAGGTCGAATTCGCCTGCAATCATCAGCAAACACGCGCCAACCGCGATAATTGTAAACTGCGCAGATACAACAGACCAGTTCATAACACCCGCTGGCGAGAACATGCCTGAATCGCGTGCAGTCAGGAAAAAGAAGACAAATACAAGAATGGTGCCGGCGATGCCGCCGAGTTCAGGACGTATCAAAGCTTTGCGAAAGCTTGACATCTCCTTGACGCGTTCATCCGTTGGCGGGGCTTTTTGTGCGGTTTCCGACATTTCGGGGTCCCTAAAATCAAATAAGAAAAATGGCGGCCACTAAGAAAGCAGCCGCCATAAAATCACACGAACTAGCGGTACTCGCCAGCCCATTTCTCTACCAACGTCAGACCGTCGGCTGTAACGAAGCCGGGACCGGAGTTGATGTTGTTACCAGGTAGAACGCCGTAACGATCATAGTTGGTCAGGATAATAACCGGCAGGTAAGCCTGCAAGAACGGCTGCTGATCGATACCCCAGTTGATGATACCGGCTTTGATACCTTTAACGATTTCTGTACCCAGATCGAAAGTACCAAAGTAGATGTCGCCAGCCCGACCATTTTCGTCAAGTGCTGCCAAAGTTGGATCAGCCGAGGTTGGACCAAGCGTCAGAATAGCATCTGTGCCTGGGTTTGCCGAAAGATAAGCAAGAACTTTGTTCTTGATCTCGGCCGGATCCTGACCGGAATCGATCATCTGGTTGCCCAGATCGATACCAAGACCATCGGCAAATCCCTGACAGCGTTCTGTCGAAGACGGGCTTGAGATGTAGTGGTTCACACATAGGAACGAGCCAACACCGTCACCGCTTGCACGAAGACCAGCTGCATAACCGGCGTCATACTCAGGCTGGCCAACATACATTAGCGCCCCGACTTCACGTGCCTGCTCAGGAGAACCGGAGTTCATGATGATAACATTGATACCCTGCGCAACAGCGTCAGAGATCGGACCGCTTAGCACATCATAATCGGCAAGCGTTGTGATAATACCGTTCGGCTTGGATGCCGCAGCCTGCTGAATGATGCGGGCCATGTCAGCCAAATCGCCTGTTGGCGGGTTACGGTATTCAACTTCAACGCCCATTTGCTCACCGGCAAGTGTGATGCCGTTTTTAATAGTGTTCCACCAACTGTCGGAATCAGGTGCGTGGCTAACGAGAATATACTTCTCGCCCTCAGCCTGCGCAGTGCCCGCCGTGAACGCCAATGGCGCAGCAAGGACCGCCGCGGCCAAAGCAAGATTTTTGATAATACGGTTCATTTACTTTCCTCCCAGAAAAGTTGAATTAAAATCTCTCTCGAAAGACGAATTGCCCCTCGCGAGACTCAAGTAATCACAATTCGATTCATTTTGCAACCGGTTGCAAATTTAATTTGTTTGAGACAATATGCCCGTGCATGATTGTTTACACTTTTGATCACGCACCTTAGAAAATATTCAACGCCAAACTTATGATGGCGAACGAGGAGCGGGCATGGCCGTAACACTAAAAGAAGTCGCATTACGCGCCGGAGTATCCCGGTCAGCGGTTTCCAGGACCTTCACAGAAGGTGCATCGGTTTCAGCCAAAACCCGCAAGAAAGTCGAAAAAGCCGCCGATGAATTAGGCTACAGCCCTAACTTTCTGGCCCGCAGTTTAACCACACGCCGCACCAAAATGATCGGCCTTGTATCAAACAACTTCCACAACCCGATCTTCTTGCAAGTGTTCGATCTGTTCACACGCGGCCTCCAAGAACGCGGCCTAAGACCCCTGCTGGTAAACCTGACAGATGAAGCTGGCCCCGAAGAATCGGTAAAGATGCTGCGGCAATATTCGGTCGATGGCGTGATCGTCGCCTCCTCGACACTACCCCCCGGATTTTCAAAAGCCTTCCGTGATGCAGGCGTGCCCGTAGTGCATTCGTTCGGACGGTTTTCCGACACACCGCACGTACATATCGTAGGAATCGACAACCAACAATGCGGGCGAATGGCAGCCCGCTGCCTTATCGAAAAAGGCTACAAGTCTATCGGATTTATGGGTGGACCGGAAAACGCGACATCGACTCAGGACCGTTTTGACGGCTTTATCGAAGAAGCCGGAAAGCACTCGGATATCGAAGTTAACTACAGCTACGCGGGAGCCTATTCCCACGACGCTGGCCGCAAAGAAATGCTGCGCCTTCTTAAAAAGGACCACGCCGAGGCGTATTTCTGCGGCGATGATGTCCTCTCCATCGGGGCGCTAAGCGCTATCGAAACGGCCGGGCTTACCGTACCCGATGACATCGGAATTATCGGCCTGAACGACATGGAAATGGCGGCTTGGGAAAACTTTAATCTGACCACAATCCATCAACCCGTCAGACAGATCATCAGCTCCTCGATTGAACTGATTGTTGCGATGCTGGATGAACCGGATCGCTACCCCGAAGCCCGCATTTTCCCCTGCCGGATCGTCGAGCGTGGAACATTAAAAAAGGGTTAACGACATCGCTGACGTTAACCCTTTATTCATAATATCAGGCAATATACGTAAATCGTACATACGGGTTGTGCACGCATTGTGTACGCCGTTTTTAGCGGAACATCGGCGGACGCGCGTCCACCCATTTCCCGTCCGCATTAGCTGATTCTACAGCCATATGAACTGCCGCCATCGAGCGTAAACCATCCACCGCGCGCGGGTATAAATCAGCTGCACTATCAGCTTCGCGGCCCTCTTTTTGCGCGCGAATTACTTCGGCCAGATCCGAATAAATATTCGCAAACGCAAGCGGCATTCCTTCGGCATGTCCAATGGTAACCCGCGTTGCGCGATCAGCTTCGGGTGACAGGTTCGCATCCCCCCGTTCGATCACCTGAACGCGACCACCAACAGGCGTCCAATACAGTTGGTTCGGCTGTTCCTGCGCCCAACGCAACCCGCCTTTTTCACCGAAAACCTGAATAGTCAAACCATGCATTCGACCAATCGCAACTGACGAAGTCCAAAGGCGCCCAACGGTTCCACCATCCATACGGAAGTTCACCATCGCATCATCTTCAAGCGCACGGCTTTCAATCGTCGAAGCGAAATCCGCCGACAGCTTTTCAACTTCCTGTCCAGTCACAAAACTCGCCATATGCAATGCGTGAATACCGCAATCTGCAAACTGGGCAGAAACACCTGCCTGCGCCGGATCATAGCGCCAACGAACCCGTGGGTTGTCTGCATCTGCCGCATCGGCGTGATGCCCATGCGCGAATTCCGTCACAACCAAACGGACTTTTCCAAGGTCGCCACGTGCAACCATTGCCTTCATATGACGTACCAAGGAATACCCCGAATACCCGTAATTCACAGCACAGATTTTACCCATGGACTGCGAGATTTTAACGATCTCTTCGCCTTCTTCCACGGTCATGGTCATCGGCTTTTCACACAGCACATGGAACCCGCCTTCAAGGAAGGTTTTTGTAATTTCAAAGTGCGTCGAATTCGGCGTCGCAACAGTTACGAGATCAATACGATCTTCGCGTTTGGATTCGCCTTCCAGCATTTCACGCCAGTCACCATATGCACGATCTGCGGCAATACCCAAACGTTGCGCATAATCGCGACCAGCCTCCGGGTTGTGGTCTAAAGCACCAGCAACAAAGGCAAATTCATCGTCCAAACCTGATCCAAGCCGGTGCGCAGGGCCAATTTGGCTACCTTCACCACCACCGATCATACCCCATTTTAGTTTAGTCATTTGCAGGTCTCCTTATTTGAAACCGATAGATTCTAGATACTGACGGTTAGCACGCGCATCATCAATTGGCGACACATCAAGGGTCGGGTCACAGTCCTGCTCAACAGTGCACCAGCCCTCAAAACCGCTGTCCACAAGCAACCGGCGAACAGCAGGGAAGTCAACATCCCCGTCGCCAAGATTACAGAAAATCCCTTGCCCGCACGCATCATAAAAACCGGCCCGGTTTGCGATCGCAGCAGCTTTCACTTTAGGGTCAATGTCTTTGAAGTGCATATAGGAAATGCGATCCATGTGGCGCTTCATAAACGCGACAGGATCAAAGTCGGCGTAGGAATGATGGCCTGTATCAAAACAGATTTTCAAAATGCTTTCGTCAACTTCATCAAGCAATCTTTCAAGCTCTGGTTCGAAGTCCATGAAGCCGGCCGCATGCGCATGAATTCCAACCGCAAGGCCGTATTCTTCCGCGCCAATTTTGGCGATCGTTCGAATGCGATCCGAATAGGAAGCCCACTCGGCAGCATCCATTTGTTCAGCCTCGGACGCGCGACCAGCAGTCGGCGCGCGACGTTCGGAAATCGAGTCGATCAACACTAAATGCTCCGCCCCATGCGCTACCAGTGCCTTACATGTACGTACCGCGCCGTCCTGCACATCTTCCCATTGCGCAGGGTCATGAAACGCGCGAAAAACCACGCCGCCTATCAACTCCAGACCATTCTCTGCAAGCGCATCGGAAACGATCGCCGGATCTTCCGGCATGAACCCAACAGGTCCAAGCTCAATCCCCTTGTAACCCGCGCCGGCGCATTCTTTCAGCACAGTTTTCCAATCCGGATTACGCGGATCATTTGCGAATTCAACACCCCAGGAACAAGGTGCATTTCCTATTCTAATAGTCATATTTATTGCCTCTCAACAATCTAGCTGGTGCCCACCTGCACCCACGTTTTTTTTTCGCTTGAGTGCAAGGCCGCCGCGACAATTTTGTTGACTTCCATCCCGTCCCGGAACGTCGGCCAAACAGGTTTTTGCGTTTCGATCGCGGCTAAAAAATCGCGCGCTTCGATGATAATCTGGTCTTGATAACCGGTACCGTGTCCGGGCCCCTGGCAGAAGGGTTCATAGTCAGGATGTGCCGGGCCTATAAGGATTTTTTTGAAACCCTGCTGCGCAGTTGGTTCATTCATCTTGTAAACCCAAAGCGCGTTCTGATCTTCCTGATCAAACCGGATTGCACCTTTTGTTCCAGTGATTTCGTAAGCGTAACCCATCTTGCGGCCAGTCGCGATACGGCTGAAAAACAGATGCCCCATAGCGCCGTTTTCAAACCGACACATCAGCTGTGCCTGATCATCGTTTGTAACGGCTTCTGCACCTGATTTTCCAGGCCGCGATGTATGGACGGTTTCGACCTCGGCAATCAATGTAGCGATAGGCCCTACCAAAGCCAAAGCACCGTTAATCATATGTGGAGCCAGATCGCCTATTGTTCCATTGGCCACCCCGTTGGTACGCCAAGATGCCGGTGCCGATGGATCCGCATAAAAATCTTCGGTGTGTTCGCCACGAAAATATGTCACTTTACCGATCTCGCCATTTGCGACTAAACCACGGGCCAACTGCGATGCTGGTGTTCGAATATAATTGAACCCGACCATATTGGTTACACCGGATTCTTCTGCTGCCTGGACCATTAAGGCACTATCTTCCAGCGAGGCGCCCAAAGGCTTTTCACAAAACACCGGTTTTCCGAGCGCAAAGGCAGCTTGAGCAATATTGCGATGCGTTGACTGCGGCGACGCAATAACTATGGCCTCCACTTTCGGGTCGTGAACCAATACTTTCCAGTCATCAGTTGCTCGGTCAAAACCATAGGCCTTCCGGTACTTTTCTGCGGACTCTGGTGAGCTTGCGCAGATCATCTCCATCGTTGGTCGCAGACGTGTATTGAACACCGCACCAACGGCTTGCATAGCCACAGAGTGGGCTTTACCCATGTATCCGCCACCAACTATTCCGATACCTATGTCTGTCATTTGGAGAGACTCTCTGAAATGGCTATTGCAACCGGTTGCAAAATATGTATCTTAACATTAGCTCTAAGGTCAATTGGAATTTTGACCTATATGTGAATTGAATTAAAAAACTTCGGAAAATCGGAGAGAAAAAATTGAACACGCAAAGTGACACAATTACTCTGACGATGGCGCAAGCTATTGTTAAGTATTTGGCTAACCAGTTCATCGTAATCGATGGAGTCGAGCAACGCCTGTGTGGCGGCGGCTTCGGCATTTTCGGGCATGGAAATGTCACCTGCCTTGGCGAGGTTTTGTATGATTATCGTAAAGAACTACCGCTCTATCGTGGTCAAAACGAACAGAGTATGGGATTCGCTGCGGCCGCATACGCCAAAGCCAAGCTGCGCCAGAAATTTATGTTCTGCACTGCGTCTGCCGGGCCAGGAACGACCAATCTGTTGACATCCGCCGCATTGGCACATGCCAACAGATTGCCGATGTTGTTGCTTTGCGGTGACGCCTTTCAAACTCGCTTGCCCGATCCGGTTCTTCAGCAGCTTGAGCATTACGGAAATCCTAGCTTAGGCGTTAACGATGCTTTCAAAGCGGTTTCGCGTTACTGGGATAGGATCACCCATCCTGCGCAAGTCATTCAATCTTTGCCTAACGCAATCGCAACGATGCTTGATCCGGCTGACTGCGGGCCTGCGTTTTTGGGTTTGCCTCAAGATGTTCAAGGCTGGACTTATGACTACCCCGTAGAGTTTTTCGAAAAGAAAGTTCACCGTATTCGGCGCTCGAACGCTGACGCGCAGGACATTTCGGATGCTGCTGCGCTGTTAAAAACCGCTGAGCGTCCAATGATTATTGCCGGTGGGGGCGTTCAATATTCACGTGCAGTGGAGGAGCTGACTGCCATTGCCAGAGCGCACAACATTCCCGTAGTGGAAACGATTGCCGGTCGCGCCAACTTGTTAGCGGATGATCCGCTTAACATTGGGCCAATTGGCGTGACCGGCTCTAATTCTGCGAATACTATTGCGGCCAAAGCGGATGTTATTATCGCTGTTGGAACCCGATTGCAGGATTTCACAACTGGATCGTGGACTGCGTTCGATAAAAAGGCGCAATTTATTTCGATTAACGCAGCACGACATGACGCCGGTAAACATAGATCTATGCCGGTTGTAGGCGATGCTAAGCTGGCATTGGTCGCACTGGGCGCGGAGCTTGGCGAATACAGCTCTCCACAAAGCTGGTTGGACGAGGCGCAAAGCGAAAGAAAAGCGTGGGATGCGTATGTTGCGGAAAACATTCGCCCGGGCAACGGTCTTAATTCCTATGCCCAAGCCATTGGTGTTGTAAATGATCTGTGTGATCCGCGCGATCGAGTCGTGGCTGCAGCGGGTGGCTTACCAGCAGAAGTTACCGCCAATTGGCGCACACTTGATATAGGTACGGTGGACGTTGAGTTCGGCTTTTCTTGCATGGGATACGAGATTGCTGGTGGATGGGGCTCAAAAATTGCACAATCCGAAACCGAGCCTAACAAGGACACGATCGTTTTTGTAGGCGACGGTTCGTATTTGCTTATGAACTCGGACATCTATTCGTCGGTGCTTACAGGCAAGAAGCTGATCATTCTTGTGCTTGATAACGGTGGCTTCGCGGTTATCAATAAGTTGCAAAATGATACAGGCAACACGTCTTTCAATAACCTGATCAAAGATTGCAATTTGGCGGTCGAACCATTTGCCGTCGATTTCGAGGCACACGCGCGCTCCATGGGTGCAACTGCTGAAACCGCTTCAAACCCCGCCGAATTTGCCGAAGCTTTCAAGCGTGCCAAAGAATCCGATAAAACCTATGTGATCTGCCTGAAAGTTGATGCCTATGAGGGCTGGACGCAAGAAGGTCACGCGTGGTGGGAAGTTGGCACGCCTCATATCACTGACAACGATAGCGTTCGCGAGGCGCATGTCGAATGGGAATCAGGCCGCATCAAGCAACGAAAAGGTGTGTGATGTCGCTTCAATCCAAAATCGCCCAGAATAACTTCCTTATTATTGGCCGCGCCGGGATGGATATTTATCCGGATCCGCCGGGTACTAAAACTGAGGATGCGACACATTTCTTCACATGTCTCGGAGGGTCTTCTGCCAATATCGGCGTTGCCATAGCGCGCCAAGGCGGTAAAGCAGCATTGGTTACCCGCGTTTCTGATGATTCAATTGGGCGATTTGCAGTCAACCAACTGAAAAAATACAATGTTGATGCAACGCATGTTCATGCTGAAGGTGGCGAAGCCCGCAATTCATTAGCGGTTGTTGAATCTCGCGTCGAAGATCACCAATCGGTGATTTATCGCAACGGCGCTGCAGACTTCCAAATGACCATGAGTGACGTTGAAGCCGTAGATTATTCGGCCTATGGGGCGTTGATAACCACCGGAACAGTTTTTGCAGCGGAACCCTCGCGATCAGCAGCGTTTCATGCGCTGGACCTTGCTAAAAACGCGGGTCTTCCGATTATATTCGACATTGATTACCGGCCTTACTCGTGGACAGCTGCCGAGGTTACTGCTGATATTTACTCACATGCCGGCAGGCTCTGCGATATTGTTATCGGGAACGATGATGAATTTGGGTTCATGGCTGGTGGCAAAGAAAAAGGTCTGGATTTTGCACGAAGTTTGGCGAAAACAACCGCTTCCATCATCGTTTACAAAATGGGTGAACTCGGCTCGATCACAATCACCCCCGACGACGAATTTAGAACTGGCATCTATCGCGTTGAAGCCCTGAAACCGACAGGTGCTGGAGATGCGTTTATGGGAGGATTTATTTCCTCACTAGCCAATGGCTTTAATCTTCAGGATTGCGTTCTTCGAGGCTCGGCCTCTGCCGCTATCGTCGTGTCCAAAGTTGGTTGCGCTCCGGCGATGCCAACAGCCAACGAATTAGACGAATTTTTAGAAAATCACTCCGGTCCATCGGACACCGAAAGGAACTAACATGCATATCGCACCCTTTGAAAATTCCAACATACCAATCGTCGACGTTGACGACGCCACAGTCCCGTTGAATTATTTCAACATCGTAAAGCTAACGAAAGGCCAAGCGTTCGAATACCGTGTTCCGGGGTACGAAACCTGCATCGTTCCGGCGACTGGAACTGTAGACATCAATGTCGGTGGTGTTGACTTCAAATCAATCGGCGGACGGGGCGTAGACGTTTGGGACGGCGAGCCAGAAGGTGTTTACGTGCCAACCGATACGCCAGCGCAAATGGTTTGCACATCTGAATCCGCTGAAGTGTTTGTTGCAGGAGCCAAATACGATGAAGTGCTAGAACCATTTGCAGTCCGCACCGAAGATATCGACAAAGTACAGTATGGTTCCGATGACACAAAAACACATCGTAAGATCAAACATATCCTTGGTCAGAAACAGCACGGAAAAGTTGGACGCCTTCTCGTTTCTGAACTTTACACAGTTGGCCAAGGTGGGTGGTCAGGCTTTCCTAGCCACAAGCATGACACGGACCGCCTACCGGATGAAACTCGCCACGACGAAACATACAATTTCCGCTTCCGTCCAAATTATGGCTCAGGCGTCCAGATGCTTCAACGTGAAGATAACAAACCTGGCGATGCATATCACATCGTTGACGGCTCGACTATTTGCCTCGACAAAGGGTACCACCCGTGCGCTGTTCTGCCTGGGTATGAAATGTACTACTTCACAATTCTCGGTGGTCTGAGCCAACGCAGCCTTGTCCAATATTTCCAACCAACCCACGCAGCACAATTGGAAACGATTCCGGGCATCAAAGATATGATAGCTAAGTTCAAATGACCCTCGCGACCTTATCCGAAGTTCTTCAACCCGCCCTGAAACAAGGCTATGCCGTTGGTGGACTCGTCTGCCTAGGTTGGGAAGACATGCGTGCGTATGTTGCTGCAGCAGAGGCTGAAAACGCCCCTGTGATATTACAAGCCGGCCCGGGATGTCGCGCCCATACTCCTCTTCCGGTATTGGGTGCGATGTTCCGGAACCTTGCAGAAAATGCTAGCGTACCCGTAGTTGCCCACCTCGATCACGGGTACACTTTTGAGGAATGCCGTGAGGCAATAGACAGCGGTTTTTCTTCAGTCATGTTTGATGGGTCTCGTAAGCCGGTTTCAGAAAACATAGATTTGACTGCAAAGATTGTAGAAATTGCGAAAGCTGCTGGAGTTTCAGTCGAAGGTGAAATTGGCTTTGTTGGATACTCAGATGGCGAGTCCTCTGCTGGTACTCTACCGGATGACGCCGCACGCTTTGCTGCCGAGAGTGGTGTTGACGCGATGGCCGTATCAATCGGAAACGTTCATCTTCAGCAGGAAAAAGCTGCCGAGCTAGACATCGCTACCCTACGCGCAATCGAAGCTGTAACAGGTGTTCCGCTGGTGATTCACGGTGGCTCCGGTGTTCCAGTCGAAACCCGTAGTTTTCTTGCCAAAGAAAGCAAGGTTTGCAAATTCAATATTGGAACCGAGCTTCGAATGGCTTTCGGAAATGCTTTGCGCACCGCTGTAAATCAGGACCAGAACCGTTTCGACCGTGTTACGATCCTGAAAGAAACGGAAAATCCGGTGCAATTAGCCGCACAACAAGTAATTCGCGCATTTGGCGCACCTGCGCAGCGCTAATCTGTGACTGCAACACTGATACTTGAATATCTACCGAGGTAAAAACATGTTGAAATTGGGACTTTTGGGCGCCGGTCGCATTGGAATAACGCACGCCAAGGCCATACAAGCCGTGCCCGGCGCAACAATTTCTGCGGTATTTGATCCGTTCGATGCGGCCGCAGAAGCGGCGATTGAGATCACCGGCGCAAAGCGCGTATCGGTCGAAGAGATTATGGCTTCTCCCGATATTGACGGAGTTATCATCGCGACGCCAACAGACCTCCACGCTGAACAAATAGAGCTTGCTGCCAAAGCTGGAAAAGCGATTTTTTGCGAGAAGCCAATAGACCTTTCTGTTGAACGCGTGCAGCGGTGCCTCGATGTCGTTGAAGAGAACAGTATCAAGCTGATGGTCGGCTTCAATCGCCGTTTTGACCCAAGTTTCGCTCGATTGAAGTCCGAGATCGACAATGGAACTGTTGGTGAGGTTGAGCTAGTTCAAATTATTTCACGTGACCCATCTGCCCCTCCGGTCGACTATATCAAGCGCTCCGGAGGAATTTTTCGGGATATGATGATTCACGATTTCGACATGGCGCGATTCTTATTAAATGAAGAAATCACCGAAGTAAGTGCTACTGGCTCAGTTTTGACAGACCCAGAAATTGGTGACGCTGGAGATTATGACACTGCTACAGCAACTCTACGTACGGCGAGTGGAAAAATTGCTGTGATTACAAATTCGCGCCGCGCTAGCTATGGATACGATCAGAGAATAGAAGTCCACGGATCCAAAGGATTGGCCCAAGCAGGCAACCACCGCGCAACAACAGTTACTATTGCATCTGGAGAGGGATATAAAACCGATCCGTTAATGGATTTCTTTATGGAACGATACGCCGAAGCTTATAGCGCCGAACTGCAGTCCTTTGTGAAAACTTTGTCTGGCGAAAACATTTCTATTCCCGATGGTCAAGACGGACTACGAGCGCTTGAGCTCGCTGACGCAGCCTTGGAGTCTGCCCATTCTGGAAAGACTGTTATTCTCGGCCAAATATAGGAGAACGAGCCTCTATTCCTGTAAAGTCTTACTCGCAAATGCATAAAATCAAAATGCGGTAATATTAGCAGAGATGCGGTGCTGCCAGGCCAATTCGCTCGTGTGTCGATTTTTCAATACAAGACAAAACCTATTCGAGCAAGACTGTTGAACGAGTGTGGCAATCTGGCGATTTGTCTGCACCGCAGCCTTTGCGTGAATAAAATACTGGGTTTGGGTTCAATGGTTACCGTCTGACTGATGCACTGCAGCAAAGCAATTTCTTGCAAACGGCGGCAAAGGGCCGGAAGCAAACCTAGTCGATTAGGGCGGAGAGCCGCCGTTCGTTGCGGGTGCGAACATATAAGTTGATTTCCTCCAATCAGACATTCACATCAAATTTATAAATGGTGGATCAATCAACGTCTCCTATGCGAAGCTTTGCGGACGTTAACGCCGCATACCTCCCCTTGAGAAGGGCTTCCTCGTATTCCCTAGCCGCGTCGCTGTCGTAGATGACGCCTCCACCGACGTTGCGCCGCACGTCGCCGTTCTCGAAGCAGGTCAGTGTGCGGATGGCGACGTTGAAGGACATTGCGTCGTTGGGGGCGATCCAGCCGATGGCCCCGCAGTAGGCGCCTCGGGGTGCGCTCTCTAGCTCGTGGATGATTTGCATGGCCCGAATTTTGGGTGCGCCTGTGATGGACCCACAGGGGAAGAGGGCGGCGAAGATGTCTGTCAGCGATGTCCCTTCCCGCAGGGTGGAGCGGATGGAGGAGGTCATTTGGTGCAGGGTTGCGTAGGCCTTGATTGCGAAGAGGCTGGGGACTTTGACGGAGCCTATTTCTGAAATGCGGCTCATGTCGTTGCGTAGTAGGCCCACGATCATCAGGTTTTCGGCGCGGTTTTTCTCGGAGGCTTGCAGCCATGTGACGAGGACGGCGTCCTCCTGAGGTATCGCTCCGCGTGGCGCGGTCCCTTTCATCGGCCGTGCTTTGATGTTCCGCTTGGCGTCGATGCTGAAGAAAAGCTCGGGCGAGCGCGACAGCAGGGCTGGACCGCCCAAATCAACCAGTGAGCCGTGTGGCACGGATTGTTTGGCTTGTAGCGCAGCATAGAGTGCGTCGAGGGAGCCTGTCCGTTTGCAGTGCAGCGGGGGAAGGTCAGGTTTGCTTGGTAGATGCCGCCTGCGCCAATGTAGTTTTTCACGCGGTCGAAAGCGGATGTGTAGTCGGTGAGTGACCAAGCTGGGACGGGTGTGGAGAGTGTCGCCTCGCCGCCCGCGATCTGTTTGCCGATTTAGGGGGCCTCAAAGACCCCAAATTGCAGCAGCGGGACATCGCGGTTCGCGGGCATCAGGTCGCGC
>JBBWVU010000026.1:0-35089 GCA_050256375.1 Paracoccaceae bacterium | reverse complement strand
TCGATGCTGTCATATGACTGGAAATCACCAAACTGTTTGGTGATCGCAGCTGTCAGTGTAGTTTTACCGTGGTCAACGTGGCCGATTGTGCCGACGTTAACGTGTGGTTTCGTGCGCTCAAACTTTTCCTTACCCATGATAGGCCTCCATATAATATTGGTCAGGGTGCTGACCTGTGATTTTCAGATCAGGCAAACTTTTCCTGAATTTCTTTCGAGATTGCAGCTGGGACCGCGTCGTAGTGGTCAAACTGCATTGTAAAGTTCGCACGACCAGAGGACATGGAACGCAGGTTGTTAATGTACCCGAACATGTTCGCCAGAGGCACAAAAGCGTCGATAACAATCGCGTTGCCGCGTGTATCTTGGCCTTGAACCATCCCGCGACGGGATGTCAGATCGCCGATGATGCCGCCCGTGTATTCTTCAGGTGTAAGCACTTCAACTTTCATGATTGGCTCTAGCAATTTGGCGCCAGCCAAACGCATGCCTTCGCGCATGGCCATACGGCCAGCGATTTCGAATGCCAGAACCGAGGAGTCCACATCGTGGAACTTGCCGTCGATCAAGGACACTTTGAAGTCGATAACCGGGAAGCCAGCCAGAGGGCCGCTGTCCATTACCGAAAGAATGCCTTTTTCAACGCCCGGAATATATTCCTTAGGAATAGAACCACCAACGATTTTGGATTCGAACGAGTAGCCTTCGCCAGGTTCGGTCGGCGTAATGACCATTTTCACTTCAGCGAACTGACCCGAACCACCCGATTGTTTTTTGTGAGTGTAGGAGTGTTCAACTTCGTGACCGATAGTCTCGCGATAAGCAACCTGAGGCGCACCAATGTTCGCTTCAACTTTGAATTCGCGCTTCAGACGGTCAACAAGGATGTCGAGGTGAAGCTCGCCCATACCTTTCATGATTGTCTGACCGGATTCAAAGTCAGTCTCGACGCGGAAGGACGGATCCTCGGCAGCAAGACGGGCTAGACCTGCCGACATACGTTCTTGGTCAGCTTTAGTTTTAGGCTCAACGGCAATCTCGATCACAGGATCGGGGAATGTCATCGTTTCCAGAACCACCGGATCGCTAACCGAACAAAGTGTGTCACCAGTCGTTGTATCTTTCAGACCAGCAAGCGCAATAATGTCGCCAGCGAATGCTTCCGTGATTTCTTCACGGTCATTCGAGTGCATCATCATCATACGGCCAACACGTTCTTTTTTCTCTTTGGTAGAGTTATAGATACCGTCGCCCTTGCTCAGAACGCCTGAATAGATACGCGTGAAGGTCAATGTACCAACAAACGGGTCGTTCATGATTTTGAACGCTAGGCCCGAGAATGCCATGTCGTCGTCTGCACGACGCGCAATGTCACGAGTCTCGGTTTCATCACCGGGTATGAAGCCCATGTAATCAACAACGTCCAGCGGGCTGGGTAAGAAGTCGATCACGGCGTTCAACAGAGGCTGAACACCTTTGTTTTTGAATGCAGAACCACACAGGATAGGTACGAAAGTCATCGAGATCGTGCCTGCGCGGATCAGCTTGCGAAGCGTGTCAACGTCTGGTTCGTCACCGTCGAGGTAAGCCTCCATTACATCGTCGTCCATTTCGACAGCTTTTTCGATCATCTCGCCGCGCATCTCTTCGGCTTTGTCTTTCAGGCTATCGCGAATTTCGCGAATTTCCCAAGAAGCGCCAAGATCCTCGCCTTCCCAAACCCATTCTTTCATGGTGATGAGGTCGATAAGGCCCTCAAGCTCGGTTTCAGCGCCGATTGGCATCTGGACCGGCAGAGGATTACCACCAACGCGAGTTTCAATCTGCTCAACGCAGTTGAAGAAGTCAGCGCCGATTTTGTCCATCTTGTTGACGAAAACAATACGCGGAACCTTATACCGGTCAGCCTGACGCCAAACAGTTTCGGTTTGCGGCTCAACACCGGCGTTCGCATCCAACAAAGCGATCGCGCCATCGAGAACAGCCAAGGAACGTTCAACTTCAATAGTGAAGTCAACGTGACCCGGAGTGTCGATGATGTTCATGCGGTGCTTGTTTGTCTGCTCGATTTCACCGTCGTCTGTACGGGCCCAGAATGTAGTCGTAGCAGCGGAAGTAATGGTTATACCACGCTCCTGCTCCTGCTCCATCCAATCCATAGTCGCAGCGCCATCATGCACTTCACCAATGTTGTGGGATTTGCCTGTATAGAACAGGATACGCTCGGTACAGGTAGTTTTACCCGCATCGATGTGCGCCATAATACCATAGTTACGGTATTCACTAAGGGGATATTCCCGAGCCATTGTTCTCGTCCTAAACCAAAATTACCAGCGGTAATGGCTGAATGCTTTATTCGCATCGGCCATCTTGTGAGTGTCTTCGCGCTTCTTAACAGCGGAACCACGGGAAGAAGATGCATCAAGCAATTCGCCTGCCAGACGTTCTTCCATTGTGTTCTCGTTGCGTGTACGCGCAGCTTTGATCAACCAGCGGATCGCAAGCGCTTCACGGCGTTCCGGGCGAACTTCCACGGGGATCTGGTACGTAGCACCACCAACACGACGGGAGCGAACCTCGACGGATGGTTTGATGTTTTCCAGAGCTTCGTGGAACACCTCAACAGGCGCACGCTTCAGCTTGCCTTCAACACGCTCAAGCGCACCGTAAACGATACGCTCTGCAACGGACTTTTTGCCGTCGAGCATCAGGTTGTTCATAAATTTCGTCAGAATGCGGTCACCATACTTGGCGTCCGGCAAAACTTGACGTTTCTCGGCGGCATGACGTCGGGACATACTGCTCTCTCCTTATTTAGGACGCTTAGCGCCGTATTTCGAACGACGCTGACGACGATCTTTAACGCCTTGGGTATCCAACACACCGCGCAGAACGTGGTAACGGACACCGGGCAAATCTTTTACACGGCCGCCGCGGATAAGCACAACGGAGTGCTCTTGGAGGTTGTGTTTTTCACCAGGGATGTAGCAAATTACTTCGAAACCGTTGGTTAGGCGCACTTTGGCAACCTTACGCATAGCCGAGTTAGGCTTTTTCGGTGTCGTTGTATAAACGCGGGTACATACACCACGTTTCTGCGGGCAAGCCTGCAGATGCTGAGATTTCTGTCGCTTTACGCGCGGTTGGCGCGGTTTGCGGATAAGCTGTTGTATCGTTGGCATTCGGCATAGACCCCGTGCAACCAGTTTCAACTGCGCCAAGCACCGAATGTGCAAAACGCCAATAATGCCGCCCACGGAGCCTTACGGACCCAGAGCAGCGAAATTCCAGAGGATCGAGGTTTGAACCTAGATCATGACCGCCAGATTGTGGCTTGTATCAGGATTTGGCAGATGCCTGTCCCGAGTGGCGGATAAATAGAAGGAGTCGGGGTGGAAGTCAACACCCTTTCAACAGTGTATCTCGCAGATCGGAGTTATTGATCTTCGTCCTTTATTTATTGAATAATTGTGCTTTTTACCAGTCTGGAAAATCGTCTGGAGAGGCCTATTTTGGTTTGTATCGCCGATGCGCGTAATAAACGGTAATCGTTCGTCACTAACACCACCATTAAAACGCCGATATCGCGCTCGCCTGTACGACATCGGCGAATCCCTTCCTCCAACAGCGTCTTGAGCTTTGAGTGCACCCTAAGAATTGAAGTTGTAGTCATAATTAGACATGAAGAGTTGGCGGCCCACTTTCTTTTGACTGCACAGGTCGGGTTTCGAGCACAACGTAATGGCCTCCTTGACAACAAACGTGCGTATAACCCACGATGCGCGATCAACTGATCGGGAGAAATGATGATGGAACTGCCTTTTGCAGCTTACTTCTTTGCGTTGGCTGCTCTGTCGATGGCGTTTGTGGGATTCACTTCTGTCGTCGTGGTTCTCTATCAGAGTACCGGTAAACAGCTTTCACAACTTCATATACTGCTAACCAGATTGTTCGTCGAGCTAGGACTGATGGCGACTGCTTTTGCCATGCTGGCACCCTCTCTGGTCGTCGCGGCTTTGAAATTGACCAAGTTTGGCGGATATCCAACGCAATAATGTTAGCTACCATGGTGCCTTGGTTTGGCTACTATCCCGTACGCCGAAAGTCGGCAGCGCCAAACGACAGATTGCCGCTTCGATGGTACGTCATGACCTTTGTTGGTCTTTGCACAACCGTGTTTCTGTATATGAACGTATTTGGGTGGCGTGTTGATCCAGGTCCGGCACCGCTTGCGATCGCAACCGTCTTTGTCTTGTCCTATGCCACAATCGCATACATCGGGACATATGCACTATTTACCAAAGGTTAATTTCAACTACCCAAGTCCGCCCCTGATAGACGGAGTAATTATTAAAATTTAAATTCTGAGAGCAACCCCGTCCCTCTTGTGATTGAACGCTTAGTCGCGCGCATTGCTACTTCGTGCGCAGCCGGGCTAATTGACCAAGCTACTTTTCCCTCGGACAGCGTGGCCTTCTTGGATTTCACCGCTTCCAGGAATAGCGCCGTAAGATTGTCGGAAAGAGATTTGTTCTCAAACTCATCATGCCGAAGCTTTGAAATTTCGGCGGCTTTGGCTTTGATCCCCGGTCAAAAAACTGTGAATCCGCTACGGCAAAGGCACTGCCGTCCTCTGGTACGCAATATAACGTGCCAATATTTCGGCCTTTTCTCAACACTTCACATTTTGAAAACGGGACTATGATAATGAACGACAAGCGGAGTTTTGAGTTCTTTTCAATTGTTTTCAAGGCGGCCGGCGGGCTTATTTTGGCAAGCTCGCCCAAAGTTGTTTTCGGGCTTGGAGAATGTTTGCGCAAACGCGCAATTGACTTTGAAGCCTTCTCCTTGCCCTGAATCTCAAGCGACGTGGAAACCCGGAAAACTTTGTAAAAGGTTTTGTTCTTATAGAACTTCTTTTCCAGTTTCCCATTTCCATTGCACTTTCCACATGTGTGGGTTTCGGTTTTTGTCACGGGCGGTCCGGTTGTTGTTCCGCCAACACATCTGCTGCATGCCCGAAACACCGTTGTCGGCATGCCGTGTCCCGTTGTGCCGGGACTGTTAACGTATGGGGTCACCGCGCGGCCGCCGCTACCACCGCACGCAGTGCATGTAATACTCGGACGTTCGGTTCGCGCGCGTGTAATCGACCCTCTGCCGCTGCAACTGCTGCACACAGTTGAATCAACGCGGTCAACGACTTTTTCAGTCTCTTTCTGAAAGGCGATAATCCCTGATACCAGCGTCTTCCTTCCTTCGAGCGCTGGAGTTTGCAGCCACTCTGGTGCAATGGATTGAACAATCTTTAGGGGAGACTTGGCGCCTTTTGTTTTGCTGCGTTTCACAGCGCTCTTTAACGTATTTGGTTTGAAGACATTGAATTGTTCACCCGCCTTGGGTTTGTCGTCTTGCCGCGATATTTCTAACCCGCAAGATATCTTGATGTCCGTGATTACACTGATCGTTTCAGGCGCTTCAGACGGCAGGGACAGTTCATAGTCCGGAAGGCTTTGCGCGATGTTTCTTATCAGTTCAATCGGTTTCATTGGGAAAGTGAAAACTCTTTCAGAATGAGATAATATTCCGCTGTACGCTATGCGCACTAATTCGAATTTGCAACATTGTTGGCAGACGTCAGCACCGAATGACCATTTTGATGATAGATGAAAACTGAGGGAAATTCGTTCGTGCCAACGCAGAATTGTCGGCTTTGCAAAAATTAGTTAACCATAAACCACTGTGCACAGCTTTTCCATCTGGCCATATGTCAAAAAAAGGCCCCGCTGTTTCCAGCGGAGCTTTTTCTATTCTAGTTCTTCAAGCTTAGTTGAATAGGCCCGAAGCATCATCCGAAGGCTTTTCTTCACCGGACTTGTCTTCTAGCGCTGCAACTGCAACCGCTTCGGCCTGACGCTGTGCAATGATCTTGGCGTCGCGCAAAGTTGCGACACGTTTGATGTCATGCATAGCAGAACCCGTACCAGCCGGGATCAGGCGCCCAACAATCACGTTTTCTTTCAGGCCGATAAGCTTGTCACGCTTACCTTGCGTGGCAGCCTCGGTCAGAACCCGTGTGGTTTCCTGGAAGGAAGCAGCCGAGATGAACGAACGTGTCTGCAAGCTCGCCTTAGTGATACCAAGCAAGATCGGCGCACCGGTTGCTGGCTCGCGACCCGAAGAGATTGCTTCTTCATTGGCTTCTTTGAACTCGGCCAAATCAACATGCTCGCCTTTCAGCAAGGTTGTGCCGCCGGTTGATGCGATTTCCCATTTCTGGAGCATCTGGCGAACGATAACCTCGATGTGCTTGTCGTTGATTTTCACACCTTGCAAACGATAAACAGCCTGAACTTCGTCGATCATATAGTCGGCCAGAGCCTCGACACCCATAACATGCAGGATGTCATGCGGCGCAGGATTGCCGTCCATCAGGTATTCACCCTTCTGGATGAAATCACCTTCCTGAACGGGAATGTGCTTACCTTTTGGTACCATATACTCGACTGGTTCCTGCGTATCATCGATAGGCACAATCGCAACGCGACGTTTGTTTTTGTAGTCCTTACCAAAGGCAACGTGGCCATCGATTTCAGCGATGATCGCGTGGTCTTTCGGACGACGGGCTTCGAACAATTCGGCAACACGCGGCAGACCACCGGTGATGTCTTTTGTCTTGGCACCCTCACGCGGGATACGCGCGATAACGTCACCGGCTTTGATCTCTTGACCGTCTTCAACGGACAAAATTGCATCAACCGACATGGCATGGATTTCGGGGTGGCCATTCGCCAAACGAACAGGTTCGCCGGTTTCAGGGTCCATCACGATAATCTCGGGCTTCAGGTCGCTGCCTTTAGGGGCCGTACGCCAGTCCATAACGATACGCTGGGTCATGCCCGTCGCATCATCGGTTTCTTCACGGATCGACATACCTGGCGTCAGGTCGACGAACTTCGCCACACCGGCTTGTTCCGCGATGATTGGCAGGGCGTATGGATCCCATTCAAACAGCTTGTCGCCACGCTTAACTTTCTTACCCTTCTTGACCAGCACGATCGTACCGTAAGTCAATTTGTAAGACGCACGCTCTACACCGTTTGCATCGACGATCGCCAGCTCCATATTACGACCCATCACGACTTGCTCTTTATCAGCATTCACGATCAGGTTCGCGTTACGCAGCTCGACTTTACCCTCGTTGTTGGCTTCCTGGAACGACTGCTGTCCACCCTGCGCAATACCACCAATGTGGAACGTACGCATGGTTAGCTGTGTGCCCGGTTCGCCGATCGACTGCGCGGCAATAATACCGACAGCCTCACCTGGATTAACGCGGGTTCCGCGCGCCAAGTCACGTCCGTAACAAGTTGCACAGATGCCGTCTTCGGCTTCGCATGTCAGTGGGCTGCGGATCAGCATCGACGGAACGCCGGCTTCTTCGACAGCTTCGGCTGCACGCTCGTCCATCAACTCATCACGACGAACAAGGATTTCACCTGTTGTCGGATGCAGAACATCTTCGGCAGAAGTACGACCCAGAATGCGTTCGGACATTGACGAAATAATTTCGCCATCGCTAACCGCAGCCTGCGCTGTGATTGAACGATCAGTGCCGCAATCGTCGATTTTGACGATACAATCCTGCGCAACATCCACCAGACGACGCGTCAGGTAACCGGAGTTCGCTGTTTTCAACGCCGTATCCGCAAGGCCCTTACGCGCCCCGTGGGTGGAGT
This sequence comes from Paracoccaceae bacterium, assembly GCA_050256375.1. GTDB lineage: Bacteria > Pseudomonadota > Alphaproteobacteria > Rhodobacterales > Rhodobacteraceae > NORP23. Next base: position 27,351 of record JBBWVU010000026.1, on the reverse strand, counting down.
TGAAGTACTCAAGAACCGTCAAGCCTTCTTTAAAGTTCGAGATAATCGGTGTTTCGATGATCTCGCCGGAAGGCTTGGCCATCAGACCACGCATACCACCCAACTGCTTCATCTGCGCAGGGGAGCCACGCGCACCGGAATGCGACATCATGTAAACCGAGTTCGGTTCCATTTCAGCACCGGCATCATCAGTACGCAATTTCGAAATCTCGCCCATCATCGCTTCCGCAACAACATCGGAACATTTTGACCAGGCATCGACAACTTTGTTGTATTTTTCGCCCTGCGTAATCAGGCCGTCCATATACTGTTGTTCGAATTCTTTGACCTGATCACGTGTACCGTTCACCAAATCCCATTTGGTATCAGGAATTATTATGTCATCCTTACCAAACGAAATACCTGCTTTGAACGCTTCCTGGAAACCAAGTGTCATGATTTGGTCACAGAAGATCACGGATTCTTTCTGGCCACAGTGACGGTAAACCGTATCAATCACGTCGCCGACTTCCTTCTTGCGAAGCAAACGGTTCAGGATCGAGAACGGTGCCTTATGGTTTTTCGGCAGCAACTGACCAAGACGCAAGCGACCAGGTGTCGTTTCTACGCGTTCCATATAGGAATTACCCTCGGCGTCGATTTGCTCGATCCGTGCGGTGATGTTGGCATGCAGATGCACAACGCCGCTGTCAAGCGCATGATCAACCTCTGCCATCGAAGCGAAGGCCATGCCCTCGCCTGTCATGCCTTTACGCGCAAGCGTAATGTAGTAGAGGCCCAAAATCATATCCTGCGAAGGAACGATGATTGGTTTACCGTTCGATGGCGACAGAACGTTGTTTGTCGACATCATCAGAACACGGGTTTCAAGCTGCGCTTCCAATGAAAGCGGAACGTGGACCGCCATTTGGTCGCCGTCGAAATCCGCGTTGAACGCGGAACAAACCAGCGGGTGAAGCTGGATGGCTTTACCCTCGATCAGAACAGGTTCAAACGCCTGAATACCAAGACGGTGCAGTGTTGGTGCACGGTTCAGCATGACCGGATGCTCGCGGATAACTTCGTCAAGGATATCCCAAACTTCTGGACGTTCTTTTTCAACCAGTTTCTTGGCCTGTTTCACAGTTGTGGACAGACCTTTGGCTTCAAGACGGCTGTAGATGAATGGCTTGAACAGCTCCAACGCCATCTTCTTGGGAAGACCACATTGATGCAGTTTAAGTTCAGGGCCGGTCACAATTACCGAACGGCCAGAGAAGTCGACGCGTTTACCCAGAAGGTTCTGACGGAAACGACCCTGTTTACCTTTGAGCATGTCGGATAGCGATTTCAGCGGGCGCTTGTTAGCGCCAGTGATTACACGACCACGACGGCCGTTGTCGAACAACGCATCCACGGATTCCTGAAGCATACGTTTTTCGTTGCGGATGATGATATCCGGCGCACGAAGCTCGATAAGGCGTTTCAGACGGTTATTACGGTTGATAACGCGGCGGTACAGATCGTTGAGATCCGACGTTGCGAAACGGCCACCATCTAGTGGAACCAGTGGGCGAAGCTCTGGCGGGATCACTGGGATCACTGTCAGAACCATCCACTCTGGACGGTTACCGGAACCGCGGAAGTTTTCAACAAGCTTCAGACGCTTGATGATTTTCTTCGGTTTCAGCTCACCAGTCGCTACAGCCAGATCAGCACGCAGCTGTTCAGCTTCGGCGTCCAGATCGATTGCAGCAAGCATTTCGCGGATGGCTTCAGCGCCGATACCGGCGGTGAAGCTGTCATCGCCGAACTGGTCTTGGGCGTCCATATACTCTTCTTCGGTCATCAGCTGGCCGTGGTTGAGGTCTGTCAGGCCCGGCTCGATCACAACATATTGTTCGAAATACAGAATGCGTTCTAGATCGCGCAAAGTCATGTCCAGCATCAGGCCGATGCGAGATGGAAGCGATTTCAGGAACCATATGTGCGCAACAGGCGCAGCAAGGTCGATGTGACCCATGCGCTCGCGGCGAACTTTCTGGAGGGTAACCTCAACACCACATTTCTCGCAGGTAACACCGCGATACTTCATGCGTTTATATTTTCCGCACAGACATTCGTAATCTTTGATCGGGCCAAAGATACGCGCACAGAAAAGACCGTCGCGTTCAGGTTTGAACGTACGATAGTTGATGGTTTCCGGTTTCTTAATCTCGCCGAAAGACCAAGACAGGATCCGCTCGGGTGACGCCAAAGAGATTTTGATCTCGTCAAAAGTCTTTACGGGCGTTACCGGATTAAACGGGTTGTTTGTGATTTCCTGGTTCATTTTTCATCCTCCGAATTAAGCAGCTCGATATTCATACCGAGTGAGCGGATTTCTTTGACCAATACGTTGAACGATTCTGGCACGCCAGCTTCGAAGTTGTCTTCGCCTTTGACGATGCTTTCGTACACTTTGGTACGACCGGCAACATCATCCGACTTGACTGTGAGCATCTCCTGCAAGGTGTATGCAGCACCGTAAGCTTCAAGCGCCCAGACCTCCATCTCACCGAAGCGCTGGCCACCGAACTGTGCCTTACCACCCAGCGGCTGCTGAGTAACAAGCGAGTACGGACCAGTGGAACGCGCGTGGATTTTGTCGTCCACAAGGTGATGCAGTTTCAGCACATACTTCATGCCGACAGTGACAGGACGCGTAAACTGTTCGCCTGTGCGACCGTCAAACAGAATCGACTGACCGGATGTATCCAGACCAGCGCGGACCAATGCATCATTCACGTCTGCCTCTTTGGCACCGTCAAACACTGGCGTAGCGATTGGCACACCGTTGATGACATTGCCCGCAGCCTCAAGAAGCTCGTTCTGTGGCATCTTGCCAAGAACCTCGTCATAGAGGTCGGGGCCGTAAGCCACTTTCATAGCATCCTGAACAGGCGTCATATCACCGGACCGCTGGTATTCTTTCAACGAAAGATCAATGGATTTACCCAGACCGCGTGCGGCCCAACCCATATGTGTTTCCAGAATTTGTCCGACGTTCATACGCGAAGGCACACCCAGCGGGTTCAGACAGAAATCAACCGGCGTACCGTCGGCGAGGAATGGCATATCCTCTTCAGGTACAACGCGCGAAATAACACCTTTGTTGCCGTGACGACCGGCCATTTTATCACCAGGTTGAAGCTTACGCTTCACAGCAATAAAGACTTTGACCATTTTCATCACGCCAGGCATCAGATCGTCGCCGCGGCGAATTTTCTCTACCTTGTCGTCGAAACGCGCTTGAAGTGCAGCTTTTTGCGCTTCGTACTGTGCGTTCAGAGCTTCAACTTCAGACGCATCCTTGTCTTCGGACAAAGCGAGCTGCCACCATTGACCACGGCTTAGGGTTTCCAGCAGTTCTTCCGTAATGGTCGAACCAGCTTTGACACCTTTAGGGCCTTTAACGGCCTTCTTGCCAAGGATCAGTGCTTTCAGGCGGTTGTAGATGTTACGATCGTAGATCGCCAACTCGTCATCACGGTCACGGCTTAGTTGTTCAACGTCTTCACGTTCGATTTGTAGTGCACGTTCGTCTTTTTCAACGCCATGGCGGTTGAATACACGAACTTCTACGACAGTACCAAAATCGCCAGGTTTCAGGCGCATGGAGGTATCACGAACGTCCGAAGCTTTCTCGCCAAAGATCGCACGAAGAAGTTTTTCTTCAGGCGTCATCGGGCTCTCACCCTTAGGGGTGATTTTACCCACCAGAATGTCACCCGGACCAACTTCGGCACCGATGTAAACAATGCCGGCTTCGTCGAGGTTGCGCAGCGCTTCCTCACCGACGTTTGGAATATCGCGTGTGATTTCCTCTGGGCCCAGTTTCGTATCACGGGCGGCGACTTCGAATTCCTCGATGTGGATCGAGGTGAAGACGTCATCCTTAACGATGCGTTCAGAGATCAGGATCGAATCCTCGTAGTTGTAACCATTCCAAGGCATAAACGCGACGAGCACGTTTTTACCAAGTGCCAATTCACCGATATCGGTAGACGGACCATCAGCAATAACTTCACCCTTCTTAACCTTGTCACCCACCTTCACAAGCGGACGCTGGTTAATACAGGTGTTCTGATTTGAGCGCTGGAATTTACGCAGACGATAAATATCCACGCCTGGATCGCCCGGTTCCATGTCTTCGGTAGCTTTAATAACGATACGCATCGCGTCAACTTGGTCGATTATACCACCACGGAACGCAGTAATCGCAGCACCGGAATCCCGTGCAACAATTTCTTCGATACCGGTACCAACAAGCGGAGCCTCGGCTTTCACCAAAGGCACAGCCTGGCGCATCATGTTCGAGCCCATCAAGGCCCGGTTCGCATCGTCATTTTCTAGAAACGGGATCAAGGAAGCAGCAACCGACACCAACTGGCGCGGGCTAACATCCATAAGATCGACGTTCTCAACAGGGCTAAGAGTATAGTCACCCGAAGCACGTGTCGAAACAAGATCGTTAATGAACTTGCCTTTTTCGTCGATCTGCGCGTTGGCCTGCGCAACCGTGTGACGCATTTCCTCAGTGGCAGACATGTACTGAACTTCGTCCGTTACCTGACCGTTAACAACCTTGCGATAAGGTGTTTCGATGAAACCGTATTTGTTAACCTTCGCGAAAGAAGCCAGCGAGTTGATCAGACCAATATTCGGCCCCTCCGGCGTTTCAATCGGGCACATACGACCGTAATGCGTTGCGTGAACGTCACGAACCTCAAAGCCCGCACGTTCGCGTGTCAGACCACCAGGCCCAAGCGCTGAAAGACGGCGTTTGTGGGTAACTTCGGACAGCGGGTTGGTTTGGTCCATAAACTGCGACAGCTGGCTTGAGCCGAAGAATTCACGAACGGCCGCAGCCGCTGGTTTCGCATTGATCAAATCCTGAGGCATGATCGTGTCGATCTCGACCGAGGACATACGTTCCTTGATAGCGCGCTCCATACGAAGCAGGCCAACGCGGTACTGGTTTTCCATCAGCTCGCCAACGGAACGCACACGACGGTTACCAAGGTGGTCGATGTCGTCCACACCACCTTTGCCGTCACGAAGATCTGCCAACGCTTTAACAACGGCGATGATGTCTTCTTTACGCAGAATTCGAAGCGTATCAGGCGCATCCAGATCAAGACGCATGTTCATTTTCACGCGACCAACGGCCGACAGGTCGTAACGGTCGTTGTTAAAGAACATGCTTTCGAACATTGCTGCCGAGGCCTCAACGGTCGGTGGCTCGCCCGGGCGCATCACACGATAGATATCCATGAGCGCAGAATCGCGGTTCATGTTTTTATCAACCGCCATTGTATTGCGGATGTACCCACCAACATTGATGTTATCGATATCCAGCGTTGGAATATCGGTCACGCCATTGTCGAGCAAAGTTTTCAGCGTACCGGAAACTTCTTCGGTCTTCGCATCAATTTCCCATGTCAACTCACCACCGGCTTCGACCCAGATCTCGCCAGTTTTCTCGTTGATGATGTCTTTAGCTGCAAAACGGCCAATGATCTGATCGAACGGGACGAGGACGTTCTTAACTTTGCGCTCGTCAATCAGTTTCTTAACCGAGCGCGGCGTAACTTTCTTGCCGGCTTCTGCAATGACTTCGCCCGTTTTAGCATCAACAACGTCGAAAAGCGGCTTCGTACCTTTGATACGCTCCGGGAAGAACGCAGTGGTCCAGCCTTTTTTCTTTTTGTTCTGCTTAAAGCTTACGGTGTTGTAATACGCGTCACAAATACCCTCCTGATCCAAGCCCAGCGCATAAAGCAGCGTGGTTACAGGCAGTTTGCGGCGGCGGTCGATCCGTGCGTAAATGATGTCTTTAGCGTCGAACTCGAAGTCCAACCAGCTACCGCGGTACGGGATGATCCGCGAGGTAAACAGCAGTTTACCCGAGGAGTGGGTTTTACCCTTGTCGTGGTCAAAGAAAACACCGGGGGAGCGGTGCATCTGCGATACGATAACACGCTCGGTGCCGTTAACCACAAATGTGCCGTTCGGTGTCATCAAGGGCATTTCGCCCATGAACACGTCTTGCTCTTTGATGTCCTTAACAGAACGCGCGCCTGTATCATCGTCCACATCAAACACGATCAGACGGAGAGTAACCTTCAGCGGTGCGCCATATGTCATGTCGCGCTGCATGCACTCTTCTACGTCGTACTTAGGCTGCTCGAGGTCGTACTTTACGAACTCAAGAACCGAAGTTTCGTTGAAATCCTTGATCGGAAACACCGACTGGAAAACAGCGTTAATACCTTCGCCGTCCATCGGTTGGTCTTGATCACCGGAATTCAGGAAAAGTTTATATGAACTTTTCTGAACCTGAATGAGGTTCGGCATTGTCGCTACTTCGCGAATTTTGCCATAATACTTACGGACACGTTTGTGACCTGAATGCGTCTTAGCCATGCTAATTCTACCTTAGTTTTCAACGCCCGACACGCGACTGGGAACGCATGACAAAGCCTTGCGGCGACACCTACCAATTCTTGCGAAACTCCCACATCTCGCTTCCGGTAAGTCTGCACCTTTCAAGAGGGTCAGTAACCATCTTGAAAGACGCAAACAGCCGGACCCGATTAAAACCGGATCCAGCCTTATTTTGTTAACGCAGCCTATGGCCGCGAAAAATTACTTAAGCTCTACTGTTGCGCCAGCAGCTTCAAGCTTTTCTTTGATCTCTTCAGCTTCAGCTTTGGAAACGCCTTCTTTAACGGCTTTGCCGCCTGCATCTACAACGTCTTTAGCTTCTTTGAGGCCCAGTCCAGTGATGGAACGAACTTCTTTGATCACTGCGATTTTCTTGTCGCCTGGGGAAACCAGGATAACGTCGAACTCGTCTTTTTCTTCAGCAGCGCCACCAGCGTCTGCAGCACCGGCAACCATTACGGCACCGCCAGCAGCAGGCTCGATGCCGTACTCGTCTTTAAGGATATTTTTTAGTTCTGCAGCTTCGAGAAGGGTAAGACCAACAATCTCTTCAGCCATTTTTTTCAGATCAGCCATTTTACTTTTCCGTTTTCAGTTTCGATGTGTTCCAGTGTCGTTCTTGCGAACTATTCCAGCCCAACAATTGCATTAAGACTTACGCCGCTGCCCGTTCTTCGAGGGTAGAAAGAATACCCGCGATGTTCGATGCAGGCGCGCCAATCGTACCAGCGATGTTCGAAGCAGGTGCACCCAGACACGCAGCGATCGAAGCAAGAAGCTCCTCACGCGACGGCATGGACGCAACCATTTTAACACCAGCTGGGTCGAGTACGTCTTCACCCATGGATCCGCCTAGAACAACGAGTTTGTCGTTGTCTTTGGCAAAGGCTTGAACAGCTTTCGCTGCTGCAACCGGATCTTCCGAGTATGCGAAGACAGTCATTCCTGTAAGCAAGTCTGCCATACCAGCGGTAGGCTTACCCTCAAGAGCGATTTTGGCGAGCTTGTTTTTGGCGACACGAACAGCACCACCAGCGTCAATAACGCTGAGGCGGAGGTTCGTCATCTCTGCAACTGTGAGGCCTTCGTAGTGTGCAACTACAACGACACCAGAGTCCGTGAAGATTTGACCAAGTTCATTGATCACTGCTTCTTTTTGGGCTCTATCCACAATATTACTCCAAATTATAGAAGGGTCACCCCTTCCGGCTCATATTCACCGAAACTCACGTTTCAGCGTTCGGGTGTCCAGGTTCCCGCCAAATTCGCCCGAGTATAAAACCCGTTTGATTCTGATCGTTCCCCGTCTCAGGCAGGAATTATGATCTTGCGATCACCCGCCATCTTGGACAGTTGGGCTATTGCTAGCCCGAAACATCCCCCGCCTTGCAGCGGGGGAATTCCTTATTCGGCGACAGCAGCGCTGACGTCGATTGATACGCCAGGGCCCATAGTCGAGCTAAGCGAAATCTTTTTCATGTAGGCGCCCTTAGCGCCGGCAGGCTTGGCTTTCTGCACAGCCGCAACAAACGCTTTAACGTTGGCAACCATGGCTGCCTCGTCGAACGATGCTTTGCCGATACCAGCTTGAACAACACCGGCTTTTTCAGCGCGGAACTGCACTTCGCCACCTTTGGCAGCTTCAACAGCAGCCTTGATGTCCATAGTAACTGTACCAACACGCGGATTTGGCATCAGGTTACGTGGACCAAGGATTTTACCTAGACGGCCAACGATAGGCATCATGTCCGGCGTAGCAATACAACGATCGAAATCTAGGTTGCCGCCCTGAATAGCTTCCATCAGGTCTTCTGCACCAACGATATCTGCACCAGCCGCTTTAGCTTCATCAGCTTTCGCGTCGCGTGCAAAGACAGCTACGCGCATTGACTTGCCTGTGCCCGAAGGCATGGACACAACACCGCGAACCATCTGGTCGGCGTGGCGAGGGTCAACACCCAGTACCATTGCAATTTCAACAGTCTCGTCGAATTTCGCGGTCGCATTGGCCTTAACCAGTGCTACAGCTTCTTCGACAGTTACATTGGCGCTCTCGCCAAATGCTGCCTTAGCGGCAGTAAAACGTTTTCCAACATTAGCCATATCGATTACCCCTTAACCTCAATGCCCATGGAACGAGCGGAGCCTTCGATGATCAACATCGCGGCATTAATATCGTTCGCATTCAAATCAACCATCTTGGCTTCGGCGATTTCCTTAACCTGCTTGCGCGTCACAGAACCGGCGATTTCTTTACCGGGATTGTTCGAAGCGGATTTCAATTTCGCAGCTTTCTTCAGCATGTAGGACGCTGGAGGCGTCTTGATTTCCATGGTGAAGGATTTATCAACATAGTATGTAATGATAGTCGGGCAAGGTGCACCGGTCTCAAGATCCTGAGTTTTGGCGTTGAACGCCTTACAGAATTCCATGATGTTGATGCCGCGTTGACCCAATGCAGGACCAACAGGGGGGGATGGATTTGCTTTACCTGCAGGAACCTGCAGCTTTAGCATACCAGCAACTTTTTTAGCCATTACGGCCTCCTATTTATCACAGCCAGCCAGATCATTCCGGCCAACACGTTTAGTGGTTCGGTTTGCGCGTACGCTCACCTCCCACAGGTTACATTCAGGTTTGCTTTTTAACCTGCATGAATTCCAGTTCGACCGGGGTCGCCCGACCAAAAATCGAAACGGTCACTTTCAAGCGCTCGTTTTCGTTGTCTACTTCTTCCACCATACCGCTGAAGCCCTCAAACGGACCGTCGGACACGTCGACCTTCTCACCAATATCGAAGGAAATCATCGAGCGTGGGCTTTCGGCACTTTCTTCTACTTGGTTCAACAAACGTGCAACTTCGTTGTCGCGCATTGGAACCGGCTTGCCCATCGGGCCAAGGAAACCCATGACTCGGTTGGTGTCGTTAATAAGGTGGTACGCCTTGTCGGACATCTCCATACGCACGAGGATATACCCCGGCATGAAGCGTTTCTCGACTTGTACCTTCTTGCCCTTACGGACCTCGATAACTTCCTCGGTTGGAACCAGAACTTCGACGATCTCTTCCTCGAGACCGTTTTGGGCTGCGGATTCGCGGATTGACTCAGCAATCTTTTTCTCGAAATTCGAGAGAACGCTCACCGAATACCAGCGTAATGCCATAGTTGCTCGACCTTTAGTTATCAGGCGCATTGCGCCTTTTTATTCAATATATCAGAGGCTTGCGCCAAGTTTCCAAAACAGAACAGAGCGCGCATACGAATCGAAGCGCGCTCATGCAGCAGTGGAGATCGCGCATATACCGCGCCACCCCAATGAAATCAAGAGGCTAAGCGCAGGATCGCATCTAATGCGAAGCGAATAATTTGGTCCGCAAAGAAGAAGAATATGGCAGCAATTGTCACCATGACGAACACCATAGCGGTGGTCAAAAGCGTCTCGCGCTGGGTTGGCCAGACGACCTTGGACACTTCGGCCCGTACTTGCTGTGCAAACTGCAATGGGTTGGCTTTAGCCATGTCTGCGACTCCTGAAATTCCGTGAATGCATTCGTTGGCCTTGAACTAACGCTTCTGGCGGGGGATTTCAAGGGCCGTTAGAACACGTTAACCTTTGCCCGTTTTAGTGTATTTTGCGCATACACAACCCGTACACAATGCGTGCACAACGCGTATGTACGTTTTAGGTTAACCTTTTCGGCCGACAGCTACGTTTGGCGAACAACGACGGTTGGTGGTACGGTTAGGCGAACACCGCTATCGCACCACATTTTCAATATTGGAGACGATCATGAATTTACCGGATTTCATAGCCAAGCTTCCTGAACTGGATGTTCCGTTTCCATCGGAGGTCGTAACAACGCATGTTTTTCCGTCAGAGCACGGTTTGGTGGTCTTTTTCGAAATTTTCAAAGATATGGAGCTACCGATGCATTCGCATAAAGCGCAATGGGGAACCGTTCTGGAGGGTAGTATAACGCTGACGATAGGCGGTGATACTCGTGAGTACCGGGCTGGAGATTCTTATAACATTCCATCAAGTGTCGAGCACGGCGGGTTGATAACTGCCGGCACCAAAGTCATCGATATTTTTGAGGAAAATGACAGGTATCCGATTAAAGCGTAATAAGTTCCGTCATAGGGCCAATCTTTGGGATGAAATCAAAGCGGGAATGGTCAATAACCCCCCAAATCGAACCTGACAACGGCTACCGCAGTGCGGGTGAAATCCCCAACACTGCAAAGTCTCCCGGCACCCCAATAGCTGCCCTTACGCCGCCGCTATCTCCAGAATTTGCCGCGCGGTCTCGACACGTGTGGCCCGGCCCATCAAATCGAGCAGAACCGCTATGCGGTCGCTGTTTGAGAGGGCTTCTACCGTAGAAATTATATCTTTGAAAGGACCGTTTACCACTTTGACAAGACTACCTGGCACTTGAATTTCCGACGGGCAAAGCAAATCCCCCTCACCACAACGCGCCCTAAATACCCCCTATAGAGCCAACCGCAAAATCCGGAATACAAGCGTCAAAACAACCAACCCGACAAACAGTCCAAAAATATCGCCAACGAAGAACCGCAGCATCAGGCCAAGAACTTCCACCATCTCGGCGGGCACTACATAAACCGCCACGAGCCCGATCGAGTTGATCGCCGAGGCGATAATGCCAATCAGAAATACGTAACGCCAATTCAACATTTTCTTGGAAAAATCAACCTGTCCGCCCAACACGGTTTTCAGCAGGATATATCCGGCGGGCGCGCTGGCCGCACCGATTATAGCCATCAAAAGGGATGTTCCGTTAAATACCGCCTCATAACTGCGGGCCTGTAGCAGGCTGCCAGCGATCGTTGCCGGAAACAAGCATGAATAAGGCTTTAGGGCGGATGATTGCCGTTGCGAGAACCCGCACAGCGTGGGGCAGGAACATTACGCTTGCGGTCGCGGAATGGACCGGAAACAACTTTGTCTCGGCTGGAAAAACCACGTGCAGCTGGAACAGGAATACGGCGACGTAGGAGATGAAGATGATCGTTAGCGGCGAGAACAGTATCTGCTTCGTCTTGGTATTCATTTTCATTTTCCGGGTAAGGTTAGGCTGAACAACCACTTGCACCTCCCCAAATGTACTTAGTCTACTCGTTACTTTGAGACCGCATTACGGGGGATCTTCTGCAACCGATCTTCGTGAACTGTTTGACCAAGATACTCATGTACTGTTCAGCCTAGAGTTAGAGTAACCTGATGTTAGGGGTCATATTGTGCAACTATTGTGCAACTATATGTAGATTCTGCGCAAGCCTTTAAAGCTGCAATGGCCCCCAATTCAATTCGCCCTCTATGGAATGGGCGATAACGCCCCTAACGCGGCGACCCACAATGTTGCCTCAAATCCGATCCAGACGGTAAGTGGTCCTGCAATTAAGGCACCGATCAGGAACAACGAATTTGAAAATACATGGAACGTTGCATTGGCCCGACCTAGAATTTCGCCCGGGATCAATTCTTGTCGCAGACTTAAAGCCAGAATGAAGAATATTGTGATGAACGCATCTTCAAAAAACTGACTCGCAACCAGAAACCAGACTCCGTACTCGGGGTTGATCAATGATGCGGGAATTAAAAGTACCGTGAGTTGACCAGCAACCAGTGTGAACAGCAGCGCCCGTCGGATACCTAGACGGTTTGATATTTTGCCAGCATAGATTGCCCCGATAAACGCGCCAATACCGCCAACGCTAATCACGATTCCTTACACCGCCGGAGACAAGTTCAGCATCGTCAGACCAAGCACCATATAAAGCGTCATAAAAAAACCGCCAAAGAAATTCATCAATGTGTTGACGATCAACAACGACTTGATTGTCGGGTTTCCCATACAAACTCGAAAACCGGCAATGGCATCTGAAAACAAACCGTCAGACTTGGGTTTCGGCTCGCTTTGCTTCTCTGGCGCATCAATCCGATACAACATGAATGCCGGCCACAAGTATGTTCCAGCATCGATTACCATTGCCATGGGTGCAGTAATCACCTGAACCAGTATTCCAGCGATACCTGGCCCTGTGGCCTCGGCAATCGAGTCCGTTGCTTCAAGTTTACTGTTTGCGCTAACAAATTGTTTCTTCGCAACCAGCGTCGGTAGATAGGTATTATCGGCTATACCGAAAACAGCGGAAGCAATGCCAACGATGGTTATGACGATGTATAGCTGGAAAATTCCAAGAACATTGAACCATGCCGAAATCGGGATAGCCAATATCGCAATAGCACGCACAATATCCGCAAAAAACAGGATTTTCCGTTTACTGCCCCTCTCAATCATCCCGCCAGCAAAAGCGGCAACAAACAATCCCAGCGTAACCCCGAGCACCGAAAGTATTCCGATTTGTGTGGTACTGGCCCCGACTGACAGGATCGCAATTATGGGCGAAACGGTTCGCGTAATTCTGGAACCAAAAGTACTTCCGATTTGTGCGGTCCAAAGCCGAACAAAATTGCGGGTTTGCATCAATTCGGTTTGCAGAAAATTTAACATGTCGTGGCCCTAGCGCCAAAACAAACACTCGGGCGTGCATATATGCGTGCATGGACGATTACTTTGTAATGCCCAAGCTTTGTGACGCCGCCGAAAGATCGCATTTAAAAGAGCGGCCCTGAACGATCGCACCGTTTGGCTCGCGCAGACAACCGTTTTTGTCATAATAACGTTTCGGTCGGGCGTCCCATTCAGCAGACAAATCTTGCGAGACTGCGCGGAGCACCGCTAGCTGGTTCAAATCCAGATAGCCTGAAATCGGAAGGGAACTATCTTGCTGCCAACGCCGAATTGCAGAGCGACTGCCGTCGCCGAACACCCCGTCAACACCGCGGGTGTCGTAACCCAATAACACCAGACGACGCTGTATCTCGCGACGGTCAGTGCGGGAAAGCTCGATTTCTTTCTCATCCGCCAATGTCGCGCGTGGACTTGGCGTGGTATCAGTTGCAACCATGATTGCAGGTGCAGCTACGGCAGGTGCGACTTCGGCAGGTGCAACCGCATCCTCGATGCCAACCTTAAGGTCATCGAACGTTGGAACGATATTGACCCTACCAACCAATGCTTCGACATTGGCCAAAGACAGACCGTCGAGATTTACCACGATTTCAAAACGCCCATAGATGGATTTCTCGCCGCCGCCAGAAACAATCGGCGTGCAATCGATAATCGCCACCATTGCCTGCCGCAGCAAGGCTGCGCTCGCCTATCGAAAGCGTAGGAGGCGACAGAATTTCCGGTAAATTCAAAATATCGCCCGAGGTATTCAGTTCGACTCGCAGAATGACTTCGTCTTCAGCGCCAATCCGGTCGGCCGGCGCATCATAACATCGCAACAGGCTTTGCGCTAAAAGTTGTGTGATAATAGACGTTTGCGCCCGCGTCTGAGCAAAAGCAGCCGGAGGAAACATTAATACAAGCGAAAGTAGCATTGCGCTGCTTGCCAGCTTGATGGGCGAATGTGATCTGAAATGTGCCATTCTAAAATATACCCTATCATCACCGTGAGAAAACACGTGGATTATATATAGCTTAAAAAACTGGTTAAACAGCGCAACGGTCTGACCCGCAAGTCAATTTATTAATGTCGGGTTAAGATAATGGGAGTTTGTGGCAATTCGAGGGCACTGGCAGGGGCTAAGAGACTCGAACTCTTGACCTTCGGTTTTGGAGACCGGCGCTCTACCAACTGAGCTAAACCCCTGTACCGTGCGACGCATGGAATACGGGGATTTGCGGGGGGATGCAAGGGGGAGTTTGGAATTCAAAACTCTGGGTCAGCAATTGTGATTTGAAGGTAACAAATGCCCGCATTGCTGCGGTCTTGGCAGGTATGAGCGGTCGTCAGATATGGTGTTTAGATACGAAAAGAGGCCAGTGAATATACACAGGCCTCTTTCATGTATCGTTGATACTATCTCATATAGAATTACTCAGTCTCCAAGCAACGCCCATAACGCAGTTATAGCATCTTCTGAAAGGTCCTCGATACCGATATCGGCATCTGCGGTTGCCTTGGATTCAGCCGTCGTAGCCTCGGCTGCGATAAGGTCGACCAGTGCATCCTCTAAGACAAGTTCGGCTTCGAGCGTGACCCAATCGGCGAGCAGTGCCAAATATTCGCCTGACCCGACGTCCATTCCTGCAATTTCTGCATCAGCAATTGCAAGCAAAGCGTCCGCAATGTCAAAAAGAATGTCCTCGGCCAATCGGGGATCAGCGTCTGGATCGACGCCCGCTGCTTCGTAAGCCCCTTGTACAGCTAACGCAGCACCTTCCGCAGCGAGAGTAGCATCCTTAAACGTGGCGAGCCGTCCGACCGAACTGCCTGAGTTCGCATTCAAGAGCGCCTGTGCAGACGCATGCGCCGCGTTGCGCCACTTCAATTCGGACGCAGTTGCACCATTACCGTTATTTACATCGTTCCGTGCCTCGTCACTTTTCCCCCTACCCTGCGCCAAAGCAGCCACGCCGCTTAACAACGCAATCGAAAGTGCCGCCAGCACCATTTTTTTCATTTTCATTGCGTTTCTCCTGAACAGCGCAATTCGCCGCTCTTTGAAGTTTCAATCAACAATATCATGACTTTTTAAATACGGTACTTTATGGCTTTTTAAAAAATACCACACAATCAAAGCACAGATTCAGGTCGGTGGAAAACTTTATTATCGTTAAAATTGCGAAGGAAAATAGCGGTCGGGCAAGCACAAAGATCAGAAAGTTGGGAATACTTCAAGCTAATGCTCTGAAAACAATTAGTTTTCGGAAAATCTTCGCCAACATATGCAAATGGTTAAATTGAGTTCAGCGGCGAACAAGTTGGCCGATCGTCACATCATCACGCGAAAAACACGAAATTTAATAAGTAGGTCGGGTAATTATATTGATGCGAATCGCATTAATTCAAGCGTTTAAGGCTAACATTCAGAAGGCCGACCCGTCCTGTAACAACGTAATAGCTTAGGCGTATAGTTATGCGCGGGGCCTTCAGAATGACCCTCAATTTAAGTGGATCTTGGGGCTATCCATTCCTAGGCTGAACACTTAAGATATGTTGCGAATTAATGTGCTTACATTAATAATCTTTGCATGCACTATCGGTCGCTAATTATTCCAATTCCTCTAGGTAGATAATGTCAGAGCAATCAGTACAAAAATCTTTATCCCGCCACCACGAAACTACTGATCAAGACACAGATCTACTGTTTTCTATTGTTGTGCCGGTCAAGAACGAAGGCGCAAACGTTGATATGTTGCTCGGCCTTATCGACTCCGCATGTGACGGACGGCTCTTCGAAGCCATCTTTGTTGATGACGGCTCAACAGACGATACGTGTGTTAAGCTGCAAGCCGCTTTGACACGGTACGATTGGCTGCGTGTCTTGAACCACGCCCAATCCGGAGGGCAGTCGGCCGCAGTTCACTCGGGGGTTCTTTGCGCAAAAGCTTCCAGAATTTGCACCATAGACGGCGACGGGCAAAACCCGCCTTCAGAAATTCCACGCTTGATCGATGCAATGGATTCGCAAAATGGTTCGAAAGTACATCTGGTCGCAGGTCAACGAGTGATGCGGAACGACACGTTATCGAAACGCGTAGCGTCTCGTATTGCAAATACCATCCGCCAGGCAATCCTCAAGGATTCGACTCGCGACACAGGCTGCGGGCATAAAGCGTTCGATCGAGGTATGTTCCTTGAGCTACCTTATTTCAACAACATGCACCGCTACTTGCCTGCGCTATTTTCGGCCTACGGTGGACGCGTGATACATATCGACGTCGCGCACGAACCCCGTAAAGCAGGAAACTCGAATTACAACAACTTTCAACGAGGGTTGGTGGGAATTTACGACCTTATCGGCGTGAGCTGGTTAATCAAACGTCATAAGCGCGTACGGCCTACTGAAGTCAGGGCGCACAATTGACCCAGCTAATGGAATATTTCAGGATCGAAACCCAGTCAGACTTAATCTGGCTTATCCTCGGTCTGAGCGCACAACTAATGTTTTCGGCACGATTTTTAATCCAGTGGATATCGTCGGAAAAGCAGCGTAAATCCGTCATTCCCAATGCATTTTGGTGGTTCTCAATTGTTGGCGGACTGATGCTGCTTGTGTATGGGATCGAACGCGGTGAACCCGTAATAATTTTAGGGCAGTCATTGGGAATCGTGATTTACGCGCGCAATCTTTGGTTTATTTATGCTTCAGACTGACCAAAGAAACTTTCGTCTCGGAACAGCCTTTATTCTAGCGCTGACGGCCTGGCGAGTCTTGCTCCAAACTATGAACGGGACTGATCTGTTCGTGGACGAAGCGCAGTACTGGTTGTGGGGCCAAAATCTAGATTTTGGGTATTACTCCAAACCGCCACTGATTGCCTGGCTCATTCGGGCAACGACCGAATTGGCGGGTTCAAGCGCAACATTCTGGGTCCGGCTGCCTGCCCCATTGCTGCATATGGCTATCGCGCTGATCTTGATGTCGATCACGCTGCGGCTTTATGGAGTCAGGACCGCGGCATGGGCGGGGCCAATTTATGTGGCGTTACCAATCGTCACGGTTGGCTCATTAGTAATTTCAACAGACTCATTGATGATGCTGTTTTTTGTGGTTGCGTTCACGATGTATCACCGGTTACTAGAGCGACCTTCGGCCCGATACGCGCTGATCATGGGGGGCGCGATCGGGCTTGGTATGATGTCCAAGTATGCTGCAATATATTTCGTGATCGGAGCGGTTCTCGCAGCGGTGTTTGAAGTAAATTCTCGGTTAGCATGGCGTGATATATTGATTGCGATCCTTGCTGCGCTGGTCAGTATGGCGCCGAATATTTGGTGGAATGCAACACATCAGCTGACGACTTTACGTCACACGGCAGATAACGCGAATTGGGGCGACGGCTTGCATCCCGGTGCTGCAATGGCGTTTTTCGGATCGCAGTTTATTGTGATGGGGCCTATATTTTTCTCGGCACTGGTTTGGGTAACTTTACGCCTCGGCCGCCAGCGTGGCGAAGAACTGCGGTTGTGGTTTTTCTCTGTACCGATAGTTCTGTTGATCATCTGGCAAGCGTTGATGTCGCAAGCGTTCGCCAACTGGGCCGCCGCCGCATACTTGGCAGGCGCCATTTTAGTGGCGCGGATATTGGTTGAGCGACGGTTTTTGCTGTGGACAGGGCAAGGAATCAATATCGCATTTGCTGTGGCCATGCCTATACTATTGGTGACGCCAGAGCGCTGGTATCTGCCAAATGGAAACCAGATACTGGATCGTTATATCGGGCGAGAAAGCATTAGTCTTGATGCTGCAGACGCCACAACCGAGGCGGAGGTTAGCGCAATCGTAGCGCGAAACAGGGATATACTGGCAGACCTCCATTATACACTTCGTGATACAGAGCTAGAATTTTACGCGACGTTGCCAAAGGGTTTCGCACAAAACTATTATGAGCAACATTTTCCGGTTCCAACCGATTTGAGTGGGAACGTCGTATTTATTAGCTTGGCTGCAGCCCCGCCATGTGCGGATGCAAGCTTGATTTCAGAAAGCACCCCACAGGATGGCGCATATGCAGGCCGTACAGTTCGTTTCTATAGGGCTCCATTCAATTGTTTTGAGCGGTAGATGGGGTTTCATCTGTAGGAATATCCAGCTTGCCCAGTTTTTAACTCGTTTATTTGGCAGCCTAATAAATCTAACCGTTATCCATTTGCGACGTATGCGACATGCTTCGATATCAGCACGATGGTGGCTGCAAGCTTATGTCGATTTGTCACATTAGGGATGCCCAATCTGGCTAGTCCGCAGAACCACTAACGGCTAATTTTGCTCGAACTTACACGAAACCCGCATACGGTATACTCAAGAGACCGATTGCTTGATGCGATATCAGGGGAAGGCTCGGACGCATCCGATCGAAACATCGATTTCGCAATAAATCGTATCCGGAAAAAAACTCGGCGATTCAGCCCGCAATCCGGAATATATCGCGACCTACTACAGCGAAGGCTACGCATGGATAAGCGATTTATATGCGCGCACGCCAATTTCCACTGGGGCTTATATCGTTGTTGGACCAATTCGTGGAATTGGTCACATTGACGATAACGGAAATAAAGCTCACGAATTTTTGGTAAATTTCCGATTACGCATAACTAGAAAAATGCAAAACGACCAAAAAGTTGCACTTGATCCCCAATGCCCATCGCCTTCGGAATTTGCAGAAGGTTGCCCGAAATTTTCGATTGATCTGCATTTCCTTAATGATTCTGAAAACCTAAATTGCGTATTTACTGTCAAGAATTTCGAGCGCGGGAACGTCCTGATGGTTGCTCGAAAAACTTTGGCAAAGGGCCCGCAAACTAGCGAACCTGAAATCGCCGAAAAATTGGCGAGCCGGATCCTGAATGCAATATGGCGCAGCTACATAAGCGACATGAGTATAAATTCTCTGCCGGACAGCACACCGCTACACATTGGCCTGTTCGACGCCTCGAGCGAATTCGACTGTGAAGAGGGAAATTGGAAAAATAATGATGAGCGGTTGAGGCAAGCCGTTAAAGATGACGACAGTGACGCTGTGGCAAAACTGGTATTGGCGACAAACATCCACCTTAAATACATCAAAGACGGAATGGTGACGATGTTAGGTTCGGACACCAGAATTCAAGATGAAGACGAAATAGAAGCTTTGGTACTTGCCTGCCTACCACATATACAGTCAAACGGAGTCCTGTTGCTTGCCGCGGCCAAATTGTTGTTTTATTTGGACAGAGGCTACCGGCGGCTTGCTGTGGAATTGGCAGAAAGCGCCTTCAAAAACTCTACTGCAATAGCTTCCTCACTGACTATTGTCGGACAAATGCGAATGTTTTTGGGAGAATTCGAGCAAGCAATCGAATTTTTAGAGCAAGCACAGGAAATATCGAAAGAAAACTCACAATTTAGTTACTATCTAATGTTTGTGAAATGCCAATCCTACTTGGCCGAGGGGAACTGGAGCAAACTACGCGAAGCACTTGATGAGTTTTATGAAAAAGACCCGGAAGCTCAATTTACAGTATCCATATTTTTCGCTTCTGCTGGCGGTCATAAAGTTCAACCGGAGTCTGAAGCCATGGCTAAATCTCTTACCCGTGAGCAGGCCATAGCGATATTAAGAATTACGAACTACATATATGCTCGGCTGTTCACAGACATCGAACCAAGAATTAATATTTTCAAAGGACTCACATCCTTGATGATCAATAATTTTGGTATGGGTATTATTCCGAGTGAAATACGAGCCGCCGTTCCCACGTTATTCAACGATTAACTCCTAGAATAATATTTAGGAAATTTCAACAAATTTATTGGGCTTTCAATTGATTAGTACTATTGTAATCGCCGAACAAACAAGGGCCCTTTCAACTACAGATCCGGAAACATGTAGCCGATACCTTGGATCGTTTTGAAGTACGACTTCTTACCGTGTTCAGGTGACACTTTTTTTCGCAACCTGGTGATGAGGCCGTCAACAGACCTGTCATAACCTGCCCAGTCTCTTCCTTTTATTTTGCTTATAATGCTGTCTCGCGTCAAAACTCGGTTTTTGTTGCGTAAAAAGACTGCCAGGATATCGAATTCTGATTTCGTAAGATATACCTCTTCGCCATCAGGGTTTAGAAGATTGCGCGAAAGGTGATGCAATTTCCATCCGTCAAAAACAGAGACTTCTTCATTGTTCGCTGACATTATTGATTGTGTATTAACTTTCTTACCCTCTGGCGATGTGCGCCTCAAGACACTTGCAACTCGCGCACTCAGTTCACGCCCGCTGAAAGGTTTGGAAATATAGTCATCAGCTCCGACTTCCAGTCCGACCACACGATCAGTTTCGCTCGTCCTTCCTGATATTATAATAATGCCAGCGTTAGATGTTTGTCTCACCTGTTTTACAAGGGCCAACCCGTTGCCATCTGGAAGCATCAAATCCATTAAAAACAGATCGATCGAATTTTCCGCAACACATAAAGCGAATGATTCCGCATCTTCAACAGCGTAAACCTTATATTGTTCATATTCCAGAATCTCGCGAATTTCTTCGCTAGCTAGTGGGTCATCTTCAAGAACAAGAATTGTTATTCTATTTGGATTCATTTGACGCTTCTTGCACAAATCAAACTTAAAGTTGAGTGAATAATGCTGTAATCCTAGTATTTACACATTATTTACACTATATTTACATGATAAATCACCAACATTGCCATATACGAGATCTTACGAATAATTTCGTGCAAAAGAAATTGTTAATTTGTAGTTGAATCATGTAAATCTTCTTACCACGTCTTTAAGTCAATCTTCCCAACTTTGCGGATAATTTTATGGCTCTCAAAATACTAAGTAAAACGTATGAAAGTGGCGCAAAAGTTGAGGGATTGACCCTAACACGCGCGATTGGCTTTTTGACGATTACTGTTTTCGGAATATTCGCCAACGTTCTAAATTTGGAACTACATTTTGGAGTGAATTTTATATTCGGCTCTATTTTCACGATGATTGCTATCCGTTATTACGGTGCCGCACTTGGAGCCGTTGTTGCATTTATTGTAAGTATTTACACTATTAAACTTTGGGGACATCCCTATGCAGTAATCATCTTCACCTTCGAGGCATTGTTTGTGGGGTATTTCGCCCACAAGCCTCGAAAGACAAACTATTTGACAATTGATCTAGCCTATTGGCTCCTTGTAGGTGGGCCGCTGGTATGGATTTTCTATGGACGTTTCCTGGATATACCTGCCGACTCGACCCTTTTGATTTTTACGAAACAAACCGTAAACGGCCTTACCAACGTGGCAATTGCTTCGCTAATCGTAATGCTACTTCCGGTAGGCAGAATATTGAGTGGCTACAAAACTGCGCCAAAGGAGATGTTTTCTTTAGCATTCGCAGCTAATACGGTTTTGGCCATATTTACTCTTGGTCCGGCAATTTTTATTTCAATGATAGCTAACCAGAATGCATTTGAACGAGAAAAACAGGCCCAAATAGACGTCAGCGCACACCACGTCATTACTGCAGCCTCGTCGATCGAGGACACGATGCAAATAAATTTCTTTCAGGCAACCGTTCAACTGTCCAAAGCAAGGCACGAAAACCGGCTGCAGGAATTTATTGCAAACGAACCCAATATATTAGCTGTAGCGGTTTTTGATCAATCCGGCGAACGGAATTGGTCTGCTGGCGACTTGGAAACGTACGATCTTGATCAACTTTCTGAAACGGCAATTTCCAGAGTATTTGAAAACCCTGATGTCGATCGTGAGAATATTATAGAATCCAAATTGATTAGTGATCATGAAAACCAATGGGTGAGCGCCGGCGTTTATGAAAACAGTAATGTAATTGTAATTGTTTTCTCCAAGCAAATACTATTTAGCGCACTTGAAAAACGAGGTCGCATGGAAGGTGTAGTTTACAAAATTTTACCAAAAGACATTCCTGCGTTAAATGCATTTGAAGGGTACACAAAACACGCGGACGACACCTTCGTTTTTCCAATTGATGAGAGCTTGTCAGCCGTCGCTCAATGGCGAGGGGCGATTGTACTTCATGAAAGCGAAATAGGCCAAAACCTGCCCTTCAAACTAGTGATTGGCCTGCCAGTAATAGACGCAATTAGGGAACTTCAATCCCGAAACTCCAACGAGTTTATACTAATCGGTCTTGTGCTAAGCGTTGCTCTATTAACCTCAAATCTGATTTCTGGATCAGTTGCAAATGTTGTACGTGAGATGGCCTCAGCAGCCGAGAAATTAGCTGCCCATCCTTCAAATAAATCTAAAAGGTTTGCCACTACAAGAATATTGGAGTTCAGGTTTTTTGCGAGCTGGATCAACAAAATGATCCAACGACTGAATTATCGCTCCATTGAACAGGAGCGTATAGAAGACGACTTATCGCAACTGATCGACACCGCTAACGCTCCGATCTTCGGCATAGATACTCAGGGCCGAGTCAACGAATGGAATCAGAAAATCGGACGAATGACTGGCCTCTCAAAAGTCGAAGTAATGGGCAAGGATCTGGTCGCGGATTATATCTGCAAAACAGCTAAGGAAACCGTGAAAGAGATTCTGGACAAGGCTCTGGCTGGTGAGCAGACCGCAAATTTCGAGCTCCCTCTATTGACAATAAGTGGCAAGCGGGTGGATCTGTTGACTAACTCGAGCACTAGACGCGATGCCAATGGCGTCATCGTGGGAGTTGTTGGTGTGGGACAGGACGTAACGGAAATAAAAATATCCCAAGCTCAAGTTATTCATGCGTCCAAACTTGCAACGCTGGGTGAAATGGCTACCAGCATCGCGCACGAAATAAATCAGCCCCTGAACGTTATCCGAATGGCCGCAGGAAACTGTCGTGTACGTTTGGGCAACCCCGAATTTGGAGATGACTATTTTCGCGGCAAACTCGAACGTATTGAGAGCCAAACAGCAAGAGCAGCATCAATAATCGACCATATGCAAATGTTTGGAAGAAAAACTTCGGAAGAGGACACCGAGCTTGACCCCCGAATAGTGGTCGACAATGCATTAGACCTAATGGGCGAACAATTACGGCATTCAGGAATCAAAGTACGTAAAAGCTTTCCGGCTGAGTGTGGTCAAATTCTCGGACATACAATCCAGTTTGAGTCGGTTCTTCTGAATTTATTAACAAACTCAAGAGACGCAATCCTCTCCAGTTCTTCTGAAATTGCAGAAATTGGGATCAAGATTGAACAGTCAGATAATAGAATTTTGATTACTGTATCGGATACGGGTAGCGGCATTGATGATCAAATTATCGAAAGGGTTTTCGAGCCTTTTTTTACTACAAAGGAAATGGGCAAAGGGACGGGTTTAGGGCTTTCAGTCAGTTACGGTATTATCACTGACATGGGTGGCTCAATTGTCGCTAGAAACACAAATGGTGGCGTTGAATTTGAAATATGTCTGCCAATAATTGAGACCAGAGAATGAGAAACACACATATATTGATCGTGGACGACGAGAAAGAGATTGGCGAAGAGATTGCGGAATTTCTGGAGTATTTGGGTTTCACAGTAAGCGTCGCCACAAGTGCAGATCAGGCACTTGATCGATTGAAAAAACTTTGGGGATTGAAATTGTAATTACCGGCCTGAGAATGCCCGACAAATCCGGCGCGGATTTGATGAGGGAGGCAAACTCAATCTACGGCAACCGGTTGAAATACGTCGTCATATCGGGCCATGTTTTTGTTTCAGAAAGCGTCGAACTTACGATTTCAGAATTTCCAAATATTATGACCTTCTTAAAGAAACCAATTGCTCTCGAAGAGTTGAGGGAAGCGTTGGATTTCTAGAACAAAGTATCAGAAACTTAATGCGGTGATCACAAATGAAAGCTTTTCTCAGTGTTTTCCAAAGAGAGCGCAATCTTATCGCGCGATTTAAAGCAAAGGGAAGACAGATCGTACGCTACGCATACCGGAAAAACACCTTACAAAGCCATCAATGAAACTCTATAATGAGCAAATAGAATACGTCGCGAGCAACCGCACCTTACAATACGTTAGTACCCTTTATGGATTCATTTCATTCAGCAAAATCCAAAGCGGATTCTGCAATCATCGAAAGTTAGCCAAGCACAGCGCCAGCATCAATAAGTACCTGGATGATCTCGGGTGTTCCCCACTGTGCTACATTGTGAAGTGGTGTCCATCTATTTTTATCCCGAGCATTTACATCAGCCCCAGCATCAATAAGCGTCTGGATGTTCTCGGGTGCCCCCCAAGCTGCGGTAACGTGTAGTACTGACCAACCTCTTTCATCCCGAGCATTCACATCGGCACCCGCACCAATAAGTTCTTGGATGTTCTCCCGGGGCCCTTTTGTATACGGAGTGCTAGGCGCGGGGTTTCGCTAGCGTGAGTGGATTTCACCGGGGAATCCACCCCACAAAAAACCCGAGCATGTTTCGCTTCCAGCACTGGATGGAGTTTGCCCTTCCGAGTTTGACAAATTTTTGGATGACGAGGCCCGCGCAATTAAAATATTATCGAGAAAACACAATGTGCCGATCAAGAAACGGATAGCGAAATCAAAAGCAAAATACGTATTCATACAATGCGAACAGTCGCAGGACGGTTAACACGAAGGTACTTAGGGCGGGAAGCAGTTATTCGCTGCAGTTGCGAACGCAGCTTAGCATTTCTCCAAAGTAGCCATTCAATGTCAGATCAGTGACGACAAGCCCGACGACGCCGGCTCCCTTTTTTTCGTAATGGGCCATTGTATACATAACGAAGTGATCAAACTTTTTATTGTTCTGACGGTGCCGGACACAAATGTCAGCGGAAAATGCAATATCGTACTCGATCTCATTTCCAACGGCATCGGCGCGATGGTCCCAATCACCTCCGCGACCTAAAGTGAGCGGCGCAGGTCTAACTCGCGGTGCGGCTCGTCGACGAGGGGCGCCAACTTATAGTGGACAATGCGACACCTGCGATCGTGAGGCCTACAGGGATTATGTTTACACCCAAGGCATTAGTGTCAGTATAGGTGCCGGAAAGCGCCAAGAATGTAAATCCGCCCCGCATGCGAGGCAAGCTCCGAGTACGGACCTGAGCGGACCCGGTGGTGCCACATGTGATTGCCGCGAACCAACCTCAAGCCGACCGAACACGAAGATAAGCGGCAACATCGCAGCAATCATCGCCGCGATCCAGAGCGGTCGCGTCATCCACCATTCGGAGGTACCCGGGAACATCCGGAGCCCGAAGCCATCGGCTAGAAGTGCCAATCCGGCAAAGAATAGGAGAGCGGTCAAATGCCATAAGTAAACTGTCATGATCCGCTGGCTGACCAATATAACGACTGCCCATGGTTTTGGGTTTTGTAGCCATTTTGCGACTTTGTCCTTGGCAAGCAGAATCAATCCAACCTGTACGAACCCGATTGCAAGCATAGCGAATGTCGGTGGTCGTGTGTTGGAAACGGCTTCTCCTGGTACGCTTACCATTGCGACCGGATATCCTAACAATTTGATCAGCACGAATAGCGATAAGAGCCCCGTAACGATTAATAGAATTGGCCCCAATTTGCTTTTAATTCCGCTAAACCACCAATAACCAAGTTGATGCATTCCGAGCCAGATGAAGGCGTAATTCGACCAACGCACCCAGCCGACGCCGCCAGTAAATGCGACGAAGTCAACTATAGCCGCCCCGATTACCAAAAATGCAACGGACCAAAGCCCGAACTTTTCCCAGGCTTTGGCTGTGACTGGCACGAGTACTGTCACAATGATGTAAACCGCAAGAAACCACACAGGAATCAGCGCTGCTTGGCTGGTTCCCTGGATGGTGGCTGGATCAATCTCCGCGTATCCAGCGACGCCGGCAAATATAGACCATAGCAAAATCAGGGGAGTGATGGGCATTAGCAGGCGTTTGAGTCGAGTTGCCTGCCAGACTCTACGCTTTGCAGGGTCAAGTTGTGCAGACGTCCATGACGCCGCATTGGAAAACCCTCCAACGAAGAAGAAGATTGGCATGACTTGCAGGAACCATGTCACGTATTGCGTCCATGGTTGTACCGACAACAGCATAGTGAATTCGAGGCCACCATCCACATAGTGCGGTACGCTGACAAGCCAGTGACCGAAGACTACGATTGTGATCGCGGCGGCCCTAAAGAAATCGGCGGTTCGGTTGCGATTTGGGGGTGTCTGTTCAGCGGCTAACTTGGCCTGCGCCCAAAGAGACATGTCCGTTCCACTACCTTCAAGAAATCCAGGAATTGCGTCCGTATTGTTAGTGTGCGCACTGCTAGCTCGCCAAATAAAGGTTCATGCGTTCGGCGGCGCAATTGGGGGCACCACGCCTAACGATTATACCGAACCACAGTCTCCAGAAAATAATCTAGCGGCATCGGCAGTGCGCAATCTAGACTACAATTTTTTTTACCTATTATGTGCAAATTAAGTGATATTATGTTTTCTAATGTGTAAAATGGATGAGCAAAGCTATTCCATTTTATCTGCTTTCAAAAAGTCACCAGACGCATTAGGCATCCCTATCTTCATCTTCGCTTTTCTGGGAAAAATCATGGCGCAAAAAGCCACCATTTATAAAGTTGAACTTTCCGTTTCCGATATGGATCGTCATTATTATGAGACCCATAAACTGACCGTTGCCAAACATCCTTCGGAGACTGATGAACGGTTAATGGTGCGTATTCTCGCTTTTGCACTGAATGCCCACGAGCAATTGGAACTTACTAGGGGCCTTTCTACGGATGACGAGCCAGACATTTGGCAGAAAAGCCTGAGTGGCGAGCTTGAGCTGTGGGTGGCGTTGGGACTTCCGGGCGAGAAGATTGTTCGTCAATCCTGTGGCAAAGCCAACGAGGTAATTGTCTATTGTTATGGCGGCAGGACGGCTGAGATGTGGTGGGAGAAGATCAAAAACAGCACAACCCGGTTTGATAACCTCCAGGTTATCAATTTTTCAGAGAAGGACACCAGCGAACTGGGCAAACTTGCAAGCCGCTCGATGAAGCTGCAGGTTAATATTCAGGACGGCGAAGTGATGGTCAGTGTTGATGATAGCATCGTTTACGTTACCCCGATCAAATGGAAAAATACTGATCATTGATCGTCGACCCGCCCACAATGCGCATAAGAGTGATCCTCCCCCACTGAACTGGTCCACCTGATATATTAGGAACAGGAGGATTAATCATGGGAATTAGACGTCATAAACCAGAAGAGATTGTATCGAAGTTACGGCAGGTTGAAGTGCTTGTGGGTCAAGGAATGCCGCGCA
>JBBWVU010000025.1:0-58292 GCA_050256375.1 Paracoccaceae bacterium | reverse complement strand
TGGGCTAACCTAAAAGGAGCGAACTTATCATGGGCTAAGATGAGGGGCGTTATTCTCTGCAACACAACGATGCCTGACGGATCGGTGATCTACAGCGGCTGCTAATAGGGCATTCTTTATCAGTTTCTGTAAGAACCGTGGACCGTATCAACAGGAGGTATTGCAATGAGACTAGCACTAGCAATTGTATTATCGTTGGCTTTCAGCCCAGCAGCGGCACAGGATGAAGAGATAAATCCATTCGATGCCCTCGACACACCTCCGGTAGAAGAGATAAATCCATTCGATGCCCTCGATACACCCCCGGTAGAGGGGTTAAATCTAACGCCAATGCAACAATTCGAGGCCGAAATGCAACAATTCGAGGCCGACGTTGACGAATTCTTCCGCCAGGCCACAGCCCAATACAACCTGGCCTTACAATACGAGACTGGACGAGGCGTCCTGCAAAATTACGCTGAAGCGATTAAGTGGTACCGATTAGCTGCTGAACAGGGCGACCCCGCAGCCCAATTCGCCCTGGCCTTAATGTACGAGAAGGGACTAGGCGTTCAGAGCAACGTGTTGGCTCACATCTGGTACAATATCGCCTCAGCAAACGGATTGAAGAACGCTGGCGAGCGTAGAGACGAGCGTGCAAAGAACATGACCTCAGCCGAGGTTGTAGAGGCTCAAACCATGGCCCGTGAGTGCATGAATAGTGGTTACACTAAGTGCGGGTATTGATCTGAAGGCAGTTATCTTACAGCAGCGGCTGCTAAGGGCGTTTCCACGCAAAGACCGCCCAGCGAATTAACGGTGAGCGGCCTATTGTTTACAGTTTGGTTGTGGCGGGGCGAGGGGGATAGCGGTGTACTAGTTCAGGTCTTTGGGCGGCAAAATGAACATTGCGGGATGTACAACCTCAACGTCGATCTTCTGCCTAATTCCGAAACCCGTACGATCTAAGACCTCTTTGGCAGCGGCTAAGACGTGGCGTGTATTCAGGTCGAATTCAGCGTCTTCCTCTAGCATCGACGTCAGCGCCATGGCTGCTTTCGGAGCGTACAGTGCCAGCAACATCTCCGTGGCTTCACGGATCTGAGTGGACAGTTCTCTAGCCAGATAGGCGGTCTTAGTGGTCTTAGAATAGCCTGCTAGGTTCATAGCAGTTCGAACGTCGCCTTTTGCCTCCACAGACACCAGAGCCTCCAGGAAGCGCTCCTGCTTTGTGGTCATCTTCGTGACGACGTCAGTCATCGACTTATTCCGTAAAGCTGCATCCGTCTCCACAAAGTATTGTAGGACAACCCCAAAGCGGTAGCTACTTTGTAGAGGCGTTTATGCTGCTGAAGTTCTGACACGATGAGACTACGCTCAAAGGCTTGCAGTTTCTGGCGTAGCGTTGGTGTTTGCTGGTTCATCGATAAGATTCCTCTTCATGATTTGAGACAGCGGTTTGAAGATGTTGAGCGGCAAAAGGAACGCTGGAGTGTTGAAGATTTTCCTCTTCAGTAGCGTTGTCTGCTGCTCTCGCAGGTCATCGACGTTAATCCACATCCACTCACTGAAACCCTCAACGCCTTCTAGCTCAGGCACATGAATCACAAAGAATACGTCGTAGAACTTAGCGGCGAGGGACATCCTGTGCAGCTCTTTTTCGTCCAGGAATACGTAGAGCCAACCTTTGGATCTCTCCTGCTGAACTTTCTTCACCTTCACCTGTGCTAGCGCTGCAAAACCCCTAGGCTGATTAGCAAAAGTGAAGAGTATGTCTGGAGAAACGGAGTAGCAATAACCGTTCTCATTAGTGGCGTGTGGCCTACTGAAGCGAGGAGTTGGATCCCCGTGAGCAGGGACAGTGCCTAGTGATGAAGCAGTTCCGCCCATCACAGCGATGAGTTCCATAAACGTCTTCTCAGCTCTTTGGCCTTTGGCTTTGTCCGATTGAAACTGTGCAGATGTACGAGGGTTGTGTGACATAGATATTCTTTCTAGTTCACTGCGGTAAGCACGCAGTACGGTGATTTTGAGGGTATGATGGAGACAGACACCAACACCCGATACTTGTGCGGTAGCGGTCTGAGGTTCTGTTACTGGCAGGGTCAAAAGCCCAGTCTGGTTGGTGTCAAAATACCGACTACAGTGTTTGTTACGGCAGGATGTCAGCCTGCCTCATGTCGGGTTGCGGACGGGTGTTAGATCCGTGAGAACAACCAGTATGTGGTAGTGTGGTGTGTGGGAGATTGTAGGGCTGAGACGCTAATAAAGCATACCTCAGACCATACTATTATTATAACAGATTTGGGGGGTGGAGTCAACACGTATATGCGTTGTTGGCCTCTGGCCAAAATAGCAGATCGTAGGAGGCCAGTCAAGGCCTAGATTAGGAGGCTGTTTACGAATTCTAAATTCTACGAGAATAGGTCGGCTCTGTATACGATACCCGTACCCCCCCCGGTGGCGCTTCCCCCTATCGCCCATCAATCAGCATATGATTTGCCCTTTACTGGCTGTAGTAATACTGTTACGCACTATCAAACGTTCGTATGAAGGTAGGTAACAACTATGACTAGAGGAACATTCGTAAGCTATTTGAGAGTTTCCACATTGAAGCAGGGACAATCCGGATTGGGGCTGGAAGCACAGCGTAAGGCTGTTGAGGACTATCTCAACGGCGGTGACTGGACGGTCATTGAGGAGATGGTTGAGATTGAAAGCGGCAAGAACAACCGACGCCCTAAGCTGACCGAAGCTATTGATCTGTGCAAAGCGTCAGGTGCGACGCTAGTTGTGGCGAAGATCGATCGACTGACCAGAGATGCGGCCTTCCTGCTGAACCTCAAAGACGCAGGAATCGAGTTCATTGCGGCGGACATGCCTGAGGCCAATAGGCTGACGATTGGGATCATGGCGCTGGTTGCTGAACAGGAGCGTGAGGCGATCTCACAGCGTACAAAGGCAGCACTAGCCGCAGCGAGGGCCAGAGGCATTCAGTTGGGTGCGTACAGGGATGGTAAGTTCGTGGGGCGTGTTGGTACAGCAGCAGACGCTAAGACCGCCTCTGAGGCCCGTACAGCGCTCTACAGACGCCGCTCCATGGAACGGTTGCCAATGATTGATAAGATAGATCCTGAAGGCGTTCTGAGCCTAAGGGCGATAGCACAGAAGTTGAACGACATGAGGGTTCCAACGGTATCAGGAAACGGCAGTTGGTCGGCTAATTCTGTGAGGAGGTTGAAGAGCTTAATACTCTAAGCACTTTAATGCGGGTAAGGCCTATGGCGGGTAGTAAGTGTTAGTAGATGCACCCTGGGCGGGCACATCCGCAGGATACATAGAATCATTCATTCCGTCAACCCATTTTGACTAATTATTGTTATTATTCAGTGGCTTAATCTCATAACCTTATGGTCGTAGGCTTATGCGTCGCTATTGATTAAATTGTTGCTAGCTCCTCAGATGGCCAATCTATAGCCACGGATGTTTGATCCTGTTCAGCACATCGTACTTCAGCGCAAGATCTGGATCGCTGCCGTAGGTCCGTTTACGTTCGCTAGCGTTGAGAGATCCTTCTGAACTATGGCCCGTTATCCAGTCCTTTAGGTTCTCTGGTATCGGGGGATTCAGGTTGTCCATAAAGCCAACTAAATTGTGGCGAAGACTGTGAACCGTTTTGCGGTTGTCGTCAGGACCAGTTCTGATTGGATGAATGTATCTCAGAAGAGCTTTTCCAGCGGCACGGGATGCTTTGCCGTTGCTGTCCACCGTATAGCCAAACAGCCTTCCAGTAGAAGGCTCAGGCAATGTGATGATGTCAGGAATCGGTATAAGCCGTTTACTGTTGTCGTTTTTAACTAAAGCATGGCTGGCGAGGTCAATGTATTGGATACCCGTCTGGTCTGTTTTTATTTGTTCCCAGGTGAGCAGGGCGATTTCGTCTAAACGACAGCCTGTTGTGATTAGTAGTTCAAGGCAAAGGCGGTCTTTTGCTTCCATGCGTTGGGCAAAAAGTTTGTGAAGCTGGTCCTCAGTCAAAGCCTCGTAAGATCTCTTTGCTGTCCCGTAGTCTGACATTTGCAAACCGGTAAATGGGTTTGAAGTTAACCACGGTTTGTTTGGAACCACGTCCTCATTCAGCTCGTTAAGGCGAATATAATCAAAGAGACCTGACAGCGCACTGATATATGCTTTTATAGTGGCATTGGCCTTTCCGGCATCTTCCAGAGTTTGGGCGATTTGGTTGCTGTGTTGGCTTAGTATTTGGTCTAGTGGCGGATCAGCAATGATGTCGAGACATCGTGCCATTCTCGTCCGACTGGACTGCTTTTGTTTTGCGCTGATCTTTTCCCACTTTCGGTGCCCGTAATAAGCTGCAACAAATTCCGACGAGCGTGGATAGCTGGATTTGTTTGGGGCTAGCGGAACGGAGGCTGCGGTAATTATTGGTGGCGCTACTAGCGAGAATTTCTGTTGTAGGTCGAATGTGACCCGTTTTTGTAGCTCCAGTATGTCATCAAAATTCATGCCGGAACCACGCTTCACTTCCGCAAGCATAATACCACTATCTACCAGCCATCCTAAATCATGTTGCTCAATGGCGGTCTGGTATCTCCGTATGCGCTGGGCGATACCTTCAATTGCTTTGTTCGCCTCAGTGGCGTTTTCTGGTCTGGAGGTGAACGGCAGGGGATCGGGCTCTTCTTCGTAAATTCGATAGTGATAGGGTGTATCGCTTAGGGCTAGCGCATCAATTAACTTAGCGTAAGCGTCTCGCCCCAGTAGGGCTCTAAACTCCTGGTACCACCTTTCCGTAATGTCGTGTTGCTTACGCCTAGCCTTTCTAAGGTCACGTTCTCCAGTGGATTTCTTAAGCTGTTTCTTGCCGTAGTGGTTCCTAAGTTCGATAGGAATCGTTAAAAACACCCGATAAATCCCACCTTTGGAGGCATCCGGCTTACATGTAGAAATTTCAAAATTATCCTCGACCATATCCCCGACCGTATCCCCAAAGGTACTTCACACACCGCTGATATTGTGTAACTATTTGGGATTATTAGCAATAGAGAATAATGGAGGCGAGTACCGGAATCGAACCGGTGTGGACGAATTTGCAATCCGCTGCGTAACCACTCCGCCAACTCGCCTGATCGTGGTTCAGGGATGCTATAGCAATCAAGAATGAGGCGTGCAAGCAACAAACGTAAATTGTCAGATCAAGTTGCTCCGCTCGATTTAATGTGTCAAAAGAGGGCTATTCGCCAAACTTAAAAGGCCAGCCTAATGATTGATTACCAAGCCGCCCGTGCTGCAATGGTTGACGGGCAAGTTCGCCCCTCGGATGTGACGCTGTATCCCATCATCGAAGCAATGCTGCATGTCCCGCGTGAGGTGTATGTGCCGCTGGATAAACGTCCTGTGGCGTATGTCGGGCAGCATATTGATCTGGATAACGGACGGGTGGTTCTTGCCCCTCGTATCTTGGCCAAGATGCTGGAAACGCTTAATATTAAACCTGATGAACTGGTTCTGGATATCGGTGTAGCTCTTGGCTATTCGGCGGCTGTTATCTCGCGTTTGGCAGAGGCCGTCATCGCAGTCGAGGAAAATACCGAGCAGGCAACCATTGCTGAAACGACGCTTGGCGAGCAAGCGGCAGATAACGCTGTGATCCATGTTGGGCCACTGATCGATGGTGCCGCGCAGCACGGTCCATATGATGTGATCGTGATCGAGGGTGGCGTGCAGGTTCTGCCTGATTCCCTGCTGGCCCAGTTGAAAGTCGGCGGGCGTATTGCTGCTATTTTTGTGGATGGCCCGGGTGGCCAATGCCGCATCGGTGTTCGTACCGACGCAGGAGTAAGCTGGGATACCGTTTTTGATGCAACCGCACCGGTTTTGGCCGGATTTGAAGCGGAACAGGTTTTTTCCTTTTAACAGATCAAGCGTTAAGCAAATCTTAACGTTTGAGATTATATTTTAACTTGAATGGATATGTGATGCGGCGCGGGTTAGCGAAATTTATAATGGTTGCGATGACTGCGGGCATCGCCTCGATTCCTGTTGCGACGTCCGCTGTTACCCTTCGCGAGGTGCTGGTACTTGCGTATGAAACCAACCCATCGCTTGAAACCAGTCGCGCGAGTCTGCGTGCGCAGGATGAAACGGTGGTGCAGGCTGGGTCAGGAAAGCGAGCTTCGATATCGCTATCGGGGACGGCAGTCTCCGCTGATCTGAATGCGCTGGACAGTCCGACTAATACTCTTCGCGCGTCGTTGGATGCCCGTTTAGTTGTTTTTGATGCCGGACGGACCGAGGATGCTGTGAACGCCGCTGCCTACATGGTTTTTGCTTCTCGGGAAAACCTGAAGGCCAGTGATCAGTCGGTGCTTTTGAATGCGGCAACGGCCTATCTGGATGTTCGACGCGACAAAAAATTTGTTGCTTTGGCGCAAAACGATGTCGCGGTTGTTGAACAGCAAGTTCAGGCAATGCAGGACCGGTTTTCAGTCGGGGCGGTGACGCGAACGGATGTTGCCTTGATGCAAGCGCGTTTGGCGGTGACCATGACCAGCCACGCGGCGAGTGTCAGGCGGCTTGCAATGTCGAAAGAGATTTATCGCGCGGTGGTTGGTGCTGATCCGGTTAACCTGCAAGCGGTTCCGTCGCTGCCTAAGCTGCCAGAATCGCTGGCCGCTGCGGAATCTATCGCGATGCGTGAGCATCCGAGTATTCTTGCCGCACGTTTTTCCGAAAACGCAGCCGGCTTTGATGTTGCACGTGCGCGCGCGGCAAGTTCAGGGACAGTGACGCTTGGCGGCTCGCTGGAATTTTCGAACACTTCGGGTTCAACCCTGACTAAAGAAAAAAGTAAGGCGACGATATCGCTAAGCGGACAAATACCTATTTACAACGGGGGGGTGCTGTCCAGCACGATCCGCTCGGCCGGGCAAATACTGGAAAGCCGTAAGGCAATCACGCAGAATGCGATGCGCCAAATCAGGCAAGCGACGGCGTCTTCCTGGGCGAATATTCGGGTGGCTGAAGCCTCGATCGTTGCTGCGAGTTTACAGATAGAAGCCTCGCGAATCGCGCTTGATTCCATCAAGGAAGAGGCACGTCTTGGATCGCGCACCATGCTTGATTTGCTGGATGCTGAGCAGGATTTGCTGGCGGCGCGCTCGAATCTGGCATCGGCACAGCGAGATGAATATGTTGCGGGCTTGAACTTATTGGCATCCATGGGCCTGTTGAACGTGAAAAACCTTGAATTGGGTATTCCGGCTTATGATCCCAAAGTGAATTTTGATGCAGTAACCAGTCGCGAGTCCACGTCGTTTTCGGGAACGGCGATTTTGAACGCGATTAGTGATCGCTGGAAGTAAAGCAGTTGACGCGTTAACACTGCCTCCGATAGTTTATTTGTAATCAGTGGCTGTGGGGAAGCGTGGAAAATTCCGAAAAAGAAAACTTACGAGAAGTTTTGTCGGCCATTCGAAATATGGTGCGCGACGAAACACGTGCGAAATTCCCCGAAACGGCCAAGCCGAAGCCTGATCTGAAAAAAGCTGCACCGTCAAAGCCGAAAAAGGCAGATGTGAAGCAGAACTTGCCTGCCAAAGTGCTGATATTGCACCCGCATATGCGTGTCACCCCTAAAGTTATTATTCTAGATGCCGCCGCGCGCATTTCACCAGAAAAGCCAGCAACGTCGAAGGAAGGAGTCGCCATAGCGAACCTTTCCATCGACGAGGGGATATTGCGCGACATCGTGCGCGAAGTCGTGCGGGAGCAACTGCGTGGAGAGTTGGGGCGCGAAATCATCGGGGCCGTCAAACAAGACGTCGCGCTGTTGTTGGAAAAAAGCCGTTAACGCAGTTTAGGTGGGCTGTCTGGGTCCATTCCGGGGGGCAGCGGTTTCAGGCTTGTTGGCAGAATAAAATCCGGAATTTCGAATTTCAAACCGATTTTATCGAACTCTGCCAGATGTGGAGCGTCTGATGGCAAAAAGGTTACATCTAGTTGCCCCGCCTCGATTCCGCTAAAGCTTAGCGCTTCAGAAATGGCCTCGGCGACACCTTCTTGTGCGGGTGTTGGCACGTCTATCATTGCTAGCAAATGTCCGCGCTGGCCGTCCTGATAGGTCACACCGACCAGATACGCGGCGGAGACCACACCGGACATATTTGCCAACTTGGTATCCAGCGCCTCGATTAGGGATTCCGGTAAACCCTTCGGCGCGTGTAAACGTTCGGGCGTGGCCTCTGTCACGATGGATTTCGCGCCCAGCATTTCGTTGAGCCAATCAACTGTTACTGGCGGCATCAACATGGAGGAGGGGGCGACACCAAGGTTCAACCCCAAGCCAATGCTCTGACCTGCCAGAATTTTAGCGATACGACGGCCCGACATGGCCACAAACGGTGTTGGGGTATCGACGAAGTCGGCCAAGCGTTCCTCTCGGTCGAAGATCAGTGCTACTTTGCCGTCGCTAGTATCAAAGATCAGCGGGCGGGCGCGATCAACACTGGCTTCTTCTTCCAGCATCAAGAACAATTCAGCATCGGCGAGACGTTCATAGAAACGAAGGCCTGCAGCATCGTCGGTTTCCATTTGCGCGTGGGCCAGATCAAGGGGAGTTTGCATGGTGTCTAACTTACGAAGTTGGTTATCAGGGTCACACCCAGAAGGATCGCAATCCAGAGCACCATTGAACCTATCGGCCATACTTTCGCCATGCGGCCTTCGGGACCGTGCGAGTTGTGCAACTGCGTTATGACATCGTTAACCATTCGCAGCCAGAACGTTGTATTGGCGCTCCAAACGCGTGAGACGGTGCGGTTTATGGTCATTAGGACGTTAGGTATCAAGCGGCGGTAGATCCAGTCCACATCCAGATTGATCGCGCGGATTTCCGGCGGGTGAATGCTGGTGCGCATCAGGATTACGAAGGCCAAAAGCGCGAACATCAACAGTTGCAACTGCCCGATTACGTGGCCCATCGTATAGGATTGGAACTCCACCTCGTAGGGTAGCAGGCTGTATAGGAAATCGGGTGAGACGCCGATGTAGATACAAAGTGCCGCGGTTAATCCCATAGCCAGCAGCATGTGCGTAGGTGCCTCTTTGGGGCGTAATCCGCTGTCGTGGGCAAAAAACGTGAAGAACGGAATTTTTATGCCTGAATGGGATAGAACACCCGCCGAGGCGAAGACCAAAACGGCCCAGATGATTGGATAACTGCCCGCGCCTGTTTCGTCGATGATTAAGGATTTGGTTACGAAGCCTGAGAACAGGGGGAAGGCCGAAATCGACGCCGCGCCGACCAGACAGAAGATCGCCGTTAGCGGCATGGTTCGGTATAACCCGCCGAGCTCCGAGGCCTTGGACGTTCCGGTGCGGTGCAAGACTGCCCCGACGCTCATGAACAGTAAGGATTTGTAAAGGATATGCGCGAAGGCGTGTGCGGCGGTGCCGTTTAGTGCCATTTCAGTGCCGATGCCGATGCCCACGACCATGAAACCGAGCTGATTGTTGAGGCTGTATGCCAGAACGCGGCGCAGGTCGTTCTCGATTTCGGCGAAGAAGATCGGGAACAGGGTCATGATCGCGCCGATGTAGATCAATATCTCGGTGCCGGCGAAACCTCGGGCCAGCGCGTAGATTGCCAGCTTCGTGGTGAAGGCTGAAAGGATAACCGTGCCTGTGACCGTTGCTGCTGGATAGC
The DNA here is from genome assembly GCA_050256375.1 of Paracoccaceae bacterium. Classification (GTDB taxonomy): domain Bacteria; phylum Pseudomonadota; class Alphaproteobacteria; order Rhodobacterales; family Rhodobacteraceae; genus NORP23. The sequence goes on along the minus strand of JBBWVU010000025.1, from coordinate 48,586 downwards.
TGTCTTGTAGCCAGTTATGCAACAACGGGAAGGCGGCTTTGATGCCAAACGACAGGAAGATTAGCCATGTTCCGAGCGAGCCAAGGGTCATGTTTCCAAACGTGATCGAGCCTGTATCGCGATAGACCAATGCTGCGCCTGCCAGCAGGATAACACCGGATGAAATCTGGATAATCAGGTAGCGCATACCGGTGTTATACGAGCCTTCGGTGCGGCGTGCCCAGATCAGGAAGACTGACGCAATCGCCGTACCTTCCCAATAGAAAAACAGGGTTATCAGGTCACCCGCGAACACCGCACCGATAGCGGAACCGGCGTATATCAAGGCTGCGACTTGTTGGACTGTGTCCTTCAAATGCCACGCGTAAAGATTGCTCAGGAACGCGGCGAGGGTGAAGATCAGCGCAAACACGCGCGAGAGTTTATCGACGCGCATTAAGTCCAGCGTGAAACCGAAGAACTCGACTTGATTGTGGATGCCCGCTTCAAGGTTCCAGACTTGATAGCCAGCGATCAGCGGTACCAGCAGCATGAACGCGTTGCGGATCGGGCCTTTGGGGATGGCGACAACCGCGATGGCAGCGGCGAAAAACAGGAACGCTGTGGGGATTTGGTCAAGCATTGTGATCAACCTTATCCAAATGGTCTTCAGGATAATCCTCAACGTCTACCGATTTGTCTCCGTAATAACCCTCGGGGCGTTTTATCAACACCCGCAGGCCTTTGGCAATCAGGATCAGGGCTGTGAACATCACAAAGCCGAAGATGCCGTAGTAACCGGGGATGTCCTCGACGCGAAAATAGCCGTGCTTTTCGTAGGTGAAATCGGCAAGAAACAGCAGAACGCACACAACGATAAGCGCATAAAAAATCTTGGTGGCACTGCCTGGTTTATCGACCCACATCATCATGCGGCCCAGTGCGGGGTAATCGGCAGGGTTGTCGTTTTGCTTGTTCATACTTTAATTTCCCGAAACTATGGGGGACAGGAATTCCTTCAAGTCACCCGCAAAGAAGAACAGAATAATCGTGCCAACCGCGGTTAACGCGGGGGGCAGCCAGACCAGTACAGGGGACTCGGTTATTTTTGTCGGGCTACCTTCAGGCAGTGGCGAAAAGAACCCGCGCCCGATGATTGGCAGCAAGTAAGCCACGTTCAGCAACGAGCTGACCATAAGTACCGCTATCATGATCCATTGGCCTGTGTCAGCAGCCCCGACGATCAGCAGCCATTTGCTCCACGAGCCACCAAGCGGCGGCAGGCCGATGATGGATAGCGCGCCGACAAAAAACGCGGCGTAGGTGATTGGCATGATCTTTCCAAGACCGTTCATCTGGCTGATGTTGGTTTTATGTGTGGCAACGTAGATCGAGCCTGCGGCCATGAAAAGCGTGATTTTCCCCATGGCGTGCATTGCGATATGCATACCGCCACCGAGCGCGCCCATCGAGGTTGCAAGCGCCATGCCCAACGTTATATACGACAGTTGGCTGATGGTGGAATATGCGAGCCGTGCTTTGAGGTTGTCCTTGGTCATAGCGACAACCGACGCTGCAATGATCGAGTATGCGGCCAGCCACATTAGCCATTCGGACGCGCCTGTTTCTGCCAGAAAGTCGATGCCGAAGATGTATATCCCGACTTTGAGCATGGTGAACACGCCCGCTTTCACGACGGCTACAGCGTGCAGCAACGCGCTGACCGGAGTGGGTGCAACCATCGCGGCCGGAAGCCAGCGGTGGAATGGCATTAGCGCGGCTTTGCCGATGCCGAACGCATATAGAGCCAAAAGGACAGCGACGGCGGGGCCTGCGATGTGGCCTTCAAGAATGCCGCCTTTGGTGAAATCCAGCGTTCCAGTGATTGAATACGTCCAGATCACGGCCAGCAGTTGCAACCCGATTGAGGTGCCGAGCAGGATGCCTAGGTAGGTGCGTGCGCCTCGGATCGCCTCGGGCGTGCCTTTGTGGGCTACCAATGGGTAAGTCGAAAGCGTTAAGATTTCGTAAAAAATGAACAGTGTGAACATGTTGGAGGCAAACGCGATGCCCATCACGGCGGATATGGCTAGCGAGAAGCTGGCGAAGAAACGGGGATGGTTATCCTCGTTATTGCCGCGCATGTATCCGACGCCATAAAGATGCGTGATGATCCACAAGCCGGATGCCACGATCGCGAACAAAAGACCCAGGGGTTCAACGTTGAACGCAAAGTCGAGTCCAGGGAAGACTTCGAACAAAACCAGCGGTTCGGTAGTGCCGTTGCCGACGTTTGACAAGATGCTCAGGACCGTCAAAAATGTTGCAACTGCGGCCGCAAGTGTAAGCCCGTCGCGCAGGTCAGGGCGGTCGCGGAACACGAGATTCGTCACCATCGCCCCTGCGGGGATTAGCATTGTCAGTAATATGGCTGTGTTGGTTTCCACGCGCGCCCCCTAAAGCATGCCAGCCGAGCCAGCCAGCAACCCTTGGGCTGCTGCGCGGGCGGCGTTAATTGTAACATCGGTTGCAAAGCCGAAATAGATGCAGGCCAGTGCCAATATCCACATGGGGATTAGCATCGACAATGGGGCCTCTTTATAGTCGGTTCCTGCGAGGGGGGCTTTGAGGTAAAGCGTCTCGATCACGCGCCAGACGTAGATAACCGCTAGCAGGGATGACAGGACGATCAACACCGATACGGGCCACCAGCCTTTTTCGATGGTTGCCTGTATAAGTACCCATTTGCTGATGAAGCCAGCCGTTCCGGGCACGCCGATCAGGCTAAGGCCGCCGATCACGATGGCGGCGCTGGTCCATGGCATGGTTTTACCCATCCCCTGAATGCGGTTGTAGAACGATCCACCTGCGCGCAGCACTAGTATGCCGACACCCATGAACAATGTAGCTTTGGTAATGCCGTGGTTAAACAAATGCGCGACCGTTGCGGTTAGGCCGTTTTCGGACAGTAGGCTGATGCCCAGCAGCATATAACCGATTTGCGCGATACTGGAATATGCCAGCATACGTTTGAAGTCGGTCTGGAAAATCGCGATGAACGATGCGGCAAACATGGCCAGTATGGCGAACGGCAGAATGATGAATTCAAGCGTGTTAACCTGAAACAGAAAGTTCGGCTGGAAGATCGAAAAGGTGAACCTTAACAATACATAAATCGCTACTTTGGTGGCTGTCGCTGCAAGGAACGTCGTTACCGCTGAGGGCGCATAAGTATAGGCGTTTGGTAGCCACAGGTGCAGCGGATAGATCGCCACTTTCAGACCCATGCCCACAACGATAAAGGCAAATGCCGCGCGTATCGTGCGGTTAGAGCCTTGATCGGCGATGCGTTCTGCCAGATCGGCCATGTTCAGTGTTCCGGTGGCCATATACAGCATGCCAAGGCCGATAACGAAGAACGTCGCGCCGATTGTGCCCATTACCAAGTAGTCGTAAGACGCTGTTAAAGCGCGCTTATCTCGATAGGATCCCATCGCAATCAGAACGTATGAAGACAGTGATGAAATTTCGAGAAACACAAATACGTTGAACGCATCGCCCGTAGTTGTAACCCCCAGCAAGCCCGTTAGGCACAGCATGAAAGCTGCGTAGAACAAGGTGTGGTGGCGTGCCGGGATCTCGGAGCGAACACTTTCGCGGGCATAGGGCAGAACAACGGTCGAAATGCCAGTTACTAGCAGCAGTACGAAGGCGTTGGCTGCATCTACGCGGTATTCAATGCCAAGCGGTGGAGCCCAGCCGCCGATTTGATAAGAAATAACGCTTCCGTCGATCACCTGCATCAACAGCAGGATCGCGATCGCAAACGAGATGACACTGGCGACGAAAGCCAACGTCCACGTCAGGCGACGGCTGCCGATCAACACGATCAGAGGGGCGGTGACTAGTGGCACGACTACCTGCAATACGGGCAGGTGATCGGTCAGCGTCATTGCTGTTTGGGTTGCCTCGACGCTCATTATGCCCGTCCGCCCATTGATTCACCGTGAATGGCGTTTTCACTATGCGCAATGGCGCGTTCGATTTGTAACAGGTCTTCTTCCTCGATGGTGTTGAACTCTTCTTGAATGCGCACAATCAGGGCCAGTCCTAACGAAGTGGTGGCGATGCCAACAACAATGGCGGTCAGGATTAGAACATGGGGCAGGGGGTTGGTGTAGATCACATCGGGGTCGATTTCCATATCAAGCGGAAAGATGGGCGCGGTGCCACCTGTAACTTTACCCATAGAGATATAGAGCATGAAAACGGATGTCTGGAATATATTCAGCCCGACGATCTTTTTCACAAGGTTGCCTTTGGCCACCACGATATAAAGACCAGTCATCATCAATACCGAAAACAACCAATAATTCAGGTGGCCGAGGATGTATTCCTGTGTCAATTCGAAGCCCATATCACCACTCCTCGTCGCTAAGGCGGGCTGGGCGGCCTGCGAAGGCATAGTAAATTGCCACCATAACCGCAGTCACCGTGATGCCGACACCCAGTTCCACAGCAAAGATACCGTAGTGTTGACCGTGCGAAGGATGTTCGGGGGTGAACGCGCCGTAATCCAGAAAGCTGTAACCCAGAAACATGCTGACGACGCCCGTTCCGGCATAGAGAAGCACGCCCAAAGCGATCAGCTTATGCACCAGCCATTGCGGGAAAACGCGTTGTACGTCTTGAAGGCTGAAAACCAATCCATAAAGGATGAAAGCTACGGCCATGATGACACCGGCCTGAAAGCCTCCACCGGGTGAGAAATCACCGTGGAACTGGACGTAGAATGCGAACAGCATGATCGCGCCGACCAGCAGTTTTGTTATGATACGTAATATCAGGTGGTGTCGCATCAGATTTCTTCGCTTTCTTCAACGTCGTCGCGGCGACGACGGCGCAATCCGCTGAGAAGCAGTAGAACGCCGATACCGGCAGTGAACACCACGGCGGTTTCGCCCAGAGTATCATAGCTACGATAGCTTGCCAGAATGGCGGTCACTACGTTGGGAATATCGATTTCGTACGGGCTACGTTCAAGGTATTCCGGTGAAACATGCGTTTGTGCGGGCGCATCTGCCGAACCGAAATTCGGCATGTCGAGTGTGCCGTATATCAGCGCTGCACCGGTAACAAAGACGACCAGCAACGGAATCGCAGGCGAGCGAGTGGTTGGCTTTTCAAACCGTGATGTCAGGGCAAGCGTGCCAAGCACAAGAACGGTGGAAATTCCGGCACCTACGGCGGCCTCGGTGAAGGCGACGTCTACCGCGTCCAGTGTCACGAACAACATGGCCGATACCAGACTGAACACGCCTGACAGCATGGCGATTGCGAACAGGCTGTGCATCCGCACAACTGCGATTGCGGTAACCACCAGCATTACAAAGAACGCGATATCAATGAAAATTTCTATGATACACCTACCGTTATTCTGGCTCAGCCGGATCGGCTGGATTTTTAGTAAGCGGTTCCGGTTCGACACCAGTAAAGCCTTTCGCCTCTTTTGGGCGCAGGCCTGTTACTAATGCTGCATTCGCGATCGCATGGGTCGAAGTGGGACCGGTGATGAACAGAAATATGCCGATAATGATTATTTTTACGGTTATTAATGTGAAACCGGCTTGAATGCACAGGCCGGCAAATACCAGCAATACTCCGGCGGACTCAGTGACCGAAGCCGCATGCAGTCGTGACCAGAAATCCGGAAATCGCAGCGTGCCGACTGCCCCGACGACTACGAAGAACGCCCCTGGCAGGATGAAGAACCAGCTAAGGACTTCCAGTAAGGTATCAAGCGGGCTCATGTTTCGGCCTCGTCTTTTATATGTAACTTGTCACCGATCGCGCGATACCGAAAGAATTTTAGGATAGCGATTGTGCCAACGAAATTTATCAACGCGTAAAGCAAAGCGATATCAAGGAAGTCGGGGCGATCCGTCAAAAAGCCGATTAGTCCGATCAGCAAAACTGTGTGGACCCCAAACGAGTTTACTGCAAGCACCCGATCATAAAGCGTCGGGCCACCGAACAGGCGTATCAGCACCAATATCATAGCAATGAAAACTGCGATTATTCCAACAGCGAACATCATTATTGTTCCGCCTTTTCCGTTGCAGTAACTCGACGGTCCATATCTGCAAGCGCGGCCTTGTCGTCCGAGGTAAAGGCGACGGCATGGATTAGGAAATGACCAGGCTCGGTCTCGACAGTAATTGTGCCGGGGGTCAGCGTGATAGAACTGGCGAAAATCACTTGCCCGAGGTCTGTTTTCTGTGTGTAAGGAATGGAAAACATGTGCTGTTTGATCGGCAGTGAAGGCGACAGTATGATTTTCATGACGGTCCAGTTAGCCTTGGCAATCTCGATCAGCAGCCATAAAGCATAACCGACCGTTCCCAACGGATTCAGGCGCGCATCCACTCGATCACCGTCGATCGCATCCATGCGACGGGTCACAAAAACCACCACGAGTGTTGATAGCGCCCCAAGTCCGATTGTTAACGGTTCGTAAACGCCGGACAATAGCAGCCAAAGTGCCATAAATACAATAAATGCTCCGACTAATCGCACGTTCGTTTTCCCGCCTTGGAAAGGCTGCGACACCAACTGTAGCGGCGCTTCCTACTAAAAATTAGTTGTCGATACATATGCGTGAACCGGTAACAGAACGCAACCAATTACAGATACTCTGATCGAGCAATTAATACTTTATTTATACAAGTTGGCATACGATGTGTGAACGTGGTAGACGCCACAAACAGTTATTGTAGATATGCCGTCAGACCGATTTACTGCTTGCCGCCGGTGCGACTGGCAAGCCGATCAATGTGAAAAAAGGCCAGTTTCTTTCGCCGCTGGATATGAAACATGTCGCAGCGAAAATTGCCTCGACTGGGAACGACAACATCTTGCTTTGCGAACGTGGAACCAGTTTTGGTTATAATAATCTGGTGACCGACATGCGCGCGCTGCCGATCATGGCGGCTATGGGATACCCGGTCATCATCGATGCGACGCACAGTGTGCAACAGCCAAGTGGCGAAGGCGGGACGTCAGGTGGCCAGCGTGAATTCGTCCCGACCATTGCCCGTGCCGCAGTGGCAGTCGGTGTCGCCGGTGTTTTTCTCGAAACCCATGCGGATCCAGATGCAGCGTCCTCGGATGGTCCGAATATGATGCCGCTGGCTGAAATGGCGAATTTGATTGAAATTTTAATGGATTTCGACCGATTGGCGAAGGCAGATCGTGGTGCTAAAGGATAATTTCTCGCGAAGCTTGAACCCAACGCAATTTTCCGCTTGCGACAAGACCGCAGCCTATTTATGTAGCACCTTAGTTGGGATGTAGCCAAGTGGTAAGGCAACGCTTTTTGGTAGCGTGTATCGTAGGTTCGAATCCTACCATCCCAGCCAGTTTCATCCTAATTTCCAATGCTATCGAATACGATCGGCATTAAGTGCTTATTTTCCACGGTACGAGTTTAGGTGGTCTGCTTCAGAAGCGAACGTTTGTTGATGTCGGGCCCAGTGCATTTCTGCGGTATTGGGCAGGAGACACGCCGCTAGCCTTTTCAAAGGCTTCAAAGAATGCCGAGAGTGACTTGAACCCATTCTCCAACGCCACGATCAACACTTTCGCATCGGATTCTGAAAGTAACATTTGAGCATGGCTTGTCCGCGTTAAGGTTAATTGCTCTTTTATCGCAGTTCCCAAGACGCGTCGGAACAGTTTTATCGCGTCACGATGACTAAGATTTATCGACGCGACTACATCACTAACCTTGATCGGTTGGAAAAATTCGTCGGGAGTAAACAGCAACATTTTCTCGATGTGCAACATCGAGATTGTAGATGTAAGTATCGTACGGTCGGCGTGCTCTTTATCTAGAAGTGAAGTCCAGCCCAACAACCCAGTTCGCCGTAATCTCGTTTCAAGCTCTGCCAGATGCAGCTTGCCCACAATAGGCTGTCATTGTTCCGCACATATACAGACGCAGGAAACTCACATTTGAAAATAGTGGGCAAAAAAGCATCGTGCTGTGGCACCTGAAGACGGGCGGTAATCGCTTGAACTTGTACCAGCAATTTACGACGCTGCGCGAAACGGTGGGTCGTGGACCTTCCACTCGGGCCGGAGAGCTCGTTTTTTTTATAAAAAACTGGTCGCTACCTAAAAACCGGTTCAGAGGTCACCCGCAGGTTCACTTCGCAAGGTTTACCGACAAAATATCCCAGCATACGCCCAGCGTATGATAATCAGTCTTACCTGGAGGGGACTTCTGATTGTCAATTTTTCGACCTTCCGGTGTCAACACTCGGAACCAGGCCCCGTGTTCGTGGTCGATCAGATGATCCCATGCATATTGCCAGACATCATGGTAATCCTTGCGATAGGTCTCAGCACGTGTGCGGCAGAAAAGGCGCCAAGCAGTGGCAGTTGTTTCGCTGTGTACCCAATAGTATTTTTCCCGTGCGCAGATTGTGCCATCAGGTGAAAATCCGTAAATTAACCCGCCCAATTCCTCGTCACGACCGTGCTGCATCGCTTTGCCATAAAGTTCAATAGATCGATCCAAATACCAACTTTGCGGGCGAAGTGCATCAAGTGTCAGCAGCAAGCGCGCCCATTCAACCAGATGCCCGGGTTGGATTCCCCATGGTTTGAATAAATCATTAGGTTTGTCTTTGTTATATTCGTAATCTGGTGTCCAGTCGGTGTGATAATGTTCCCAAATTACACCGTCAGTTTGATCTGCTAGTTCGACGGTAAATTTGCGGGCCAAGGCTTCTGCCCGTTCAAGATAACGCGCTTCACCCGTCGCGCGGTAGGCGGCGATACATCCTTCGCAACTATGCATATTGGCATTCTGGCCACGGTACGAGCTAAGTTGCGTCATGTCAGCATTGTATTCATCAGCATATGCGCCATGCTCGGAGTCCCAGAAATGTTCTTCCATGAACTCCCAGATATGGTTAAGGATCGCTCGCGCCTCTTCAATCCCCGAGTCCAGTGCAAATGCAGTTGCGATCATCACATAGGCGTGGCCGTAGGCCATTACCTGCCGCTCGATCACTTCACCATTACGCAGTTGCCAAGCATAGGACCCATTGGGTTGTCGGTGGAGTTTTTCGAGATAGGCCAGCCCGTGCAAGGCTTTGTCACGATGCCGAGGCTCACCGCGTTTGCGAAACGCCAAAGAATAATTGAAAATGAAACGGCAGGTGCTGACCAGATGCCGAAGATCTCGATCATAAATCCGGCCACCATCTTCAAAACAATTGAAAAACCCGCCGTCAGGATCAACGGCAATATCTTCGTAGAATGCAAGCGTCTGAGAGATGTGTTCGTTCAGAAACGCGGAGGATTCAAAATCGGGGTAGATAGGTTCTTGGGGCATTGTTCTTCTCTTGCTAACTAGATGTTAAATTTGGAATTATTGGACTCGAAAAGGCTTCCTACTCGATTACGAGAGTAAGTATTGTGATGACGAGTAATCCGCCAAAGTTGACTACTTTCATTTGATGCTTTCCGAAGTTTTAAGTAAAGCACTTCCAATACGCAATGGGCGGCATAACATAACCATTAGTGCGGATGACGGCGTCGCCTCTGTGTTGGATTCCATTAAACGCGAAGTGCTTCGTTTCGCTTTCACTCTAGCATTTATACCCCAGCGCCTTCATGGCGCCGCGTAATTCTGCCAGTCCACGCATGCGCCGATCAGTGGGTATCCGGGGTGGGAATTTAGGGTCGTATCATCCAACATAGCATGGCCACGATCGGGGCAAAAAACGATTTCAACATCGCTTCGCCCAACTTCGCGGTGGCGGTTTCCCTCTGCCAGCAGCACTTGCATTAGAGCGATCATATCGGTGTCACTGTCCAGACGTGTGGCTTCCGGAAAGGAACCGTTTGCTTCGAACAAATGTTGGGATCAATAACCTGCGCGAGTAGGGACACAGGAACCCGAAAGAATCAGAGTGGAGCAAGTCGCAAGAATGACAGCGGTCCGGATGATACAGGCAAATGATAAAGGCAATAAGGCATGACACTTGGCGAAAATTTGGTGAAGCCCCTCGAAGAGTACGCTGTAGATACGGTTTTTGGAATTCCGGGCGTCCACACGGTTGAAATGTATCGTGGGCTGGCGGGTATGCGCGTACCAGTGGAAAACTTGGTGTGGCATTTGTTATTACCGACCCCGGGTTGACCAATACGATCACGGCGATGGGACAGGAATATGCAGATTCTATTCCGATGCTTGTGACTTCTGCAGTTAATCATATAGGCTGGATCGGGCATGGCGAAGGTGAGCTTCACGAAAGCCCCAACCAAAGTCTGCTGGCGGCGCAAGTAGCTGCCAGCAGTTTTCGAGTCCTCGCTTCGTCGGATCTTCCAAAAGCAGTAGCGCGGGCGTTCGCGGTTTTCGAAGGGCACGACCTCGACCTGTTCATATCGAAATTCCCGTCGATCTGTTTGCAGCAAATGCGAAAGGACTCGAGGTGAAACGGGCAGTAAAAATCCGCCCGCCACGACCATCCGAACAAGCTGTCGGTAGTGCTGTTGATCCGTGCAACGCCTCTGCGCGGCCCGTGATCTTGCTAGGCGGGGGCGCACGTCGCGCTGCCTCTGAAGCGCAAAGCCTAGTTGAACGTCTGGATGCTCCGGTTGTAATGACGATAAACGGGCGAGGGCTTATTCCGGCCGGCCACCCTTTGGAGGTTTCCGCCAGCCCATCGTTGAATTCTGTTCGTGAATTGATTTCTGATGCTGACTTAGTTTTGGATTTTGGTGCAAAATTGGGGCAAACCGATTACAATTTATTTGATCGTGAGCCATTTTCGGTATCGCCCCCGTTGATCCGTGCCGACATAGACCCGGTTCAAATCGCCCGCAATCAACCAAGTGACGTTGCACTGGTTGGCGATGCGAGGGCAGCAATGCGTGACCTTCTTTCGGCGTTAGACCCAGAACCGAAACACGCGAATGGAGCTGCGCGAGCGGAGGTCGCGCGAATGGCGGCTATGGACGAACAGGATGAAAAGTACACCACATTGATTCGCATTCTGGAAGGCATACTGGTCGAAATACCGAATGCAATCGTGGTCGGCGATTCCACGCAGCTAACTTATGCCGGTAACCTTTACCTACCGATTGGAACCAAGGCGCGCAGGTTCAACTCGGCCTGTGGTTTTGGGGTGCTTGGTTATGCACTTCCGGCGGCGATCGGCGCGCGCGTTGCAATGCCGGAAAGTCCGGTGGTCTGTATTGCAGGCGATGGTGGCTTGTAGTTCACACTTGGTGAGCTGGGCGCTGCCATGGAAGTTGGTGGGCCACTGATTGTGCTTTGCTGGAACAACTGCAGCTTTGGCGAAATTAAATCTAGTATGCTCAGAAGGGATGTAGCTCCAGTTGGCGTTGATCTGCACACGCCCGATTTTGTGACCATCGCCAAGTCTTATGGCCTAAATACCAAAAAACTTGAAAGCCCTGAAGACCTGCCAAAATTGCTGCGTAACGCTGTTGAATCGAAGGCGCCGACGTTGATCGAAATTGACGAGTCTCGAAACTCGCAGTGTTAAGCGGTCGATCGCATGAATTTAATTTCCCTGCATTTCGCGCAACATCGTTGGTGGCGCGAAATTGCGCACATAAAGTTAATAACTAGATGGTATGGGAAACGCGGTCTTTTCTTCGAAGGTTATTCCATCGGGTGGGCGCCACCGGCTGCAATTCGCGCTTCGATATATTCAGCAAGGCGGTCGGACACAGCTTCGCCCGTCGGTGGCTTTACGAAATCTCTGAGGGTCTGTTTCCAAATCTCCGTTGCACGATCAGCCGAGGTTTTCGCCCCTGCATCTTCCCATGCTCCGAAGTTTTGCAAATCTGCCACCAGCGGCTCGTAAAACGCCGTCCGGTAACGATCCATCGTATGCTGGGTTGCGAAAAAATGACCGCCGGGTGCGACGTCCTTAATCGCGTCAAACCCGATCTCGGCGGCATTTCCATCCGGTTTTACACAAAGTTCGGCGATTACCTGAAGGGCTTCGACATCGTTGATAAACTTCTCGTATCCAAAAGACAGGCCGCCTTCCAGCCAGCCCGCAGCATGCAGTGTCATGGTCGCGTTGCCCATCATCGCACCCCACAACGCCATGTTTGTTTCGCTCGCGGATTGCATGTCAGGTGTGTTCGACGCCGCCCCAGTGGCCGAGCGCCAAGGCAATCCGATGTGACGTGCCAATTGCCCACCACCGATTTGCATCTTCACATGCTCGGGCGTACCAAATGCGGGCGATCCGGATTTCATATCAACGTTGGAGCTGAAACCGCCATAGCTGACCGGCGCACCTACCTTGGCTAGTTGAGCCAAGGTGATGCCCATCAAAGACTCGGCATGTTGCAACGTCAGTGCCCCCGCAACTGTTACCGGTGCCATTGCGCCTGCTAGACAGAAAGGTGTTATCACCGTCATTTGGCCTGCACGGGCGAAATCTATGATCCCTTGCGCCATCGGATTGTCCAACAATCGCGGCGAGTTGGTGTTGATAATCGTCGTAACCCAAGCTCCGTTGGTAAAATCATCGTCCGAGAGGCCGAACCCTATTCGGATCATTTCGAATGTTTCCAGAGTTTGCGTCTGCCCACGCGAATAGACATGCAAAGGTTTGTCCGAAAGCTCCATTTGTGCACGCACCATATCGTAATGGCGAAACTGTATTGGCACGTCTTGGGGCTCTGCTGATTGTCCGAGCATGTGAATAACATCAAAGCTTTGGGCAAGCTTTGTGGTTTCTTCGAAGTCCCGAAGTGACCCAGGGCGGCGGCCCCGTTCAAAATCGGTGGCGTTAGGGCAACCGGAACCGGGTGCGAATATTACCGTGCCATCTACATAATCCTGCTCGCGTGCAGGGTTTATGGCCCGAAGCCTGATGTTGGACGGGGCGGTCCGCACAGCAGCTTCGACAATATCGCGGCCAATAAACACCATGTCGTCCTCGACCCGCGCTCCGGCAGTCGCAAAAATCGCGCGGGCTTCGGGTAGCAAAACCTTTATCCCCAGCTCCTCAAGCACCCGCAACGAGGTATCGTGGATCGCGTTAATCTCATCATCCGAAAACACCTTTTGAGGCTCAAACGGATGTTTCAATTGTCTATATCGCAGGGAACGTGCCTCGATAACTTGTTCGTTGCCAGAACTGCGGCGACGGCCTCGTCGCGCACCAGCTCTCTTTTCCGTACTCATGTTTTCCATCTCACTCCTAGGATCTCATTTTTGCGCCAGTCGGATCGAACGGCGGTTCCAATGTAATGACGGCTGCTCTACGAATACCGAGGATTTCGATTTCAAACAGTCCAACCTCGTCTCGTTTCGCAAGCTCGCTTGGCAAGTAGGCTTGTGCCATCGACTTTTCTATTCCGTGGGCGTAGCCGCCGGATGTTACCCATCCAACAACGCGCCAATCGCCATCGCGAGCGCTTGCGCGCTTCGGAATTCCTTCGCCGCTTGCGTCAAAACGATGGGCGCCAAACCCGTGCGCAGGCTCGATCGTACCATAGTCTTTGTCCCCGACTTTCGCCCATACCGGTTCATCCGCAATGACGTCTGCGGTCCCTGCCTTTACAATAAAGGAAACTCGGGTGAGTTTAGGGCCCTTGTTATATTCTTTCGAAGCAGCCTCTTTCCCAATAAATCTATTTTTTGAAAGCTTGATAAACCGATCCATTCCAGCTTCAAAAGGCCCGTATATCGGGCGCAATTCAGCGAACCATGTGGGAAAATTTTTCTCGAGACGCATGGACAGCAAGGCCCGCATGCCGAAATCAACAATTCCAAAGTCTTTGCCACCCTGTTTGATGCCTTCATAAACCTTGTTTTCATACGTCGGCGCTAGCCAGATTTCGTATCCCAGATCGCCTGAATACGAAATTCGGTTAACTATACATGGCGCCCCGGCCACGGCCATTTCGCGATAGTCCATAAAGCGGTAAGCCTCATTGGACACATCTTCATCACACAGCTTTTCAAGCACTTTGCGAGCATTGGGGCCGGCAATCGAAAGCCCGACTAACGCTTGATCAAAGCGATGGATATGCACCGAATTATCATCAGGCAAATGCTGTTCAAACCAACGCATATGGTAAATTTGCGCGCTGGACGATCCCCAAACCATGAAACGGTTTTCCGCGGCTTTCGCGACGGTGAAATCACCAATAAGTTTACCATTTTCGTTCAACATTGGCGTAAGAACAATCCGGCCGATTTTCGGCATGATGTTGGTCATCAGCAGCGAAAGCCAGCTTTCTGCCCCAGCACCGGTAATCTCGTATTTCGCAAAGTTGGCAATTTCTGTAACGCCAACCGAATTACGAACACCACGCACCTCGCTCCCGACATGTTCGAAATCATTCGAGCGATGGAAAGAGTGCACATCTTTTGCCTCCTCGCGGCTTGGCGCAAACCACAGCGGTGTTTCCAACCCCCAGCTGTCACCCATAACCGCGTTATTGTCCTGAACCATCGTGTCGTAGAGCGGTGTCGTTTGTTGCGGCCGTCCGGCAGGGAGTTCTTCGTTCGGATAGGAAATCGAGAATCGTCGTGAGTAATTCTCGCGGACCTTCGCGTTGGTGTATCGAAGCGTCGCCCATTCCCCGAAACGGGAAACGTCCATGCCGAACACGTCGAATCCGGGGTCACCATCCACCATCCAGTTGGCCAACACCAACCCGATGCCACCACCTTGCGAGAACCCGGCCATAACCGCGCACGCGGACCAATAATTGGTTAACCCCTGCACAGGTCCAACCAGAGGGTTTCCGTCCGGTGCAAACGTAAACGGACCGTTAATGACCTGTTTGATTCCAGCATTTTCAAGCACTGGAAAGTGTTTGAATGCAATTTCGAGCGACGGTGCGATGCGTTCCAGATCCGGCTCTAGCAACTCGTGGCCGAAGTCCCAAGGCGTGTTTAGTGGTGACCAAGGTTTGCAGGCTTTTTCATATGTCCCGAGAAGAATCCCGTTGCGTTCCTGCCGCGTATAAATCTCGCCTTTGAAATCGATAACACCAACTAATTCGCGACCCGTATCTTGGTTGAATTCCGCGACCTCGGGAATGTCATCCGTTAACAGATACATATGCTCCATAGCCAGAAGCGGCAGTTCCAGCCCTACCATGCGCCCAACCTCACGCGCCCAAAGACCGGCCGCGTTAACGACGTGTTCACATCTTACGGTGCCCTTTTCGGTGACAACATTCCACGTACCATCCGCATCCTGCGTAATCTCTTCAACTTTGTTTCGAAGCTCTATCGACGCGCCCAGAGCCTTTGCCGCTTTGGCATAAGCGTGTGTCGTGCCCGACGGATCGAGGTGCCCTTCGACTGGGTCCCAAAGCGCGCCCACAAAGTTATTCTCGTCCATTAGCGGGAACATAACTTTGGCTTCCGATGGGGTGATCAGCTCGGTTTCCATCCCCAAAAGCCGCCCGCGCGCGTGTATCTGGCGCAAGAAATCCATGCGCTCGGGGCTATCGGCCATCATCACACCACCGGTTAGGTGTAGGCCGCATGATTGGCCGGACACTTTTTCTAACTCTTCATATAGGGACACTGTGTACGCTTGAAGTTTCGCCACGTTCGGATCCGAGTTCAGCGTATGGAACCCACCCGCAGCATGCCATGACGAACCAGACGTCAACTCGGACCTTTCGATCAATATTACGTCCGTCCACCCTGCACGCGCCAGATGATACAAAACGGAGCACCCAACGACGCCCCCACCTATAACGACTACTCTGGCAGTTGATTGCATTTGAGTTCTCCGGGGTTTAGTACGATTCGGCCGACATTACTTCCGAACTTTTGATTTGAATAGTAGTCATAAATAGCAAGCATCGCGAAATCGACTGCCATGTGCTAAAGAGATGTTATCACTTTGAATATCCATACGATTTGGCGCAGCCCGAACGCGTTGCAGCTATAACGACCGAAGTCGCAAATTAACTTTGCTGATCAAAAACCAAAGGGGATTTTTCTATGACGAACTCAAATAAAATCAGGCAAACGCAAGGGCGCGCAAAGCTTTACGACAGCGTTTTGGATACCATTGGCGACACTCCCTGTATCCGCATCAACAATCTGGCACCGGACGGAATCGAAATGTATGTCAAAGCGGAATCCTATAATCCCGCCGGGTCGGTCAAAGATCGGCTTGCAATGAATATAATCGAAGCGGCCGAACGTAACGGCACCCTGAAACCCGGCCAAACGGTGGTTGAGGCAACCAGCGGGAATACCGGCATCGGCCTTGCAATGGTTTGTGCACTAAAGGGATACCCTCTGGTCGTGACCATGGCCGATAGCTTTTCTATTGAGCGTCGCAAATTGATGCGCATTTATGGGGCCAAAGTTGTGCTTACTCCGCGTGCAGAAAAAGGCCTTGGCATGTATAAAAAAGCCGTCGAACTGGCCAAAGCGAACGGGTGGTTTCTGGCCCGTCAGTTTGAAACCGAAGCTAATGCGGATATCCACGAATCCACAACTGCACGCGAGATAATGGCGGATTTTGACGGTCAAAGTCTGGACTATTTCGTCACTGGCTGGGGCACCGGCGGAACAGTGGCCGGCGTGGCGCGGGTTCTTCGTAAACAGCGTCCGGATACGAAAATAATCCTAAGCGAACCCGCCAATGCGCAGGTGGTCGGCAGTAACGAGCCGCAAGTGCGGGGCGAGGGTGGTGCGCCAGATTCCAGCCACTCCGCTTTTGAACCCCATCCGATTCAGGGCTGGACGCCTGATTTCATTCCACTGGTGATGCAGGAATGTCTGGATAACAACTATTACGACATGTTGACGCCGATTGCGGGACCGGACGCGATCGCTTGCGCGCACCAATTGGCTGCGCGCGAAGGCATCCTGACAGGCATATCCGGCGGCGCAACATTTGCGGCGGCAATAAAAACAGCCGAGACCGCCCCGAAAGGTTCGGTCATTTTGTGCATGCTACCTGACACAGGCGAGCGCTACATGACCACGCCTCTGTTCGAGGCCATTGCCGAAGATATGGATGCAGATGAATTGGCATTGTCCAAATCCACCCCCGGCAGTCAGATGGACTAAGGCCGATGATGCCTTCCACACTCGAAGGGATTCCGGGGTGCCGTAATTGCATCTCGGACAGCAACCACCGTGTGTTATGGTTTGCCAATCGCCATCTCTAATTCGGCAAGCGACGGACGCCCCAGACTTTCAAGCAGATCTCGGACCAAAGCGCGGCACGTTGTGGTTACTGAATTGCCCAGTAATTCGGCTGACAGGTCCGGTTGGCGTAAAACTATCCGTCGCCAATTATGAACTATCAAGCTGCGGATCACTGCCGTTTCAATCGGATCAGAGGTAAAGCCGCCATCAAGCATGCGACGAATACTTGTCAGATGTTGTCCCAGCGCGACGTAATCATTAACGTTAGCCTGCTCGACGACCCGTTTTTGCAACCACGGCGGAATCGATGTAAGACGCCCCTCTAGAACCAGATAATTGGACGTATCAGCAGGCGCCTCTCCTATACCAATATAAATTCCCGGAAAGGCACAAAGATATCCGTTCTCGATCAATGTTTTATGCGTGTTAGTTAATTTTCGGTTGGCAGCAAGAATATGCCAGTTTTCGGGCATTTCCGGCACCTGTTCATAAATTCGAGGGCTGGCGATAAGGCTTTGTTCAAGCCCATAATCCGATAGTAGATGCCTGCTGGTCCTGCCGTTTTTCACGGTCACGATCCACCCATCCCGCCGTAAACGGTGTAGTGCGACGCGCATTGCTTGGGGTTTGATGCCGATGGGTTGGGTAAGCACTGACAGCAATGGTCCGCTGATACTATCGGTTGAGTTCTGCGCCAAATCCCCGAATATCGTCACGATCACCGACCACGTCCGCAGATCGCCACTTTGGGTCAATTCGTTAACAATTGTCGAAAATACAGATGCTTTGGTGCTTGTCATATTGCAATTATAACGAGCGCTTCGACGCAGGGCCACCGTTAGCTTTAGTATTCATTCATGGTTAACAATTCATACTCCGCAACCAGTTCGTCTTTAAGATTGGTTAACGATACATGCCAACGAACCTCGCCATAATCATCATTTCGGCGCGTCTTTTTCTTGACCGTTAAGCGAACCTTAACGCTTTCGCCCGGCTCCACGGGCTTCATAAAGCGCAGATTATCAAGGCCAGTGTTGGCCAATACTGGACCGGGGTTCGGCTCGACAAACAATCCTGCCGCGAAAGATAACAACAGATATCCATGAGCCACACGACCGGGGAAAAACGGGTTCGCCGCAGCCGCCTTGTCGTCCATGTGGGCATAGAAATCATCGCCTGTGAACGCTGCAAAATGCTCGATATCTTCAACCGTAATTTCGCGCGGTTCGGTGTGGATAGTCTCGCCAATCGACAGGTCGGTAAATGTGCGTGTGAACGGATGCGCGGGGGCAGGGGTTTCTGTCGCGCCCGGCACCCATTGCCCGCTGATCGCTGTCAGAATATCGGGACTGCCCTGAATGGCAGTCCGCTGCATGTAATGCATAACCCCGCGAATGCCTCCCATTTCCTCGCCGCCGCCAGCCCGACCGGGGCCACCGTGCACCATATGCGGCAGTGGCGAACCGTGCCCCGTGCTCTCTTTCATCGAATCACGATTATTAAAATAAAGCCGCCCGTGATAAGCGCCGGCGCCCAGAACAACCGCGCGAGCAACCTCCGGATCGCGCGTGATGACCGAGGCCACCAAACTGCCCTCGCCACGATTAATCAGTGCGATTGCATGGTCAAGATCGCGGTATCCCATGATGGTTGAAACCGGACCGAAGGCCTCGGTGTCATGCACACGCCGCGCCTTGTCGGGGTTCTCGCAGTGAAACAGCATCGGCGGCAGAAACGCGCCGTTAACGGCGTCGGCGTTCAGCAGGTCGAAACTTTCAGGATCACCGAAAACCCGCGTGGCCTCAGTTCCGATAATCGCAGCCTTTTCCAGAACATCCTGTTTTTGCGTCATAGAAACAAGGGCTCCCATGCTGGTCGCCTTGTCTCGGGGGTCACCGATAACGGTCTTTGCCAGCCGTTCCGACAAGGCCTCGATTACCGCCTCAACCTGATTTTCGGGGGCCATAATTCGGCGAATGGCGGTACATTTCTGTCCCGCTTTAGTCGTCATCTCGCGCTGTACCTCTTTGACAAACAGATCGAACTCTGGCGTGCCAGGAACTGCGTCCGGCCCAAGAATAGAGGCATTCAGGCTATCCTGCTCCGCCACGAACCGTACCGAATTTTCAAGGATGTTCGGGGCTGAACGCAACGACAGTGCGGTCTTTGCAGAGCCAGTAAAACTGACCACATCCTGCATTCCCAGCCGATCCAGCAAGTCGCCTGTGCCCCCCGAAATCAACTGCACCGCCCCTGCTGGCAAGATGCCACTGTCGATCATAATGCGAACGCAGGCTTCGGTAACGTAACAACTTGCGGTGGCCGGTTTAACGATAAGCGGAACCCCCGCAAGCAACGTCGGGGCCAGCTTTTCCAGCATCCCCCAGACGGGAAAATTGAATGCGTTAACATGCACTGCAACGCCTTGTAAAGACGTACAAATATGTTGCCCAAGGAAAGTGCCGTTACGCGAGATTTGTTCTATGTCACCATCCACATAAATCTGCGAATCCGGCAACTCGCGGCGTCCCTTCGAGGCGAACACGAACAGCGTTCCGATGCCACCGTCAATGTCGATAAAATGGTCCGACATCGTGCCACCAGCGTCAAAACTGATGTCGTATAATGACTGTTTATGCCGCCCTAAATGCGCCGCCAGCGCTTTGAGCATCTTTGCCCGATCATGGAATGTCATGGCACGCAGGGCAGGGCCACCGACGTCGCGGGCGTAATCCAGCATCCATTGCACATCCAGATTATCGTTGCCCGCTTCGGCGATAACGTCGCCTGTAATCGCACTGTGAATAACGCGAGCACCTGCGTCCGGGGTGATCCACTCGCCCGCCGCAAAGCTGCAAACTTTCTGAATTGTCATAGCTTATTCCCTGATTTCATTGGCATAATGCATCGGGCCACCGCGCCAACGCGGAAAGCCATAGCCGTTGATTTGAACTGTATCGACATCGGCCTCGCGCTCGGCGATGCCCTCGTTAATGATTTGTTTGCCCTCTGCCGCCAGAACCGCCAGCAACCGTGTGGATATTTCCTCGGCAGAGAAATCGCGTCGTGTAATCCCGTTTTCGGCGGAATAGGCTTCGATCAGATTTTCGACCAAGTCGTCGCGGATCGGCGCACGCGAACCCTCTTCGTACTTGTACCAGCCCAGCCCATTGCGCTGGCCCAATCGACCCAATTCGCACAATTGGTCCGCAATCGCGATATATCGTTCTTCTGGATCTCGACTGGATGCCTGACGCTTCCGGTTTGCCCACGCAATCTGCAAGCCCGTCAAATCCTGCAATTCATATGGTCCCATCGGCATGCCAAATGCCCTCATAACCGCATCAACTTCGTAAGGTAACGCACCGTCAGTTAACAGATAATCCGCCTCACGCCGATACGCAGACAGCATCCTGTTGCCAATAAACCCGTCACAAATCCCTGACAAAACCGAGATCTTCCGCATTCGTTTTCCCAACGCAAACCCTGTTGCCAGAACTTCGGTCGAAGTGTTTGGAGTTTTGACGATCTCCAGCAGCTTCATAATATGCGCGGGGCTGAAAAAATGCAGGCCAAGGCAGCGTTCTGGATGCGGGATGCCCGCGAAAATCTCTGTCGTATCAAGGTAGGATGTGTTGGTCGCAAGGATCGCCGTGTCCGACATAACGGCGGCCAGTTGCGCGAAAACGTCTGATTTCACGGCCACATCCTCGAATACAGCTTCAATCGCCAGATCGCCCGTGCTGGCGTCTTTGTAATCTGTGGTCGTGCGAAATTTAGCCAGCCGAATGGCCATATTCTCCGCAGTGATCTTGCCTCGTGTTAACGCCTCGTTAAGCAAATTCTCGACACGCCCATAAGCCGCTGCCGCCGCATCAGCATCTCGTTCGATCAGCGTAACCGACAGGTCGGCATTCAACATGGTCGTAGCAATTCCAGCCCCCATCAGACCGCCACCGACTATTACGATTTGGTTAATGTCGCGCGCTTTGGCCCCAGCGATCTCCCTCGGTTTGGCCACCGCACGCTCGGCGAAAAACGCATAACGCAAGGCACGGGATTCTGATGTCGCGCGTAGTTCCAGATGCAAAGCGCGCTCCTTTGGTTGCCCCTGATAAAACGGTAGGGCGGACCATTCCAAAGAGTTAAGATTGTGTAAAGGCGACCGCTGCCCTTTGGCGCGCATAACTAACTGTTTACGGATTTGACCGAGGTTGCCTATGTCCGAAACCGTCAGTTGGCTGACTGGAACGGGGCGTTCTGGCAGATTTTTGGCGAATTCCCGCGCGGCCTGTTTCAAATCGCCCTCAATGACCAGATCCAATCCACCGATCGTTAATAATTCCTTAGCGCTAACCATTTTTCCACTACAGGCAATATCAACGGACGCTGCGAAGCCGATAAGGCGGGGCAGTCGTTGCGATCCGCCAGCCCCCGGTATTAGCCCCACATTAACCTCTGGCAACCCAAACCGCGTGTCGGCCGATGCGATCCGCCAAGCGCAGGCCATCGCAATCTCAAACCCGCCGCCAAGAACGGTGCCGTGCATTAGCGCGACGATTGGAACGGGGCTGTCCTCGATTGCCTGAACTACGTCGGGCAAATGTGGCAGGGCGGGCGGGGCGTCGAACTCCGACATGTCCCCTCCGGCAACGAACGTGCGACCCGCGCATTGCAAGAACGCAACCTTGGTAGGTGCCAGCATGGTTAACGCATCATTAAGCCCCGCGCGCACTGCGTTCGAGGTCGCGTTAACGGGTGGGTAATCAATTGTTATCCATGCGATCGTGCCATTAGTTTCGACGGAAACCGGAGAGTGTTGGGTCATGGCAGGTAGGCTCCGCGCGTTGGATTCGAAGGACAACTATTTATTGACCAACCGTTCGGTTTATGCAAGTGTTTGGTGGAAAAGCACCCTGAAAGCGACAAGTATGAGCGATACAATATTGACGCAAGCCCATGATAAATGGGTAGAAATTCGTCTGAACCGACCGACCCGTCTAAACAGTTTCAACGAGGAAATGCACATCGCTTTTCGCGCGGCACTGGAGTCAGCGCGGGATTCCGGAGCGCGGGCGATTCTGATTACTGGTTCAGGGCGCGGGTTTTGCGCGGGGCAGGATCTGGGTGATCGTGACCCTTCTAAAATGGCGTCGCCCCCTGATCTTAGTTCAACACTAAGCAAATTTTATAATCCGTTGATCCGTCTGATCCGGTCACTGAATTTTCCGGTTATTTGCGCCGTAAACGGTGTGGCCGCGGGTGCGGGTGCGAACATCGCGCTGGCCTGTGACATCGTGCTGGCAGCCGATTCCGCCAAGTTCATCCAGTCGTTCTCCAAGGTTGGCCTTGTGCCGGATGCAGGTGGCAGTTGGTCGTTGCCCAATCTTCTGGGCGAGGCGCGGGCTAAGGGGTTGGCCCTGACCGCGACTCCACTTAGTGCTGCCAAAGCCGAGGAATGGGGGATGATCTGGAAGGCTGTTCCCGATGACACCTTGATGCAAGAAGCACGGGCGTTGGCGAAATCTTTGGCAAATGGCCCCACAATCGGCCTTGGATTAACCAAGATGGCGATTCAGGCCGCCAGCGAAAATACGCTAGACGAGCAACTTGATCTTGAGGCGCACTACCAGAAAGCCTGCGGCGAAACCTCCGATTACGCCGAAGGGGTTTCAGCATTCTTGCAAAAACGTCCACCCGTATTTACCGGAGAAAACCATGACCCCCAAAGAACGTGCAGAGAAATCAGCGACGGTTATGTGGTCGAACGATAATGCCTCGGTCTGGCTGGGAATGGAATTGGTTAACGTGGACGAGGGGCATGCGGTACTTAGCATGACGGTTCAAAAGCATCACGCAAACGGCCACGGAATTTGTCACGGTGGAATTACATTTGCCCTTGCCGACAGCGCTTTTGCGTTTGCATGCAATAGCCGCAATCAGTGCACCGTGGCGCAGCATAACGTCATCAGCTACACCGCCCCCGCCAAAATAGGCGAGCGTTTGACCGCCACTGCGCGTGAGGTTTCCCTGGCAGGGCGAAGCGGGATTTACGACGTTACGGTCACGAATCCGGACGGGCAGATCGTGGCCGAATTTCGCGGGTTTTCTCGTGCGATCAAGGGACAGCATTTCGACGAATAGCGAACAAAAGGCTAACTAGATATGAAAGATTTAACGCCAAATACAGCCGACCTAGACCCTATCGAAATCGCCTCGTGTGACGAAATTCAGGCGTTGCAGTTGAAGCGTTTGAAATGGTCGTTGCAGCATGCGTATGACAACGTGCCTATGTATAGGAAGCGGTTTGACGACAAGGGTGTGCATCCTGATGATCTGAAATCGCTGGCTGACTTGTCGAAATTTCCGTTTACTTACAAAGACGACCTGCGGGCCAATTATCCTTTTGGCCTGTTAGCTGTTCCTCGCGAAAAAATCCTGCGAATTCATGCGTCTTCGGGAACGACAGGTAAGGCTACGGTTGTTGGGTATACGAAAGGTGACCTTGATGTTTTCGCAGATATGGTCGCCCGCAGCCTGCGCGCATCGGGCGTAAAACCGGGCGAGATGGTGCATAATGCTTATGGTTACGGTCTGTTCACCGGTGGCCTTGGCGCCCATTATGGGATTGAACGGTTGGGCGCGACGGTTGTTCCGGTGTCTGGCGGGCAAACAGCAAGACAGGTGACGTTGATTAACGATTTCAAACCGCAGGCGATCATGGTGACGCCTTCCTATATGCTGAATATTTTGGAGCAGTTCCACAAGGTGGGGCTGGATCCGCGCGACTGTTCGTTGCAGGTCGGGATTTTCGGGGCAGAACCTTGGACTAACGCCATGCGCAACGAGGTCGAGGCGGCGTTTGATATGCATGCAGTCGATATTTACGGGCTTAGTGAAATCATGGGGCCGGGGGTGGCGAATGAATGTGTCGAGACCAAAGACGGCCTGCACATCTGGGAAGATCACTTTTACCCCGAGATCATCAACCCCGAAACGGGCGAACCCGTCGAAGACGGCGAAATGGGCGAGCTGGTGTTTACCACGTTAACCAAAGAAGGGATGCCGATGATCCGGTATCGTACGCGTGATTTATCACGCTTGTTGCCCGGAACTGCCCGAACCATGCGCCGGATGGAGAAGATCACCGGGCGCTCGGACGATATGATGATTTTGCGCGGCGTTAACGTGTTTCCGACCCAGATCGAGGAACAGGTTTTGGCGACGGGCGGCCTTGCGCCGCATTTCCAGATCGAGCTTTACCGCTCGGGCCACATGAACGCGATGCGCGTGAACGTCGAGGCCTCGGCTGATGCGGTGGATGGTCTAAGCAAGACGGCCGCGGCGAGGATGTTAACAAAACGTATCAAGGATGAGGTAGGCGTTTCGACCGAAGTTATCGTAGCGGACCCCGGCGCTGTGCCGCGTTCGGAAGGTAAGGCGGTGCGTGTAATCGACAGCCGTCCAAAGGAGTAATCATGGCCCGTACAATTGCGAAAGATTATAGTGAGAAACGTGAACAAATCCTTAAAACGGCAGCGCAAGTATTTGCCGACACTGGATTCGATCGCGCCTCGATGAGCCAGCTTGCCAAGGCTTGCAATATCTCGAAAGCAAATATTTACCATTATTACGACAGTAAGGATGGGCTGTTATATGATTTGCTCGACACCTACCTGCGTGCGCTTCAGGACCGTTTATCTTTCGTTAACGGTAAGGGCATGACCCCCGAGGAGCATTTTTCAGAATTGGTTAAAGAAGTGTTACTGGCCTATCACGGCGCGGATAATGAGCATCGGGTGCAGACAAACGCGCTCAGCGCTTTGGGCGAGGAGGAGCAAAAGGTTCTGCGTTATGTCCAGCGTCAGATTGTGACCCAGATGTCCGACGTTGTGCAGGCCATCGCGCCCGAAAAATTCGACACGGATCGCGTTGCATTAAACGAGGTCACCATGTCGATTTTCGGGATGTTGAATTGGTATTATATGTGGCAACGCGATACGTCCGAAGGGGCGCGTATAGGGTATGCGGATCGTGTTGCGAGTTTGATATTGAACGGTATTCACTAACGTTTCGTTAATCGTAATCGATTACGATTTTATCTGATAGCGGATAGCACTGGCAGGTCAAAACGTAGCCCTGTTCGACCTCGTAATCCTCAAGCGCGTGGTTTGCGACCATTTCGACCTCGCCCTCCAGAACTTTGGCCCGACAGGTTGAACAAACGCCGGCCTTGCAGGCGTGCGGCACGTCCATGTTGTTTTCCATTGCCGCTTGCAGCAACGTTACGCCGTCTTTTGGCATAGTAAATGTGCGGGTCATGCCGTCCAAAGTTACGGTCGCCTCGGTCGAGCCTTGCAAGCTGGCGGCGTCCTCAGACCCAGCTGTTCGTTTGGCGCGGCCCGGTTGGCCGTTCCCGAATAGTTCATATCTGATCTGGTCGTCGTCCAGCCCGTGATCCTTAAGTGCTGCCGAAATCGCCAGCATCATAGGTTCAGGCCCGCAAATATAGGCGATATCGACCGATTTGATGTCGATCCAGTGCTTGAATAACAGCGCACATTTTTCCTGGTCAACGCGGCCTGTGAACAGGTCGATGTCCTGACTGTCGGTTTCCAGAATATGGATGATCGTCAGACGGTTCATATAGATGTTCTTGAGGTCTTCGAGTTCCTCGCGGAACATGATGCTGCTGACGCCGCGGTTGGCATAAACAAGAGTGATTTCCGAATGCGGTTCCTGTGCCAGCGTCGTCTTCATTATCGAGAGCACTGGTGTGATGCCCGACCCGCCCGCAAAGCTCAGATAGGATCGCGCGGTGCCTTCAGCGGCGGGGGTGTGAAATTTGCCCATTGGCGTCATCGCCTCGACTTGATCGCCGATTTGAAGCGTTTCGTTGGCCCAAGTCGAGAACGCCCCGCCCGCAACCCGTTTGATGCCGACCTGCAGCGTGCTTTCACCTTCACCGGCACAGATGGAGTAGGATCGGCGCAGTTCCTCGCCGTCGAAATCGCGCCGGAAGGTCAGGTATTGGCCTTGGACAAAGCTGAAATCGGCGTCGGTGTCGCTGGGAGCCAGCGTCAACACAACTGCATCGCGGGTGGTTTTCTGGATGTCGGTTACAGTCAGATTGCGAAAACTGGCCATGCCATTCCTCCTAGATGCATTTAAAATAATCGAAGGGTTCAAGGCAGTCATCGCAGCGCCATTGCGCCTTGCACGGTGTGGATCCGAATTGACTTATGCCCGACAGGTTTGTGCTGTTGCACTGTGGGCAGTTGGCAGGGCCGCCCGCAGGTTCAGGCGGCGCGATGCCGTATTCTTGCAACTTGACGCGACCCTTGGCCGATAACCAGTCGGTGGTCCACGGTGGCGAAAGCTGGCGTTTCAGTTCCAGCTTGTCGATTCCGTTGGCGCGCAAGGCTGTCTCGATATCCAGGTTGATGATGCTGGTCGCCGGGCAGCCCGAATAGGTGGGCGTGACTTTGACGACCAATGTGTCATCCTGCCAAGACACGCCACGGATGATGCCCAGATCGACCAGCGAGATCACGGGGATCTCGGGGTCGGGAACGGCGTCGAGCCATTCCCATACTGTGTTGATCGAGGGCAGAGCACCCATTACCAGCTTGCCCCCGGATAGGCGCGTTGCAAAAACTGCATATCCGCGAGGATGAACCCGAGGTGTTCGGTATGTTGCCCAGTTTTACCACCCTTATGCGCATAGTTTTTGTCAGGAATCGCCAGCGTAGCGTCTGCAAGGATGCGGTCAACCAGATCGATCCACTCGTCTTTCAGCGATGCGGCAGCGGGTGCGATACCCTCGGCGCTTAACACTTCATCAACTTCGTCGCTCAGAAACATTTCGCCGGTATAATCCCACAAGTCGTCCAACGCGGTCTGCATGCGGTCGTGGCTTTCGTCGGTTCCATCCCCAAGGCCGACAACGGTGCTCGCCGAGCGTTCCAGATGATACGCCGCCTCTTTTGAGGCCTTCGCGGCGATTTCCGCGACGCGTTCGTCTGTCGAACTCATCAACTTGCCCAGCATTATCGTTTGCCATGCATCGAAAAGGAACTGGCGCATGATGGTTTTGCCAAAGTCGCCGTTGGGGCGTTCGACCAGCAGCAAATTGCGGAAATCCCAAGCGTCGCGCAGAAATGCCAGATCGTCGGCCGAGCGGTCTTTGCCTTCAATCTCGCCCGCCAAGCCAAGCCAAAGCTGTGTCTGGCCGATCAGGTCAAGCGCGGTGTTGGCCACTGCGATGTCTTCCTCAAGCACCGGCGCGTGGCCGACCCATTCGGAAATACGGTGGCTTAGGATAACTGTATTATCCCCCAGCCGCAGCAGGAATTGAAATAGAGCTTCATCACGCGTCATTACATCGCCCCCGCTTCGTCGGGAATTTCGAAGAACGTCGGATGACGGTAAACCTTGGAATTCGATGGCTCGTAAAGTGGGCCTTTGTTGCTGGGCGAGGAAGCTGCGATGTGCTGTGCCTCGACCGCCCAGATGCTGACGCCCTCGTTGCGGCGGGTGTAGACGTCGCGGGCATTCTTGATCGCCATTGCGGCGTCAGGGGCGTGCAGGCTGCCGACGTGGCGGTGGGACATGCCGTGCTGGCCGCGGATAAATATTTCCCATAGGGGCCATTCATTAGACATCATATCTCTCCTTATTCTGCCGCAACGCGAGCGGCTATTTTCTGTGCATGGGCCATCAGGCCATCGCGAACCCATTCCCCGTCGTCCCATGCTTTGACACGGGCGGCGAGGCGTTCTTTGTTGCAAGGGCCGTTGCCTTTGATAACGTCGAAAAACTCGTTCCAGTCGGGTTGGGCAAAATCATAGCCACCCTTTTCCTCGTTCCACGTGATCGTGTCGTCGGGACATTCAAGGCCAAGAACCTTGATCTGCGGGATGGTCTGATCGACGAATTTCTGGCGCAGTTCGTCATTCGTGTTGATCTTGATTTTCCACGCCATCGACTGTTCCGAGTGCACCGAGTCAGCATCAGGTGGACCGAACATCATCAAAGAAGGATACCAGAACCGGTTAAGCGAATCCTGCGCCATGGCTTTTTGCGCCTCGGCGCCGTTCGCCATCTTCATCATAATCGAAAAGCCCTGCCGCTGATGAAAACTTTCCTCTTTGCAAACACGGACCATGGCGCGGGAGTAGGGACCATAGGACGTGCGTTGCAACGGCACCTGATTCATAATCGCGGCACCATCAACCAGCCAACCCACGGCGCCCATGTCGGACCAGTTCAGCGTCGGGTAGTTGAAGATCGAGGAATACTTCATGCGGCCAGCATGCAATTCTTCGATTAACTCATCCCGTGTCACGCCCAGCGTTTCAGCGGCGCAGTATAGGTAAAGGCCGTGGCCTGCCTCGTCTTGGACTTTGGCGATCAGGATAGCTTTGCGCTCTAGAGTCGGGGCGCGGGTGATCCAGTTGCTCTCGGGCAATTGGCCTACGATTTCGGAGTGCGCGTGCTGTCCGATCTGGCGCATCAAGGTCAGGCGATAGTCGTCGGGCATCCAGTCTTTCGGCTCGATCTTTTCGCCCGCGTCGATACGGTCCTGAAAAGCGGCTTCTTGATCGCTCATCTGATCGCGCGGGATTACACCGTGGCCCGACGTTTTAACCATTTGTGCATACATTGATATTCTCCCTTTATACGCGCTCAAGGATCATGGCGACACCTTGCCCGACCCCGACGCACATTGTGCAAAGCGCATAGTGCCCGCCGGTCCGTTTTAATTGATACGCTGCTGTCAGGGCCAAACGCGCGCCTGACATGCCCAATGGGTGTCCCAATGCAATAGCACCGCCGTTCGGGTTTACATGCGCAGCATCATCCGCGATACCCAGTTCCCGAAGAGATGCGAGGCCTTGGCTTGCAAAGGCCTCGTTCAATTCTATCACATCCATCTGGTCGATGGTTAATCCAGCACGGGCCAGAACTTTGCGGGTGGCGGGAACGGGTCCGATACCCATGATGCGAGGCTCGACACCAGCCGCTGACATGCCAACCACGCGGACCATGGGCGTTAACCTGTTTTTAACCATAGCAGATTCACTGGCCAGCAGCACTGCTGCCGCACCGTCGTTAACGCCGGAGGCATTGCCAGCCGTTACGGTCAGGTCAGCGCCGTTAATCGCGCGCAATTTGGCCAGTTTGTCGGCAGAGGTGTCAACGCGCGGGTGTTCGTCTGTATCAAAGATCACCGGATCAGCGCGGCGTTGGGGGATGCTGACGGGGATGATCTCGTCTGCGAAAACGCCAGCCGCCTGTGCCGCGCCATAACGCGCCTGGCTTCGGGCTGCGAAGGCGTCTTGGTCGTCGCGGCTGATATTGTAATCGGTGGCCACGTTGTCGGCGGTTTCGGGCATGGAATCCGTACCGTACGCCGCTTTCATCGCGGGATTAACAAACCGCCAGCCGATTGTGGTGTCGTAGACCGTATTAGCGCGAGAGAATGCAGCTTCGGCCTTTGGCATCACGAAGGGGGCGCGGCTCATGCTTTCAACACCGCCGGCAATTACTAGATCGTAATCACCTGCTTTGATGCCACGCGCCGCCATTCCGATCGCATCGATCCCCGAGGCACACAAACGGTTGATCGTTGTGCCGGGTACGTCAGCTGGCAAGCCTGCTAGTAGGGCCGCCATGCGCGCCACGTTGCGATTGTCCTCGCCCGCCTGATTGGCCGAGCCGTATATAACATCGTCAACCGTGGACCAATCCACATCGGGATTGCGCTGTTTCAGTGCGGCGATTGGTAAAGCTGCCAGATCATCGGTACGGATTGATGACAGGGCGCCGCCATAGCGTCCAATCGGCGTTCTGACCGCATCGCAAATAAAGGCATCCATAAGGTTGGTTCTCCGCTTCGTATATAAACTGACCGTTCGGTCGGTGATATGCCGCTAATCGATTCGGCGCAAGTTTTATGTTACTAAAATATTAGATTTCTCAGTTTGTGTGTAACGCGTCCTCCCGATTCTTGATGCGCGTCAGGCTTGCAATTTTGCGGGAACGGGCTTGCGGATAAACAACCAACCCGCGTGTATAGAGCAGCTATTGGACGGGCGGTTCGTAATTGGACAATAAAATGTCGCAAAAGACTTTCCATTTGCGCGAATAAAGTTAATGCTACCGACATGATCTGGGAATTACAAATACCACCGAGTGCTGGCAGCCGCCGAGCACGAGCCGTGTTCTAGGCGCGTAATACCCGATGTTGCGGATAGCCGCAGCATTTCGGTGAAGTTTTGCCGCAAGGCAAAAAAGCATAAAATACCATCTAACTGGGAGAGAAAAAAATGAAAAAACTACTTGCAACTGCAGCTGTAGCGCTTGGCCTTTCGGCCTCGGGTGTGATGGCACAGGAATGCGGCGATGTAACTATGGCCGAATTCAACTGGGCATCTGGCGAATTGATGGCTAACGTCGACAAATTCATTCTCGAAGAAGGTTACGGCTGTGATGTCGAGCTTATCATCGGCGGAACGTCCGCGATTTTCGCATCGATGAATGAAAAAGGTGTGCCTGATATCGCTGGCGAACAATGGGTTAACTCGGTTCGTGTACAGGTTGATGCCGCGATCGCAGAGGGGCGTCTACACGCACTGAACACTGGGCCAATTCTTGGACTAGGTGAAGGCTGGTGGATTCCAGAATTTACAAAAACTAACCACCCTGAGCTTACGACAGCGCTGGACTGGATCGAACATCCAGAGCTGTTCCCATCTGCTGAAGATCCGTCCAAAGGTGCCTTTGTTGGTTGTCCTGCTGGTTGGGGATGTCAGCAAATAAACCAAAACCTGTTTGTCGCCTTTGACATGGAAGCCAAGGGTTGGGTTCTCATTGATCCAGGTTCGGCAGCCGGTCTTGACGCATCGATAGCCAAAGCAAATGAGCGTGGCGAGAACTGGATTGGTTACTACTGGTCACCTACCTCGCTGATCGGTAAGTACAACTTGCAACCAGTTTCTTACGGCGTTGATTATCTTGGTGATGACTACTGGAACTCTTGTATTTCGCAACCAGACTGTATTGATCCTCAGAAAACTTCATATGTTAAATCTGAAGTATTCACGATCGTTACAGATGACTTCCTGAATAGCGGCGGCGAAATCAACGATTACCTCAAAGTACGCGTTTACCCTGGTCCGGTTATGGGTTCGATGCTCGTTTACATGGAAGAGGAGCAAGCCGACGGTGCAGACGCAGCGATCGAATTCATGATCCGTCATGAAGACGTCTGGTCCACTTGGGTATCAGAAGAAGTTGCAGCAAAACTTAGAGCCGCGCTATAAGTTTTGAACGACTTAAATAAAATGAAGCCCGTCGGCACTATGCCGGCGGGCTTTTTCAATTCAAAGCAGTACAAGGCAGTAAACGGGAGCGAAATATGGGCATTCTAACCGAATTTCCTGAGATGAGTCGAACAGACTTAAGAGATTTCAAAAAGGGTATTGATGAGGCCTTTAGAGGATTTACACGTGAAAATGGTGAAGGCATCGAGAATTTCTTTATTCCGCTTTTGAGATTCCTTTCTTGGTTCGAGGACGTTGTCGTTGCAACGCCTTGGCCTTTGATGATGATGATTTTAGGCGGGTTGGTCTACGCGGGCGGGCGCAGTTGGGCTCTCGTCGTCGGTACGATTTTGACTCTGTTTTTAATTGGCTACCTAGGCATGTGGGAAGACACGATGTTTACTCTGGCCCTGATCTCGGTCTCTACGATGATATGCATTGTTATCGGTATTCCACTGGGAATTCTGATGTCAAAATCGGATCGTACGCAATCGGTGATCACACCCGTTCTCGATGTCATGCAGACGATCCCGAGTTTCGTATATCTTATCCCGATCTTGATGCTTCTGGGCATTGGTAAGGTTCCCGGATTGATTGCTGTGTGTATCTACGCCATTCCACCGGTTGTTCGCCTTACAAATCTTGGCATTCGACTCGTTGATAGGGATGTTCTTGAAGCCGCCGATGCATTCGGTGCATCACCGCGTCAAAAATTATTTACTGTTCAGTTACCGCTTGCGTTGCCAAATATTTTTGCCGGCGTAAACCAGACTATCATGATGGCACTTGCCATGGTTGTGGTTGCAGCACTGATTGGTGTGCATGGTCTTGGCGCAATTGTTCTCAAGGCGGTTAACAACCAATATCTAGCGCTTGGATTGATGAACGGTCTCGCTATCGTTTCGATCGCTATCGTTTTTGATCGCGTATCTCAGAAATTTGGCAAACGCTTGCAAAAACATTCAGAGGTGATCCATGGCTGATAACAGCATTGAAATCCGCAGTCTTTACAAGATATTCGGCGCGAATGGTCAGAAGTATGTCGAGGCTGTCCAGAATGGCATGTCCAAGGACGAACTGAACGCAAAGCACGGGCATGTACTGGGGTTGAAAGATATCAACATCATGATACCCACTGCTAAAATTCAGGTTATTATGGGACTGTCCGGTTCAGGCAAATCTACGATGATCCGCCATATTAACCGTTTGATTGAACCAACGGTTGGCGAGGTTTTCTTTCAGGGCGAAGATATTTGTAAAATGTCGGAAGGCGACCTTCGCGAATTCCGCCGCCATAAAACCGCGATGGTTTTCCAGAAGTTTGCTTTGCTGCCGCATAGGACGGTGGTTCGAAATGCGCTTTTTGGGTTAGAGTTGCAAGGCTTAGAAAAAAGCGAAGCCGAGGAGCGTGCGCGGCACTGGTTGAAACGTGTTGGCCTTGAAGGGTACGAGGATCGTTATCCTAACGAGCTGTCTGGCGGTATGCAGCAACGTGTGGGGCTTGCCCGCGCGCTGACCAATGATGCCGGCATCCTGTTGATGGACGAGGCGTTCTCGGCGCTCGATCCGTTGATCCGCACAGATATGCAGGCGATCCTGTTGGAACTGCAAGAAGAGCTGCACAAGACCGTTGTCTTTATTACCCACGACCTTGACGAGGCGTTGCGCCTTGGCGACCGTATCGCGATTTTGCGTGACGGTGCTGTAATCCAGCAGGGAACGGGTCAGGAAATCGTTCTTAATCCGGCAGATGCTTATATCTCGGACTTTGTGAAAGAGGTTAACCGTGGTCGTGTGATCCGTGTGGATACCATCATGGAAACTGCTGAGAACGGGACCGCAACGGTTTCGATTCCCAGCGGCAGCCGTTTGGAAAATGTTGCGAAGTTGCTGTCGGACTCCGGTGAAACTGTGGCTAACGTGGTCGATGACAAGGGTACAACGATTGGTGCGGTTTCAATGCGCTCTACGATTAAAGCGATGGTAACGCCAGCGAAGCATTAACGGTTTGATAACCCTTGCGGCCAGACGGTATTTGTCAGACAAATAACGCCTGGCCGCAAGGAGATATAAATGCCCCGTGACAAGCGATATGATATCCTGTTCGAGCCCGTAAAAATCGGACCAATAACCACCAAAAACCGTTTCTATCAAGTTCCGCATTGTAATGGCATGGGGCATCGCTATCCAAAGGCGATGGCTGCGATGCGCGGAATGAAGGCGGCGGGTGGCTGGGGTGTTGTCTGCACCGAGGAATGCGAAATCCACCCAAGCAGTGATCTTTCCCCAGCGATCGAGATGCGATTGTGGGACGACAGTGACATTCCCACACACCGCCTTATGACCGACGCGGTGCATGAAAACGGCGGTTTGGCGGGCATTCAATTGGTGCATAATGGGGCGAATGTTCCCAATTATTACTCTCGGATGCCTCCACTGGCGCCCAGCGACATGGCGACGACCTATGTGCATCCTTTGCAAGCACGCGCGATGGACAAGCAGGATATTCGCGACCTGCGCCGCTGGCATCGGGATGCGGCCCTTCGGGCGAAAAATGCTGGGTATGACATCGTTTACGTCTATGCGGGTCACAATATGACCCTGCTAATGCACTATCTTTTGTCGCGCTATAACAAACGCACTGACGAATACGGCGGCAGTCTGGAAAACCGGGTGCGACTGGTGCGCGAAATTCTTGAGGACACGAAAGAAGCCGTCGGTGACACTTGTGCCATCGCGTTCCGGTTTGCAGTGGACGAGCTGATGGGGCAGGACGGGATGCGCTGGAATGTCGAGGGCAAAGAGATCGTCGAGATGTTGTCGGACCTGCCGGACCTGTGGGATGTGAATATCGCTGGATGGGAGAATGACAGTTTGCCCTCAAGGTTCGGGGCCGAAGGCGCGCAGGAAGAATACATCCAGTTTGTGAAGCAGGCGACGAACAAGCCGGTGGTCGGTGTCGGGCGGTTTACCTCGCCCGATACCATGGTTTCGCAGGTCAAGCGTGGTGTGCTGGATTTGATCGGCGCGGCGCGGCCCTCGATCGCTGATCCGTTCCTGCCCAACAAAATTGCCGAGGGGCGGATGGAGGAAATTCGCGAATGCATCGGGTGTAATATTTGCGTTAGTGGGGATTTTACGTCGACACCGCTGCGCTGCACGCAGAACCCGACGATGGCCGAGGAGTATCGTAAAGGGTGGCACCCCGAAATTATCGCAAAGCGAGGCTCGGACAGTTCGGTGCTGGTGGTTGGCGGCGGCCCTGCGGGGCTGGAGGCGACGCTGGCGCTGTCGAAACGCGGGTATGAAGTGACCTTGGCTGAGGCGTCCACCGAACTGGGTGGGCGAGTTCTGCTGGAATCGCGGATGCCGGGATTGGCGGAATGGAAACGCGTGGCGGATCACCGGACTTATATGATCGGGCAGGCGGCGAATGTGGAAACCTTTGTTGACAGCCGGCTTGATGCCGAACATGTGTTGGAGTTCGGTGTTGACCATGTGTTGCTGGCAACAGGTGCGTCGTGGCGTGCGGACGGGGTCGGACGTTCGATTATTCATCCGTTGGTCGAGACGGCGACGACTAAACTGGTGTCGGCGGATCATATTTTGAGGGGCGGGGCGGTGACTGGTCGTGTGGTGGTTTTCGACGACGAGCATTACTATATGGGCAGCGTGATTGCTGAAAAGTTGCGAGATCAGGGGCACGAGGTGACGCTGGTAACACCTTCGACAATGGCCGCCGAGTGGTCGGAAAACACGATGGAGCAGCACAGAATCCAACAACGCTTGCTGGAAAAGGGAGTCGAAGTGATTTGCACACATTCGATTGTTAAACTCGATGAGGGTTCGGTGTCGTTGGCGTGCGAATATACCGGTCGCCAGCGTCGAATTGCGGCCGATACGGTGATTCCGGTCACGACGCGTATTCCTGACACGTGGGTTCATGAGGCGTTGATGGTGCATAGCGATGCGTTCGCGGATAACGGTATTCTTTCTGTTAGCCGAATTGCCGACTGCCATGCACCGGGAACGATTGCGATGGCGGTTTACGCGGGGCACCAATATGCGCGTGAACTAGATACCGAAATACCGGATATTCCGTTCATACGAGAAGGCTAGACGACTTGTCCGGCGGCCCAGCCGCTGGACCACGCCCATTGGAAATTATAACCGCCGAGCCATCCGGTGACGTCCACGGCTTCACCAATGAAGTACAGGCCGGGCTGGTTTTTTGCTTCCATGGTTTGCGAGGATAGGCCGTTTGTGTCGATGCCACCTAATGTAACTTCGGCCTTGGAGAAGCCTTCGGTTCCGTTAGGGGTGAATACCCAATTGGCTAGTTTTCCTTCGATTTCTGTGAGAATTTTGTCCGGTGTGTTAGCCATTTTGCTATTTATCGAAATTCGTTCGGCAAGGGCTTGTGTTAGGCGATCAGGTAAGTGTTGCCCCAAAACGGCGCGGAAATGCGAACGGGGGCGGTCTTTTTTTGCGGCGATCAGCCATCCTGGTCGCAGGCTAGGTAGGAAATCTATAGTGATGCTTTGACCATGTTTCCAGTAGGAAGAGATTTGCAAAATCGCGGGACCGGACAGGCCTTTATGCGTAAAAAGTGCGGCCTCGCGGAAGGTGGTTTTGCCGCAACGAACGATAACCTCGGTTGATACTCCAGATAGTGCGCGAAACAATTGTTCATCGCTGTTTAAAGTGAAGGGGACGAGGGCGGGGGTTGGCTCTACGATTTCCAACCCGAACTGGCAAGCGATGTCATAGGCAAACGCGGTTGCGCCCATTTTTGGGATCGAAGGGCCTCCGGTTGCGATAACAAGTGTCGCTGCTTTGCTATCGTTAACTATATATTCACCATTTTCGTAGGCGATTTCGGTAACATTCTGATCAAGCCGGATTTCAACATTACCCACCGCACATTCTTCGAGCAGCATAGAAACGATTTCTTTGGCTGATCCATCGCAGAACAACTGTCCGAGAGTTTTCTCGTGCCATGCAATATTGTAACGATCGACCAGTGCGATGAAATCCTTTGCCGTATAGCGACTTAGCGCGGATTTGGCGAAGTGTTTGTTTTTAGACAGAAAACGGTCATGGTCGGGGTTCAAGTTGGTGAAATTACAGCGCCCGCCGCCCGAG
Organism: Paracoccaceae bacterium; assembly: GCA_050256375.1. Taxonomy (GTDB): domain Bacteria; phylum Pseudomonadota; class Alphaproteobacteria; order Rhodobacterales; family Rhodobacteraceae; genus NORP23. The sequence continues at coordinate 11,932 of JBBWVU010000025.1, read as the reverse complement.
ATCAGGATTTTTTTGCCTACTTTGTTGGCATGGTCCAGCAACAACACACGTCGACCGCGCTGACCTGCGGTCAGGGCGCACATCAAGCCTGCGGCACCAGCGCCGAGGATGATTATGTCATATGTCCTGCTGCCCATTGTAATGCGCCTAGGTAACCGCGGAGCGCGCTTTAAACGCATCAGTGTCCCACAGGCGGTTCGTCAGGATGTTTTCTAGGATATCAACGGCGGCAAGAACGTTCGCCTCGTCAATATAAAGCGGTGCAAACCCAAAACGTATAGTGTCAGGAGCGCGAAAGTCGCCGATGACACCATGGGCAATCAACGCCTGCATTACGGCATAGCCCTCGGTGACACGGAATGAAACTTGCGAACCGCGGACGGCCCCGTCTCGGGGCGTGTCGAGGGTCAGTGGCGGGCATCTGGCCTCGATTTGCGCGATGAACAGGTCGCAAAGCTCGACAGATTTAGCGCGCACGTCCTGCATTTCCACCATGTCCCAGATGTCCAGTGCGGCTTCCAGAACGGTTAGTGCGATTACCGGCGGGGTTCCAACGCGCATACGTTCAATCCCTTTACCTGCGGTGTAATCGAGATTAAATGCGAAGGGGGCTGCGTGGCCCAGCCAACCGGAAAGGGCAGGGCGAACTTTGTCTGCGTGGCGGGGGGCAACGTAGATAAACGCTGGCGCACCGGGGCCGCCGTTCAGGTATTTATACGTGCAACCGATGGCGAAATCGGCGTTGCAGCCGGAAATGTCAACCGGCAGTGCGCCAGCCGAGTGCGCCAAATCCCAGACCGTGATAACCCCTGCGGCATGGGCTTTCTCAGTCAGACGCTGCATGTCATGCTTTCGCCCTGTGCGATAATCGACCTGCGTTAGCAATAGCACGGCGATAGTATCGTCAATCGCGTCCTCGACGTCTTCGGGATTCACCGTGCGCAGTTCATGATCGTCCTTTAACGAGCGGAGTAAACCGTCGGTCATATACAGATCAGACGGAAAATTACCGTTGTCGGACAGGACTACTTTGCGGTCAGGGTTCAGTTCCAACGCTGACGCGACGGCTTGGTATACTTTGATCGACAGGGTATCGCCCATAACAACGCTGTTATTCTCGGCCCCGATCAACTTCGCGATCCGGTCACCAACCCGCGCAGGTTGTTCCATCCATCCAGCCTTATTCCACGCACCGATCAGCATCTCACCCCATTCGTTTTCCATCATGCGGGCCACTCGTTCCGGCGCATCTTTCGGCAACGGTCCAAGCGAATTGCCATCGAGGTAGATCATCCCCGCAGGAATATTGAACATGGCTTTGGTCTTTGCAAAATCGGTCATGCTGTGTGTGCTTTCGGTTCCATGGCATATGCCATCGCTGAAATCTAACCGCATGGAGTATTGCATGCCAGCACTATTGTTTCGCGTAGCGCGTTATTCAAATTAACGATCAGTGAACAGATTTATCAGCACAGGATTTTCAGGCGCTTCGGATCATAGGCCGCTGATTTCATCAACGAAGCCTTGCTGCGAACGCCCAGTGCGTTGACTTCGAAGTTGCCGGTTTCGATCGCGCTTATGGGAAGATACGCAAATACAAGCGATTTCCCGACTGTATAGCCAAAATTTCCGCTAGTGGTTTGCGCGACGACCTTACCGTGTGACAACACAGCTTCTCCGCCGAAAACGTGCAATGGATCGTCGAGTGCAAGGCATACCAGTTTTTGGGAAACGCCTTGTTTGTTGATCTCTTGCAACGCGTTACGCCCAATAAAGTCACCTTTGTTCCAGTCGATAAGGAACTGTAATCCTGCCTCGAAAGGATTGTAATCCGGTGTGATATCAACACCCCAAGCCAGAAAACGTTTTTCCATTCGCAGACTGTCAATCGCACGATATCCGGTGTTCTGGATGTCGAATTCTTGCCCTGCTTTTTGCAATAATTCGAATGCATAGGCCATGTACTCAGTCGGGATATACAGTTCCCATCCAAGTTCTCCGATGTAGGTGATGCGGTAAGCCAATGCCGGGGCATAGCCAATGCGAATGTCTTGCGCGGACATGAAGGGAAATCCTTTGTGGCTGGCATCCGTATGGGTCAGCTTTTCCAACACTTTACGTGCCAACGGCCCTGCCAGATTTATCACGCCGTATGCTGAAGTAATATCGCGGATCCGGGCGTCACAAGGATTCTGCACCCATTGTTCCCCATGCGAAGTCCATTTGTCGGCTTTTCGTTGGTTGAATTTCAGTAGGTTCCGTTCGATCCAATCGCGGTCGCGGATTCCGAGCGCCGATCCGGTTATTAGCCAGAAACAGTCGGATGCGCGGCGGATGATGGTTACGTCTGCCTCTATCCCGCCGCGTTCGTTGCATAGTTGCGTGTAGGTCGCGCCGCCGGCGGGTTTGTCTACATCTGCCACAGCTAAGTATTGCAAAAAGGTGCAGGCATCGGTGCCGCTGATCTCGAATTTGCTGAACGAGCTCATGTCGATTAACACGACCCCTTCGCGGGCAGCCTTATGTTCACGTCCGACGGTTTCATATTGCTCGGGGCGGTTGAACCCGAACTTATCCTCTTGGGATATATTTCCTTGAGCGAACCAGTTGGCGCGCTCCCATCCGAATTTTGCACCAAATACCGCGCCTTGATCTTTCAATGTTTGATAAAGGGGGCTGCGTCGAACGGTGCGCGCGCTTTCAAGCTCTTCGCCCGGCCAGTGGATATCGTAGTATTTCGCATAGCTTTCAACGGCCCGATCATGAAGGAAATCGGCGCCGGCTTGTAAAGGGCCAAAACGACGAATGTCGAAGGCCCACAGGTCCAGCCCCGGATCACCGTGCAATATCCAGTTGGCTGCGGCTTTACCGGCCCCACCCGATGCCGCAACGCCAGATGTGAACGCGCAGGCCGAGAAGAAGTTATCTAGACCCGGAACCATTCCCATGACGGGTTCGCCATCGGGCGAAATGGGAATAGGGCCGTTGATAATCGTGCGGATGCCCAGCTTGCCGAGGATCGGCAGGCGTGCCATTGCCGGTTCGAGGAATTCTTCAAGTCGGACCATATCAGCGTCAAACAGATGACGTTCGTACGCCCAAGGGAATCCCTCGACAGGGTTAACTTTCCGAGTAGCCTTTTCCCAACCACCAATGGTCAAAGCGCCGGGTTCGGGTTTCGCGTAATATCCACCGCCGGGGTCGCGGAAAGCTGGCAGGTTGGCGGGAATTTCTGCGGTTTTTTCCGTCACAAGAAACTGGTGTTCGACGACGCCTGCGGGGATTTCAACACCAGCCATCCACCCGACCTGTCGCGCCCACAAGCCAGCAGCGTTAACAACCATGTCCGCCTCGATATTCCCGTGGTCGGTCACGACATGCGTGATGCGATTTCCGTTCCGGATCAGGTCTTTAACCATGATCCCTTCGATAATTCGGCCGCCGTGCTTGCGGATGCCCTTGGCGTAGGCCTGCGTCAAGGAATTGGGGTCAATGTGCCCGTCATCGGGAATGAATGCCGCGCCGATCAGGTCGTCGATGTTCATCAAAGGGTATAGTTCCAACGCTTCCTTTGGGGTCAGCATATTCATTTCGAACCCCACAGCCTGCGCGGCAGAATGAGATTTTAACAACTCGTCCCAACGATCCTTGCTGGACGCGATCCGCATGCTGCCGACTTTGTTCCAGCTGGGGTTCTGTCCGGTTTCTGCCTCGAGTGTATCAAACAGCGAAACGCTGTCGTTCATCAGTTGCATCAGGTTTTGTTGCGAGCGGAATTGCCCGACCAGACCTGCCGCGTGCCATGTGCAGCCTTCGGTCAGTTTGGCCTTTTCTAGAAGCACCACATCGCGCGCTCCTTCTTTAACCAGATGATAGGCAATCGAGGTGCCGATGACGCCTCCGCCGATCACGACGATCTGGGCGGTGGAGGGAAACGACGTTGTCATGGATTTATCCTGTTTTTCAGTTAGGCGCTTTTGCGACGACGGTTCACGCGCCGTTCCCGTTTCGGGGTTGAGGGACCGATTTCCAGCTTGTTCCAACCTTCAGGCACATAGGAATCGCCTTTAACCAATCCGGGGAACTCGGCGTGAATTTTCGCGTCTATCTCTGGATCAAAGGCAGCGGGATTGGGTGCCGAGAGTATTTCTAAGACCTGATTAAGCGCCCTTTGGTGGATGGTCGAAGAACCTTCCAGTTCCCACTTCTCGCGCAGGTTACGGTCGGCTAGCGTAGGCATAAAGTTGGCTGTCATCATACGCTCTAGCGTCGCGGGATTGTCTGCGAACATACCTGCGGGGCCCGTATCTTTGATCTCTTGCAAACTGGCGCTTTTTTTCGAAAAACCGAAACCTCCGCGCACTTTTTTGATCATTTGCGCGATCTCGTTGTCAATCGCGGCTTGTCCAAAATCAAACGACATCAGAGCGTCCTGAAGGCCACCCATGACGATGAAGTTCGCACCCGAAAGCGCACCCATCAATGGCGACATTCCTTTTTCTAGACCAGATTGCGCGTCTGCCACCTTAGAGTTCGTCAGCCCTAGATATCCCCCCGCTGGCACTTCGTAAAACCGCGCCATCTGGCAGACCGCTGAATTCATCATGCCAATTTCGATGGCCCCCGGTGCATAGGCCCCGTCACGCATGTCGGCAAAGACCGGAAGGAAGTTATAAATCTGTGCTGTGCCTTCTTTAGACATCTGCGCCAAGGTGCAAACCGCAAGCCACTCGGCGTTCATAATCACAAGCATTCCGGCAAGTGATAACGGAGTGCTAAGGCCGCCCATCGGCGCGATGGTGCCATATGCGGTGATGCCGTTTTCGGCAAAGTACATCATGGTTTCGGTGCTGTCGTAATCCAGCGTTAACGGAGAAACCGCAGCACAGTAACCGAAGTTGATAAAGGGGCGCTCCCAGAACGCCTCTTTTGAACCGGCGATAATTTCGCCCAAGCGAATGACCTGCTTGGCCTCGCGGACATCGTAAACCGATGTTCGCACTGGTTTTACGCAGTTCTTCAATGCCGCATAAAAACGCGTCAGGCTGAACTGGTCCTTGCCTGCATCATCCGCCAGTGTCGAGATCGAGAACATGTCAAATCCGGGTAACGCATTAACCAGATGCGCAATACGAGCGATGTCGTTAGATGTTGCTCGCCGTGTAACGCCCGTCACCGGGTCTACAATGTCGGGAGCGGAACTGGCCGTCGAGATCACTGGCAGCTTTCGCGGGAAGGTCACGTCGCAAGCCGGATCACGACCACGCAGGGTAATCGTCGGCGGCACCATTTTGCGATATTTTTCGACGACCTTGGCCGGGATCAGCACCATTTCGGTTTCGTGATCAACGGTTGCGCCGTGTTCGGCAAAACGCTTGCGCGCCTTTTCATTTCGAACCTGTAAACCTGTTTCCGCCAAAATCTCTAACGAGGCTTGGTGAACATAGGCGATATCATCATCGGAGAGGTAGGAAAAAAACTGCATGGCGCGCCTTTTGAACGGTCGTATTTGTAAGGAACACTAGGGCGTGATTTCTGTTGTCTCAAACGATAATTACTGACACATTGTATAAGTAAACCTTATCCGTGAGGCCTGCATGAAGCGACCCCGTTTGAATATATTGCGCACGTTTGAGGCGGCAGCCCGACATTTGAGCTTTTCGAAAGCCGCGGATGAGTTGAACATCACGCAAGCGGCTGTCAGCCAGCAGATCAGACAGCTAGAGACCTACCTTGGGGGCAACCTATTTATTCGTCACAACCGGCGTCTTAGTCTAGCCAGCACAGGGCGGGCGTATTACGACGGGGTGCACGAGGCGCTGGACCGGTTGGATACCATAACCTACCAATTGTTTCCCGATCGCCCACACCAAGTCGTTGTCATCCGTTGCACATCAAGTGTCGCGTTGTTGTGGTTGGCACCAAACATGCGGGACTTTCATGCTCAACATCCTGATATTGATTTGCAAATCCGCACACAGGATTTTGAAGGAGAGCTCGGCGTTGCGTCGAATGTGGATCTCGAAGTGTTCGTTTCCGGTAAACCTGACCACGACCCCCATACAAAACCGCTATTCCACTCGGTAATTACGCCTGTCGCTTCCGCGAAATATATAGGGGCGCGTAATGTGAGACGACCGCGGGACATTTTGGACTGTGAGTTGATTCACATTCTTGGGTACGAAGACGACTGGCACAGGTGGTTTCGGACCTATGATCTGGACAGCGCCAGCATACCGCGCGGCCTAACGGCGGATAGCTCGTTGTTTGCGATTGATGCGGCTTTGCGGGGTGATGGACTATTTCTTGGGCGGCGCCCGTTCATAAATGCATATCTGGAAGCTGGCGATCTAGTCGAGGTCTTCGAGTATCCGCACCACTTGCACGCTAATTATTATATGCGCGAATTAACCAGCACCTCGAACACGCGAAACAAAAGTAAGGTGGCGTTCTGGCTGCTGGAATTAGCCGAGAAATACGCTGAAGTGCAGTGAGCTACTGGTTTTCATCCCAGTATTGATCGAAAGCCGACTTGAACGACGTTTGACCTGCAGTATCATACTCGGCGCTGTCGACAACTTCGCCACCGATGCTCAAGGTAGAACCGTCGTCTGAGACATAAATCGGGTCTCCGGAAGCGTCGTCAACATAACGGGTTGTTAACAGTTCTGGATCATACTCGTACCCGTCAGGTGCGTCAGTATCCACCGCTAGACGTGCGGTTCGCCAAGCATCTGTTTGTTTGTCAGGAAAAGCCAGAATTCCTTCGTCAAAAACGACACGGCATTTCGGATTTCAGTTCCGAAATTAAAGCTCCATTCGGTTTCCAGATCACTGTTAATACCTTCAGACGCGCCGCGTACGCCGTTGAATATAAACAAAATAACCGCCAACGATATGCCGACAATCGCCGAGGTCAGAACGACCCAGTCAACCGTAACAGCGGCAGATTCATCTTTTTTAAAATTTGAAACCAACATAATAAACCTCTATCGCAATCTAAATAGTGCAACATTTACATTTATTACTGGATATCGATGCGAAGTATTATGGCTGCACAATTTGTCAAAAATGTGACGATTGTCGAACGTGCGGAGGAAGGGTTGGTTGCGTCGGCGACCCTGAGCGAAGCAGTTTTGATCAATTTCACCTGACAACAGATGTACCGTCCGCTATTTCCCTTTCCAGACAGGGTCGCGCTTCTCGGTAAAGGCGCGCGCACCCTCCAGTTGATCATCGGAAGAATATAAAACGTCGATCGAGCGCAGCTGACGTTTAGTTATCCGGTTCATCGTGTCCTGAAACTTGCTGTCCTCGGCGTCACGAACAACTTCCTTAATCGCGGCGTAGACCAAAGGTGGCCCGTTTGCGATCAGGCGGGCGAGGGTCCAAGCGCGCTCCATCAATGTGTCAGCAGGCAGGATTTCGTTCACAAACCCCCAGCGATGCGCCTCGTCTACGTCCATCCAGCGACCCGTCAGCAGCATTTCCATGGCAATGTGGTAGGGGATACGTTTAGGTAATTTGATCGACGCCGCATCGGCAACCGTACCCGAGCGGATTTCCGGCAAAGCAAAGCTTGCGTGTTCGGCGGCCAGAATAATATCTGACGACAGGGCTAATTCCAGCCCGCCTCCACAACAAATACCGTTGACGGCTGCAATAACAGGTTTGTTTAAATCGGGGAGTTCCTGAAGACCTCCGAAGCCACCCACACCATAATCGCCATCCACGGCGTCACCGTCAGCTGCGGCTTTTAGATCCCAACCGGGGCAAAAAAACTTTTCACCCGCCCCAGTTATAATCGCAACACGAAGTTCGGGATCGTCGCGGAAATCCGCAAAAATCTGACCCATTAACCTGCTGGTGGCTAAGTCAATTGCATTTGCCTTCGGGCGGTCGAGAGTGACCTCCAAGATTCCACCCTCGCGGCGCGTTTTGATCGGGGTGTCGGTCATGATTCTTCCTTCGCAATTCGTATCAGAGCATCAGCTGCGACAGCGCGATCCGCGCCGCAGAGCAGAGGGTTAATTTCAACTTCTTCCACTCTGGTCGCATTTGCCAGCACAAAATTTTGCACGGCCATCACAGCATTGATGATTGCAGCGTAATTAGCGGCATTGGCACCCCTATATCCATCAAGGACTTTTGATATTCGTAACTTGTGCAATGCGCCTGAAATTTCAGCTTCGGTCGTAGGAGTTAATAGTGATTGGCTGTCTTTGAGCAGTTCTGTAAACACGCCTCCGGCGGCAATAGTTAACACGTACCCATGCGCTGGATCACGAACAACGCCAATCAAGAGCTCCGCCAAAGTTTCTGTCACCATTTCTTCGATAAGAAACGTGCCGCACGGCGTTTTTTCTGCGGCGCGGCGTACGTCGTGAGCATTTTGAAGGTTTAACGAAACAGCACCGACCTCGGTTTTATGGGCAATGCTCACGCCCTTTAAAACTACCGGATACCCGACTGCGTCCGCTGTAATGGCAGCTTCGCTTGGAGAGTTGGCAATTTGAGCAACGGGAATATTAATTCCGAACTCCGCCAGTGATGTTTTAGCCTCGGCCTCGCTTAATGTGCTCGCGTCCTCAATTTGTTGTGGCAACAAAATTGGACCCGGTTCGGCGGGGTTATAGGGGTAGCTGGCGGCCTCGATCGCAACCAAAGCTTCTTGCATACCCATCAGCGGGACGACGCCGCCAACTATTAGCCTGCGAGCGACGTCTTCCGGCATGTTTTCTTGCAGCGTTGCAACCATGGCAACTGCGTGGCTGGTCTGTTTTACACAGTTGATTGCCGCATTAATCGCGGACTCCCAGTCACTAACCTCGCATTTATCCGCGCGAGGGAAGTCTACAATCAGCATTGTCAGCGCTACGGGGTCGTCCATCATTGCGGAAAATGCGGTGGTCATCGCTGGCTCGTCTTTCCAGATGTACGTGTGATAATCGAGGGGATTTGCCAGCGCCACCATTGGCCCTAGGGCGGCGCGAAGGTTTGTACGTTGGCGGTTCGACAGCGGCGGGAAGGTCAGGTTTCGCCCAACGGCCAGATCGGCGCAAAGTGAAGCCTCGCCCCCAGAACAGCTGATGGAGGCGATGTTGTTTGAACTTAATCTTCCAACAACATGAAGAAGTTTGAGGGTTTCCAAAAACTCAGGTAAGGAATTGACGCGTGGTATCTGTAAGCGATCCAGAAAGGCTTGCGCTCCGGCGTCCTCGCCAGCCAATGACGCTGTGTGAGAGATTGTAGCCAAACGTGCTTGCGAGGATTTACCAACTTTCAGGGCAATGATTGGCTTGCCGTGTTCTCGTGCGGCGGCCGAAAGCGCCTCGAACGCGCGCAGATCACCAAAACCCTCAATGTGCAGGCCGAGTGCAGTTACACGAGGATCCGCAAGTAATGCAGCGCCGATTGAACCGATGCTTTGCTGAGACTGGTTTCCAGCGGTAACGATATAAGCAATTGGTAATCCACGACGCTGCATTGTCAGGTTCACTGCGATGTTCGAGGATTGGGTTACGATGGCCACGCCGGATTCTTCGCGACTGCCGCCGTGCTGGTCAGGCCAAAGCAAAGCACCATCAAGGTAGTTAATGAACCCATAACAATTAGGGCCAAGTATTGGCATCTCTCCGGCCGCGGCGATCAATTGCCGTTGTAAATCAGCGCCGTCAGCGTCTTCGTTTTCGGCCTCCAGAAATCCGCTCGCAAAGCAGACTGCACCGCCCGCATTCATGTCGCTCAACAGTTTCACGGCTTCCACTGTCGTGAAACGGTTCACGCCGATGAAAGTGGCGTCCGGTGCTTCGGGTAAATCTTCTAGTTGTTTGTAGCTGGGAAGCCCTTCGATTTCCCTAGCCGTTCGGTGAACGGGCCATATAGCCCCCTCAAACCCCATCTTTTGGCATTGCAGTATGACATTACGACACCATGATCCGCCCCCGATAACGGCGATAGATTTTGGCCGAAGGAGGCGGGAAAGGTCGTTTTTCAATTATGCCCCCAGAGGCCGCAGAAGGTCGCGGCTGATGATGTGACGCTGGATTTCCGAGGTGCCGTCCCAGATGCGCTCAACCCGCGCGTCGCGCCAGAAACGCTCTACCGGGTAGTCGTCCATCAACCCCATCCCGCCGTGAATTTGTACGGCGGCATCTGTTACACGTGCCAACATTTCGGATGCGTATAGCTTGGCGGAAGCTATTTCACGGTTTGCGGGCAGGCCTTTGTCTAACCGATCTGCGGCCGCCAGCGTCAGGTAATCGGCGGCGTCAATCTCGGTAATCATGTCGGCGATCTGGAAGCTGACGCCCTGAAATTTACCGATCGGTTGGCCAAACTGTTCCCGCTGCGCCGCATAATCCAGCGCATAGTCAAACACACGGCGTGCGCGCCCCACGCACATAGTGGCAACGGTGATCCGTGTGGCATAGAGCCAGTCGTTCATAACCGCAAACCCACCGTCCACCTCGCCCAAAACTTGGGCGTCGGGCAGGCGGCAGGCGTCAAAATCGAGGATCATGTTCTTATAACCGCGATGGCTGACAGATTTATAACCATCACGGATAGTGAAACCTGGCGTTCCGCGATCGACCAGAAATGTTGTGAGGCGTTTCTTCGGGCCACGAGGCGTTTGGTCTTCGCCTGTCGCAACAAACACAATGATAAAATCGGCATGTTCTGCGCCCGAAATAAAGTGCTTGGTTCCGTTAAGAATCCAGTCCCCGCCATCCCGTACCGCCAAGCATTTCATACTGCGAATATCAGAGCCAGCCCCCGGTTCAGTCATGGCTAAAGCATCCATTTTTTCGCCGCGTACGGCAGGCAACAAATAGCGTTCGCGTTGGTCTTCATTGCTGGCCATCAGGATATTTTGCGGGCGGCCAAAGAAATGGTTGAGGGCCATTGACCCTCGGCCCAACTCCCGTTCGACCAATGCAAAATCCATGTGCGACAGCCCCGCGCCGCCAACTTCTTCGGGAAAATTGCAGGCGTAAAACCCTAGATCAATGCACTTCTGCTTAATGTTCTCGGCTATTTCTTCGGGGACTTCACCCGTAGTTTCGACCAATGCCTCATGCGGGTAAATTTCGTTTTCAACGAACGATCGCACGGTCGAGACGATCATTTCCTGCTCTTCATTCAATCCAAATTGCATGGGTTTAACTCGCGTAGTTGGAGCCATCCTCATCGAGGATAGCTTTTAGTTCTGAAAAGTGCCTGTCGGACTGGTCGGGATAATCATCTAGTTCTAGTGCCGTCTTCTCGGCGGCTTCGTCAGGAAGAATGCGTAAAGGCTGGCCTGTCTGCAAGGCACGGATGTACGTTTCGGCGGCGCGTTCAAAATAGTATAGACGGTTGAATGTATCGGCTACGGAATCCCCGATCAGAAGCACGCCGTGGTTGCCCATTATCATAACCTTTTTCTTTGGGTCACTAAACAGCGCCGCGCAACGTTCACCCTCTTCCTCAAACGCAAGCCCTCCGTATTCTTCGTCGATCAAATACCGATTGAAAAATATTGCGGTGTTTTGGTCTATTGGCTGCAGGCGGCTGTCTTTCAGGCTGGCCAACACCGTTGCATGAATGGAGTGCACATGCATCACGCACCGGGCATGCGGACAGTTGCGGTGCACTGCGCCATGCAGACCCCAAGCGGTGGGGTCTGGTGCATCAGGCGAATCCAGAGTATCCGGATTATTGGCATCCAGTAACAGCAGATCCGAAGCCTTGATCCGTGCGAAATGCATTTGGTCCGGGTTCATCAGGAATTGCGTGCCGCTTTCATTAACCGCAAGCGAGAAATGATTGGCCACAGCCTCGTGGAAATTCAACCGCTCGGTCCAGCGAAAAGCGGCGGCCATGTCGACGCGTTCTTGCCAGTGTGTAATGTTCGTTAGGATATTCATATGCGTACCTCTTTTGGCGGGGT
>JBBWVU010000024.1:0-20640 GCA_050256375.1 Paracoccaceae bacterium | reverse complement strand
CTGCGCCTGCCTTGATTGATTTGAAAGCTGCCTTGTGTCCGCGAGGGATCGCGTCTTTGGCCGGAATGTCGAAGGGCGCGAGCGTGCTGCCCGCCTGGGCAGTGTCGAGAACGATAACGACATTGTCGGCGTTGTGAAGTTGCAGGGCGACATTGTCAGACATGGAGAAACCTTTCTGAGGTATTGCAGTTGTTCACGAGTCGGCGATGACGTCCTGGCGCTGGTCGCCCAGGCCCGCGATGCCCAAGGTGACCACGTCGCCTTCCCTGAGATAGGTCTGCGGAGTCATCCCTTTGCCGACGCCCGGCGGCGTACCGGTCGAGATAATGTCGCCCGGGTGCAGCGACATGAACTGGCTGAGATACGACACCAAATGGGCCACGCCATAGACCATCGTTTTGGTGTTGCCGGTCTGACGACGCTCGCCGTTTACATCGAGCCACATGCTCAGGTTTTGCGGATCAGGGATTTCGTCGCAGGTGGCGAGAAAGGGGCCGATCTGGCCGAAGTTATCGCAAGACTTACCCTTGGTCCATTGGCCTTCGCGCTCATCCTGAAAATGACGTTCCGAGACATCGTTGATCACGCAATAGCCGGCAACATAGTCCAATGCTTCGGCTTCGGAGACATATTTAGCATGTCTGCCGATGATGACGCCCAGCTCCACTTCCCAGTCAGTCTTGGTTGAGCCGCGGGGTAGGATGATTGGGTCGTTGGGGCCGCAAATTGCCGACGTCGCCTTCATGAAGATCACCGGCTCAGAAGGCACCGGGAATCCGGTCTCGGCGGCGTGGTCGGAATAGTTCAAGCCGATGCAGATGAATTTTCCGGTGCCGCTGACGCAAGAACCAAGGCGCGGGTTGCCATCGACCACCGCCAGGCTCTCAATATTGATGCCGTCAAGAACGGAGAGGTCCGCCAAGACCTCAGGGGTGAAGTCGGCCACAAGCGAGGAGAGATCGCGCAGAATGCCGTTTTTGTCAATCAAGCCAGGCTTTTCTTGGCCGGGTGTGCCGTAGCGGGTAAGTTTCATTTCGTGTTCTCTTTCGTTTGGATGGCGAATCAGACAGTCCAGCCACCGTCGATGGCGTGGGCCTGACCAGTCGTAAAACTGCTATCGTCACTGGCAAGATAACAGGCCAGGGCAGCTATTTCTTCGGGGGTGCCGAGCCGACCCATCGGTTGACGGGCATTGAATTCGCCGAGTGCTTTTTCGTAGTCACCAGTGTCGCGAAGACGTTGCTGCAAGGAGGGCGACTCCACAGTGCCCGGACAGATCGCATTGCAACGAATACCTTGAGCGACGTAATCTGCGGCGACGGATTTGGTCAGCCCTATAACCGCTGCTTTTGTCGTGCCGTAAACGCAGCGGTTCGGCACGCCGGTGATTGAACCGGCAACCGAGGCCACATTAACAATACTGCCAGCACCGGTTGCCAACATTCCGGGCAAAACCGCACGGATTGTGTTGAACATGGCCTTGATATTCAATGCAAAGGCAAAGTCCAGGTCGGCCTCGATCGCCTCCAGAACAGTGCCTGCATGGACGATGCCAGCGCAGTTGAAAAGAATGTCAATTTGCCCGATTTCTGTAACTAGCGCGCGTATGGCATCACCATCCGTCACATCGAGTTTTCGCACCTCCATATTGTAGGCATCAGATAGAAGATCGATGTTCAAGTCAGTCGCGATAACGCGCGCGCCCTCTGCTGCCATGCGCTTAACGGTGGCGCGGCCAATTCCTTGCCCGGCAGCCGTGGCAAGCACTGTCTTTCCTTTTAAACGTCGCAAGTGAATTGCTCCTTATTTGAGTTATCGATTAGCAGGCTGCATCTGTCATATTTTCTTTACTATTTCCGAACTTTCGTCATTGGCGTCTCTTTGTTTGAGGGAGCCGATACGCAGTTATCGCGTTCCCACCAAGAATTTGAGCCTGTTCTTCTGGCGCCAGTGAAGCAAGTAAACCGTCGGTTATTGCAACCCAGTTTTCGTAGGTCGATGTCTCGTTCAGAACTGGCCAATCGCTGCCCCAGATTGTCCGATTTGGGCTGAAAGCAGCGATCACTTCCTTCACAAAATGGGCCAGATCATTCGCTGAAGATTCCGGACCGGCGACAGCCGTCAAACCAGAGAGCTTGCAAAACGTATTTGGCTTATCAGCCAATCCGCGCATTGCTAGCGACCAGGATTCAAACACGCCGTCCGCTATGGCCGGTTTGGCGGTGTGGTTGATCAAGACCTGCAAATCCGGATGGCGCGCCACCAGCCTTTCTAAAGCCGGAAGATGGGCCCCAAGGACAATGACATCGAGGCTTTTGCCCAAACTGGCGAGCTTGTTAAGTGCGGGCTGAAACTCAGGCTGCGCAATCCAATCCGGATCAGGCTCTGGCTGCGCCATCAAGCGGATACCGAGAAATTTGTCGTGTTCGGCCAGTCGCTCCAGATCATCGAGCACCGACGATGAAGCCAGATCAACCCAGCCCACGATCCCGGCAATTGTCGCTTCGTTTTCGGCCAGTGTCAGCAGGAATTCCGTTTCAGCCAACGTCGGTATGGACTGCACGACAACAGATTGATCAACACCGTTGTGCGCAAGCAGTGGCGCAAGGTCGCCCGGCAGGAAATCTCGGTTGATTACCGGTCGGGCGGGACCGAGCCAGGCGTAGCCCCCCCACGCGAGCGACCAATAGTGCTGGTGGGCGTCAATCCGCATCATTTCGTGGCCCCAGCGGTTAACCCGGACACAAGTTTACGTTGCAACGGTAGGAACAACAGCAGCGTCGGAACCGTAGCAACCACCGACCCCGCCATGACCGCGCCCCAGTCAATTTGGACGTCACCGAAATACTGATACAGGCCCAAAGGAATGGTCTTCAGGTCATTTTCGGTAATCAGGGCCAGGGCCAGAAGATACTCGGACCAGCATTGCAGAAAGCCGAATGTCGCAGCGGCAACCATGCCCGGCCACATAATCGGCAGAATGATCCGTGTCACCACGGTAAAGCGCGAGGCGCCGTCGACCATCGCCGCCTCGTCCAGGCTTTTGGGTATAGTCGTCAGATAGCCGACCAGAAGGTAGATCGTGAAAGGTGTGATGAACGCCGTGTAGCACAGGATCAGGCCGATCTGGCTGTTGATCAGTCCGCCACGTGCAAACAGGATGAAGATCGGGTTAACCAGAATGATCCAGGGGAAGAACTGTCCTGCCATGATCGAGCCGAATACCCATCCGCGCCCCCTGAAATTGAAACGCGACAGGCCATAGGCGGCGAATAGGGACATAGTACAGGCCAGTACCGTTGCAGTGATGCAGACCACCATGCTGTTGATCACATAAACTAGGTATCCGTTCGAAAAAATCTCTATATAATTGCGTAGCGTCCAGCCGCCGCTGGTCGAGACCAGAGAAACCGACAGGTTTTCGAACGAACCCCTGAAAACATAATAGGCCGGCGCCAGAAGAAATATCGCAAAAAGGCCAAAGCCGATCAGCATTCCGCCGTTTTCGATAAACCGTGCTACGGGGTTGGATTGATGTGGTTTCATGGGTCAGCCCACCTTGCCTTGCATTTCTGTCAGCCCGAAAAAGCGGAAGTACAGCGCCCCGAACCCGGCCATTACGACCGCCATCGTCACACCAATTGCAGCTGAATATCCAATCCGCAGGTCGATGAACGCTTTGATAAAGATCTCGGTTGCCAAAACGTTGGTGAAGGTTCCCGGACCAGCACCGGTGGCCAGCCAAACGTATACGAAATTGTTGAATGTCCAGATCACACTCATCAGCGTCAGAACCGAGATCGTCGGCATCAGGTAGGGCAGCGTGATAAAGCGGAACTGTTGCCAGCGGTTGGCGCCGTCGATGGCCGCAGCTTCGTTCAGGTCATCGGGAATTGTCTGCAGCGCCGCCAACAGCGAAACGCCGATCAGGGGTGTCGTATTCCAGACGACGATGGTGATGATCGACGGCCAGACGGTCGTCAGATCAGCCATAAAAGCAATCGGATCCGAGATCAGGCCGGTTTTCAGCAGCCAGCTGTTGATCGGGCCGTGGCTGGGGTCAAACAGCCAGCGCCACGCGATCACGGCGACCACTGGTGGCGTTGCCCAGGGAACTAGCAGGATGAGGCGCGCGATCGTGGTCATCCTCATGTTCTTCAAAAAGTTGGAATTTAGCAATAGGGCGAACAGAAGCCCCAGGAACAGACGGCAAACGACCGAAATTGCCGTCAGCCAAACCACGGTATTGATGGCGATGTCAAAAAAGGACGAGCTGCTCAGGAATTCACTATAGTTCTCAAGGCCGACAAAATCGCCGCCCTTCCGCAGCTTCAACAGTGTGATGTCCGTGAAACTCAATTCGAGATTGTAAAGAGTCGGATAAAGATAAAAGCCAACCAGGATCAGGAATGTTGGCAGCAGCATCAAGAATATCGTCAGCTTTTCACGGGTTCTGGGCTTCAGTTTCATGATCGCTCCGACGCCAAAGTCGTTGTTGCGGCAAACCCGGGCGAAAGTGGATGCTCTCGCCCGGTTGAAGGATTAGTTGCCAAGCATCCGGTTGATTTCTGCAATCAACTCGTCGGCGGCTTGTTCCGCACTTTTCTGGCCGGACAGTGCCGAGCCAAACGCACGCGACGTCACATTCCAGAGCGGCCCAACTCCGACACCGCTTTCGGCATACGCGCCCCATGTGCGGGTGTTGTTGGCCAATTGCTCCGAGAATCCCAGTTCCTCGTCGCGGTATTCAATTTTGGCCAGCATGGATTTCTGCGCCGGAAACTGGTTTGTGTAGTATTTCTCGAACAGCTCCGCTGAGGTGAGGAATTGCAAAAGCTTCCACGCCTCTTCGGGGTGATCGGTGTTCGAGTTCACAACAAGCGTGCGACCGCCCAGATGCGTTTTGGCCCCCTGGCTGCCAGCCATCATCACGCCGGAATCAAATGGCACCGGCACACCGGGATTGGCGTCTTCGAAGGCAGACAGCAACTGACGATATGTATTGGTCGGCATCAATGCCATGCCCTGACTGCCTTCCAGCAGTGCCTGCATCAGTGCCGGATCATGAGGCTGGTCGATGGTCAGTATGGACTTCGATGCAAGCCCTTCGTCTATATAGGATTTGAAATAGGTCATCGCCTCGACAATCTGGTCGCGCGATGCGCCGACTTTGAAGCCACCACTTCCATCCTCGGAAATGAACTCTGACCCGTTAGACCACATGTAGTAATTCACCGGAAACCAGATTTGGTTTGCGCCCGGAAAGGCAAATCCGGTTTTGCCGGTCGTCTCTTTGATCGTGCGGCTGGCCGCAATCAGATCATCCCATGTTGTGGGTCTTTCGGTGATCCCGGCCTCGGCCAGCACATCGGTGCGATAGACCATGGCCCAGGTATCCGCCGACCACGGCACACCATAAGCCTTGCCCTCATACATTGTCAGATCGGTTGCGATGAAATCGTCAAACCCATTTGCAAACGCGCCGTATTGGACCAGATCCTCGACCGCCAGAACGGCTTCGGCTTCCGCCATTTCCTGTGTCCATACAAACGCTATGTGAACGACATCAGGCCCCTCGCCAACCGCAGCTTCGCGCAGGAATTGGTTGCGGCTGTCTTTCCAGGCAATGGTTTGCAGTTCCACCGTAATGCCCGGGTTGGCGGCCTCGAACTCGTCCAAAGCGGCGCGCATTTCCTTACGCTCGCTATCGTTGAAGCGGAACGAAAGCTCTACATCCGCCCAGGCGCCCATTGCCGTTGTTGCCATCAGTGCTGTCGCTAGCAGCAGGCGTTTTCCAGTTTTAAGTAACATTATATCCTCCAGTTTCTGTTGGTCTCAGTAAATGTCGCAGGTTCCGACGCTGAACCGTTTCAAAGCGTCTGGATCGGGCGTGAAGCCGATGCCAGCGCCCTCAGGCAGGGTGACAAATCCATCGTTCAGCGTCAGATCTATCGGTCCTAATTCAGTGCGCAGTGGGTTGGGGTTTGCATCAAGCTCTACACGTCCGGACCCGCCAAGAGCTGCAAGAGAATGAAGCGATGCAGCCAGACCAACCGCGGTCCCCATGTAATGCGGCGTGACTCCAGCGCCATTTTCCAATGCATACCTGCCCGCAGCAATGCAGCCCGAGATACCGCCCCATTTGGCGACGTCGGGCTGAATGAGCTTTAGAGAGCCGTTTTCAACATGCTCGGTAAATTTCTCCAGTGACGAGATATTCTCTCCTGCGGCCAACGGCGTTGTGCAGGTTTTCGCAAGTGCAACCCAGTCCGACGCGGGCGCAGTTGCCAGGATCGGCTCTTCAACAAAGGCCAGATCCCATTGCGCCAACTCATTGATCGTTTCAGCGGCGCGCCCGCTGCCCCAGTTCTGGTTTACATCGATGCACAGCATCATTGCGTGGTCATCATGCGTGCGGAATGTTTCCAGCAAGGCTCGGTCGCGGGGTTGATCGAAACCGACCTTCAATTTTACGCCGGTGTGCCCCATCGCCGTCAGTCTGGCGGCAAGCGTGTCAGGCTCGGCAACGCCGGGTGAGGAGGCGTAAACCCGCGCTTGATCCCCAGCACCGTTATTAAGCATATTCGAAAGGCTTTTGCCCTCGGCCCGCGCTGTCAGATCGGCAGCAGCCATATCCAAGGCGGCCATGCAGTGGTTGAACGGCCCCGGCTCTCCAATGTGAATGATCATGCGGGCCAATTCGCGCTCCAAGTTCCGTCTCAGCGAAGTCCAGTCACCAAGATCGCGGCCGAGCACGAGCGGGCCAATCGGATCTTGCAACAAGTTCAGCTTCGCCAGGTTTCCTTTGGGGGGGTAATTACACCATGCTTCGCCCCACCCGTATGCGCCGTCATCACAAGTGAGCCGCAGCAACAGCCCGTTGCGGGTCGGCATGGGCGCCAGCGAAGAGACTGGGCCGTCATCTACGCGGCACGACAAGGCGAACAGTTCGATGCGATCAATTTTCCGAGCGTTCGCCATTCAAGGTCTCTCGTTAATTCGGGTTGGTTAATGTAATTTCGCATTGATTAATAACCGATTAATCAGTGATTGTCTAATGATTTATTACTAGATTGACATTTAGGCGTATTTACCGCTATGAAAGCAGTAGATCGCCGCGACCAAGCGGCACAAGTTGCTATTGTAAGGATCAGCTTAATGTCCCGCGTTGCCGCATATCAGAAATTTCGCGACCGCCTTTTATCTGGAGAGCTTTCGCCGGGCCAGTTCGTTACACAGAAGGAACTGGCGCAATTGGCGGGGGTTCCAATCGGAACCGCGCGTGAAGCAATCCTAAAGCTGGAACATGATTCGCTGTTGAAAGTGCACCCTCAGCGCGGCATCCAGATCACCGACATTACGACAAAATTCATCCGCGATGCTTACGGTTTGCGCCTGACCCTTGAGCGACATGCCATGTCGGAATTTGCCTCTGGCGAATTCACGGCCGCGGTAGGCGCATTGCTCAAGACGACACGTGATGCCCGCGATGCGCTTCTTGAAGAGATGTCAGATCAATCTTTAGAACACGCCGTCGACGTGGACTGGCAAATGCACGACACGATCATCGAATGCATGGGCAACGACCTTCTTGTCGAGAGCTATCAGATCAACGCCGCGCGTCTGCGCCTGATCAAGGTGAACAACCGCCTGTCCCACGACCGTGCTGTTGAGGCTCTGAACGAACATCTCGAAATGTTGGAGCGCTGTGAAAGGCAGGACGCAGCCGCTGCGTCAGAGGCGCTCGTCCGCCATATCGACACGTCCATGAACCGCGCTCTTCAGGGCAAATAGGAGTAAACTATGTCGCAGATTGACATTTCATCGGCGGTGAAGAGTTATGGACAGGTTCAGGTAATCCACGGAGTGGACATTGAAATCGAGGACGGTGAATTCGCGGTTCTCGTTGGCCCTTCAGGGTGTGGAAAATCCACTTTGTTGCGGATGATCGCCGGATTGGAAGAGATATCAAGCGGTGAAATTTCCATTGGTGGCGAGGTCGTTAACGATCTTCACCCCAAAGATCGTGGCATCGCCATGGTCTTTCAGAACTATGCGCTGTATCCGCACATGACCGTAGCCGAAAACATGGGTTTTGCGCTTCGCCTGTCAAAAGCCAGTAAAAGCGAAATTTCTCAAAAAGTCGGGGCGGCGTCGGAAATACTCGGGCTGGAGGAGCTGCTTGATCGCTACCCAAGGGAATTGTCCGGCGGGCAGCGGCAACGTGTGGCCATGGGACGTGCGATCGTTCGTGATCCCGCGGTTTTCCTGTTTGACGAGCCGCTTTCCAATCTCGATGCCAAACTGCGCGTCAGGATGCGTGCCGAAATCAAAGCGCTGCACCAGAAACTGCAAACAACAATCGTCTATGTGACCCATGACCAGATCGAAGCCATGACGCTGGCCGACAAAATCATTGTGCTTGAAGACGGATATGTTTCACAGGTCGGTCCACCACTGGAACTGTACGATCATCCGCTAAACCGATTTGTGGCTACATTCATCGGCTCTCCGTCAATGAACCTACTTTCCGCAGAGGTGGTGAATTCGACCACGCTGAAGCTGAGCAACGGCCAGCACTTGCTGATCGAAAACAGCCTGAAGCCCGGTCGAAAAATAGAATACGGGATACGCCCGGAACACCTGTCTATCGGCGAAAAGGGCGAGGGCATCGAGGCGCAGGTCATCGTTGTTGAACCAACCGGTTCGGAAACCCATGTGTCCTGCAGCGTTGGCGGAGCAGAGTTTCTTGCCGCTCTCAGGGGGCGGATTGGCTTTTTGCCCGGAGAGATCATCAACCTGATCCCCGAACCGGATCGGGCCCATCTGTTCTGTACGGACACAGGATTAACCTTGGCCGCGCAAGCAGACACATAATTTGCTCAATCAGGCGATCTAACAAAAAGAGAAAATAATGCGACGTATGGGCATGGTGATCGGAATAGATCCGGCGAAAGTCACTGAATATAGACGGCTTCACGCACAGGTATGGCCTAATGTGCGAGAGCGCCTGAAACGCTCGAATTTCTCAAATTACTCGATTTTCTTGCGCGAGCCGGAAAATCTACTGTTTTCGTATTGTGAATATGTCGGCGCCGATTTTGAAAAAGACCGCGCCGCGATTGCCGACGATCCTGACACACAGGAATGGTGGAAGTTATGCGGCCCTCTGCAGCTCCCCCTCGACACTCGCGAAGAAGGCGAGTGGTGGGCGTCGATGGATGAAGTTTTTCATCTCGACTAATGCCTTTCGTACCCGGATCAGATATTTCTCTCTGAAAAGGAAATTAAGCGCAATCGCGTCGGAAAAACAGACGTTCAGGTGACCGAGATCTTGTTCGGCTGCGCCAGTATTGGCAAACTGTTTCGCGAAACTTCAGATGCCGCCAGTCGGGTAGTCCTGAAATGTGCCTGGAACACGGGTATCAGGTATTTCGATAGCTGACCCAGATCTCGACTGGGTTTTAGCGCTTCAGCGTGCCGCAGTATCCTAAATTTGCGCTGTATCTCGCGTTGATTCTTGTTCATGAACATCTCCTTCTTCCCAAAGCTGGGAGGTTAATGGAAATGTCCCGCGAGTAACGACATATCTACAATCTTGAGTTTGCCGACTTCAATTTCGGCCGTTTTCGCCTCATCGACCAATTAGCGCGGCCGATCATTTCATCTGATTTCCATTTCGATATTTTTCGGTATTACTGCACCAGAATGCTGAATTACACGGGATGCCTGCTTGTGTCCGGCAACCATCGCTGCCGACAATTCTTTTTCTATCAGGTAGCTTGCCAGAAATGCTCCCACAAAGCTGTCACCGGCTGCGGTAGTGTCAACGACATGTTCGACTGGGCTGAAAATTACTGTCGGTTCTATTTCACCAACAAGTGGAATGGGGCCATCTGCACCACGTTTTAATACACCGCTTTTAATTCCATAGCTCAAAAGCCGGTTGATTACAGCGTCTTCGTCCTTATCGCCAAATAGTTCCATTTCATCATCCACAGATGGAAGTGCAATATCCGTCAATTTCCAAGCCCTTGTAACCGCCTCGATCGCTTCGTCTTTATTATTCCAAAGACGTGAGCGATAATTTGAATCAAATGCGATTATCCCACTATCGGTCCGATAACTCTCGATCCACGCAAAAAACCGGGCGCGAGCTTCCGCTGGCAAGATCGCGAGAGTGATCGCCGAAAAATACAAAGCGTCAAACCCGTCAAGAAGCGAAAAATCATACCCGCCGCCGGACTGGAACAAGCAGCGCGCGGCTGAATTTTCGCGCCAATACAAAAAGGATCGTTCGCCCGATTCATCTGTTCTGATCGCGTAGATGCCCGGTAACCGTTCGGGGTGACGGCCTAATTTCAAGGTCGAAACGCCCTCGTTTTCAATAAAAGTTGCCATCCGGTCTGACAGCTTGTCTGTGCCTATCAACGATATGAATGAAACTGTGTGTTCGGCAGACAGTGCGCGCCGCATGTAAATAGCTGTGTTCAGCGTATCACCTGCAAATCCGACTTTTGCATCGCGGACTTCGTGGCTTAACGAAAGCTCGATCATGGCTTCGCCAATGCATCCGATATTCATGCGGTGTCCAAACCATAGAATCGCGATGCGGTGCCGCCCAATATGTCTGCCTGTTCAGATTTTGACCCCGACGAAACCAGTTTTTGAACACAGCTAAACCACTGCGGGTACGATCCGTCCAATTCAAGCACAGGCCAGTCACTGCCCCACATGACCCGGTTTGCGCCAAACGAATCAAAAAGATGATCAGCCACAGGTTGCAAAGTTTTTCGCGTCCAACCAGGCCCATGCTCGGTTACCAGCCCAGACAACTTGGAATAAATCTGCGAATGTTTTGCCAAATCCACAATCCCGCGCCGCCATTGCGCACTTGGAAGCTGTCCTCCGCGAATTACAGGCTTGGCGGCGTGATCTACAACGATCTGCAAATCGGGAATTTTTTGGGCAAGCACATTAATCACAGCCAAATGCTGTGTCTGTATTAACGCGTCGAACCTAAGACCCAGACGCGGTAGATGCGCAAGATTTGCGAGCACATTGTCTTGCAAAACCCACTCGCTGTCTTCGATACCTTGTAATACCGGGCGAATTCCCTTAATTTTTTCGCTGACGGCAAGCGCCTCTATCTTTTGCATCGCATCTGCTGCCGCAAGATCCACCCATGCAACAATCCCGCCGACAAAGTCCGAAACAACGGCCTGATCGAGCATAAACGAATTCTCTGCGTCTGTTTCGCTGGCCTGTACCAAAATGGTTTTTGATATTCCAAAGTGATCAAGATATGGTTTTAAGTGATCTGGCAAATAATCGCGCCTGATCCCTGAAATTTCGTCTGTTATCCATCCGTTTACGCCGCGATCAATTTTCCAGAAATGTTGATGTGCGTCTACGATTATCATAGCTGATCCAAAGTGACTAAAGGTGAAAGTAAATACCGAAAGATACTCACATCACCGCCCCGATCTGCCAAGGAACAAATTCGACCCCGCCAAATCCCAAATCTTCGCTTTTTGTCTTTCGACCCGAAGCCACATCCAAAATTAGCTGATATATCTCGCGACCTTTATCTTCGATGCTGGCACCGTCCTCAACGACGTCGCCACAATTAACATCCATATCTTCGGCCATCCGGGAATACATTGAGGAATTCGAGGCAATTTTGATGCAAGGAGACGGTTTATATCCCGAAACAGAACCGCGACCTGTTGTAAATACAATCATATTTGCACCGGATGCGATTTGTCCGGTAACAGAACAAGGGTCATAACCAGGGCTATCCATAAAAACGAAACCAGATGAGGTAATAGGTTCCGCGTATTTATATACAGCCGTTAACGGGGCGGTCCCACCCTTGGACACAGCCCCCAAAGACTTCTCAAGGATGGTCGTTAATCCACCGCGTTTATTTCCGGGCGAAGGATTGTTGTCCATCTCGCTAAAATTGCGCGCACAATAATCTTCCCACCATTTCACCCGATCAATCAGATCTTCACCTATTTTCGGCGTCAATGCGCGGCGGGTCAACAAGTGTTCTGCGCCGTAAATCTCCGATGTTTCAGAAAGTATAGTTGTGCCACCTTGCTGGACAAGCAGGTCCGAGGTCACGCCGAGTGCCGGGTTTGCAGTGATGCCCGAATATCCGTCAGAGCCACCGCACTGCAGCCCGACAACCAGCGAGGACACTGGTTGCGGCGTGCGAACAGCTTTGTTGGCTTGCGCAGCCAATTCTTTGAGAGAAACAACACCCTGCTCCACCGTCTTGCGCGTCCCGCCAGATTGTTGAATTGTAATATAGCGGAAATTCGGGTTCGCGATCAGTTTCTTGTGCCCCACCAGATCCGAGATCTGCATAACTTCGCAGCCAAGTCCGACCAGCAGGATCGCGCCAAAGTTGGGGTTTTGTGCATAACCCGCCAGTGTCCGGAACAAGGTATCGTATCCTTCGCCCTTTCCCGACATGCCACAGCCGGTGCTATGCACAATCGGAACCACGCCATCAACATTTCCGAAATTTTCAAGCCATCCTTCGCGCTCAGTGGCTTCGGCAATGAACCGCGCAACCGAACCGGAACAATTCACCGAAGTAAGAATTCCGATGTAATTTCGAGTCCCTACTTTGCCAGTGTCCCGTAGAAATCCCATAAACTCGTGTGTATCTCGCGCTGGCAGCAATGCATTCACGCTGGACGAAAAGTCGTAGTCCTGCTTGTGGTCGCCCATACCCAAATTATGGGTGTGCACGTGCTCACCCACAGCGATTTCAGTTTTGGCTTCACCAATAATCTGGCCGTATTTCCGGATCGGCGCACCTGTTGAAACTGGCTTGATACATATTTTGTGGCCAGCCGGCACCGCTGTTGGCAGTATAAACGCACCACCGAGCAGCGGCTCGCCGGCGGCGATATCACACAACGAAACCACCACATTATCGGTGCCATGTAGTAGCAAAGTTTTATTGTCTAGATAGTTCATATAGGTTTCTAACTGTAGCAGATCGGATCAGGGGTACAATACCACAGTCGCTTTAATTAATGAGTCCCGGTTGTCTGCAAGTTCTGCAAACCGATAAGATAAATCCAGCATCGACAATTTTTCGGAACATAAGTTCTGACTGTCAATTTGTTTTGATTTCAGAGCGTCTATAACGTGGTCAAAATCAACTTTTGTCGCATTTCGACTGCCAATTATCCGCATTTCGCGCTTGTGAAACTCTGAGTCAACAAAGGTGATATCACATTTCACAACGCTGACCAGAACATAGCTGCCACCGTGTGCTATCAACGGAAACCCTGCCTCGATGGCGCCGCCGTTTCCTGTTGCATCGAATACAGCATCGAAACCTTCGGACAGCTCGCCTTTAAGGATGTCAGAGCCAGCGATATGTGTTTCCTGAAAACCAAACTTCTGTTTTGCAATTTCCAGACGATGAGCCCTTATATCCATCAAGTGGACTTCAGCCCCCGCCAACCTTGCAAACAGCGCCGTCCCTAATCCAATCGGGCCCACACCGGTAACCAGCACCCTATCGCCCGCCGTAATTTCCGAGCGGCGCACCGCATGTGCCCCAATCGCTAAAAACTCGACCATCGCAGCTTCGACTGCGGTAAGCCCATCCGCAGAGTAAAGGTTTTCAGCCGGTACCGCGAGACGCGCACACATACCACCATCACGATGCACGCCCAGAACTTCAATATTGTAGCAACAGTTGGGTTTGCCGCGCTTGCAGGCTCTGCATGTTCCGCAAGACAGGTATGGATTAACGACAACTAGATCGCCGACATTCCAGCGCCCGGTTGATTGTGCGACTACGCCGCTCAATTCATGGCCGATAACGCGCGGGTAATTCAGAAACGGGTGTTTACCTTCAAAAATGTGATAGTCCGTTCCACAGATTCCAATCGCCTGTATGTCCAACAGTACCCACCCTTCCGGGCAGTCATGCGGCATCTCGCGCTGGGTCAGTTCGAATGTTCCCGGTTCCACGCACGTCCCGCATGTCATCATCTGTGGCTGTGAATTACTCATGTTCTTTTTTTGCCTTCTTAGTTTGCAGTCTTTGCATTGCGGGGAGTCCAGTCATCAGGCAGAGAGCCCTTGATGATAAGGCTCAAAACATCATCCTTGGAAACTTCGTCAATTTTGTTGGAACCCACATTGAAGCCTTTGTTCATAACCATAATACGGTCACACAGGTTAAACACGTCATGTATATCGTGGCTGACCAGAAAAATACCGATACCTTCTGCTCTTAGCTTTTTAATCAATTCAGCAACCATCGCAGTTTCCGATGGGCCAAGTGCCGCAGTTGGTTCATCCATTATCAATATCTTGACATCAAAATAGATTGCACGCGCGATAGCAATCACTTGGCGTTGACCACCTGACAAGCTCGACACCGGGTCACTAAGATTCTTAAAATTTGGATTTAGGCGGTGCAAAATATCTGCAGCCTCTTTCATCATTCGCTTGTCGTCAAGATTGCCGAACCTGGTTTTGAGTTCTCGCCCCAAAAACAGATTTGCAGGCGCGTCCAAATGATCCGCTAGTGCGAGTGTTTGATAGATCGTTTCAATTCCTTGGTCACGGGCATCATGTGGCGAGTCGATATCGGCGTCACGCCCCCGAACACGAATTTTGCCTTCATTAGGTTTCATTGCGCCCGATAGAATTCTCATCAGGCAGGATTTTCCGGCGCCATTGTGGCCAAGAACTCCGACCACTTCACCCGAGTAAAGATCGACCGAAACATCATTCACAGCCCTAATACCACCAAAGTGCTTTTCGATGTTGATCATTTCAACGAGAGGATCGGTGGAGTTTTCTTGAATGGACATCATGGGTCTCCGGCATCTCCGGTTTAATCAAAGTCAGCCAGCGGAAATAAATCACCGCTGGCCGCGAGAGCATTTGCGTTTAGTACAGAACGTTCTGTGCTACAGGCGTATCGATGTTCTCTTTTGTCACCAATACTACACCTGTATCAATGAATGCCTCTATAGAAGCACCGGAAAGAATATCGATCATTGCTTGAACGCCAAGTTCGCCCATCTGGAACGAGCCCTGAACAGCAATAGCTTTCAGCGTACCATCACGAACAAAGTCTTGCAGATCCCCGTTACCGTCAAAACCGATTGCAACGATTGAACCGGCCTTACCTGCCTGAACGATTGCACGACCCATGCCTACGGCAGTCGGCTCGTTAGCACCAAAAATCCCGGCAAGGTCAGGGTTGGCAGCAAGAACATCCGTAGTCTGGTTCAACGCAGTCGCCATCTGGGACTGGGAATAGTAAGGACCGACAATTACGATATCGGAATTGTCGTGAATGTAGTCGATAAACCCGCCAACGCGACCGATCTCGGAACCAACACCGGCGACATAAGACATCACGGCAACTTTACCACTTGTACCTACTTCGTCGATCATCATCTGCGCAGCCAATTCGCCAGCAGTTTTGTTGTCTGTTGCAAGGAATGTCTGGTACGTACCAGCAGCATCTTCTCCCAATGCGGAGTCGATAATGGCTACAGGAATACCGGATTCAAATGCACGTTTAACAGCCGGAGCCAACGCTTCGGTGTCGGATGGCGCCAGAACGATCGCTGAAACGCCGCGGTTGATTGCGTTGTCAACGAGGTTGACCTGATCGGCAATCGCGGATTCCGAAGCCGGGCCGTTGAATGTCATTGTGTGTTCACTTTGACCTTCGATGGCTGCTGAAGCGCCTTTGTTTACGTTTTGCCAAAAATTGGAGTTCGTGGTTTTTACAATAACCGCGATCTCGCCAGCCGTGGAGGCCATTGGGGCCAATGCAAGCGCACTTGCTGTAAGTGCTATACCTAGTATTTTCTTCATGATTTCCTCCCAGTGAAGAATTAAGTTGAGTTTACCGGCACTTAACGCCGATTTCGCATCTGATCGATATAGACCGCCAGGATGACGACAAATCCGATCAAAATCTGTTGAATAAAGGACGAAACACCCGCCATATTCAGGCCGTTTCGCAGGACGCCGATAATGAATGCGCCTATCATTGTGCCCGAGATGGTGCCGACACCGCCCATTAAGGATGCGCCACCGATTACCGCGGCCGCAATCGCGTCAAGCTCATACATGACGCCCTCGTTTGGTTGGGCGGTGATCAATCGTGACATCAGTACGATACCCGACAATCCGGCCAAAGCGCCTGACATTGTGTAAGCAAGTATCTTGGTGCGGTGAACTTCTACACCGGAAAGGCGGGCGGCTTCCTCGTTTGATCCTACCGCATATATATGCCGCCCGATCTGACGGCGATTAAGCATATAGGCAAATATAAATGCCATGAACAAAAGCAGGATACCGGGATACGGAATGCCCGGGAAAATCACACGGGGGAAGCCATTGTCTCCCATTTCCACAACGCGAAACAGTGCACCGTTTCCGAGTCTTCCGAACGCCTCACCCAGCCGCGAAATAGGCGCAGCACCAGTCAGCTGCAGCGCGATACCGCGCGCAATCAACATCATGCCCAAGGTGGCTACAAAGGGTGTAATACGCATTTTTGTGATAACGAAACCGTTGAATAACCCGCACAAAGCGCCTGTGCAAACGCCCAGAATCATTGCTGGAACAACAGGAACACCCGCTTTAACCAGCATTCCTGTGACAGTGCCTGAAAGAGCCAGCACCGAGCCAACGCTCAGATCAATACCGCCGGTTATGATGACCAATGTCATTCCAATACCCAGCAATCCTATGATCGCGGTTTGCAACAAAACGGTTAGCCCGTTGTTAATTGACAGGAACGCATCATTTCCAAAGGAAAACACGAATACTAAAAGAAAAAGCGTGGAGATTGCCGATAACTTATGAAATGCACCGGCAGACAGTTTTATACGTCCTTTTTTTCGCAGGAATTTTTCGGTGAGTGCCAAAGCTTTTCCTTTTGTTTTATTTTGATTATAATTATTAAAAACATTTGTTGCATGGGTTGCAATGCCGGTCAATAGTTTTTTATATTAATATACAAAATAAATAAAAATACGTATTTACAGATACTTAGAAAACCGCAGACGTATCTCTAGAAGTCAAAAAGGATAAGGAATGGCCAGAACTGACGAACGGTACAGAGTTACATTTAACAAACTCCTCACCATTTGTGATTCCCTGAATGTAGGGGACCCGCTTCCTACCGAACTCGCTTTAGCTGACGATATGGCCGTGAGCCGAACCGTTATTCGGAACACACTAAAGAGCTTGCATGATAAGAAAATTATCCAATGGAAGGGACGTGTTAAAACCGTAATCCGCAAACCAACCTCTAGTGACCTGCTGACAATTAAAGACGAATTTATTTCCATTGAAGAACTTGAGACCAAATTTCTTGACTGGATTTTGCGGTTCGACGTACCGCCCCAAACCGTACTGAATGTAGCCAAACTGTCGAAGCAGTTTTCGGTAGCGCCGCATACTTTGCAGGAGTTTCTTTCAGGACTCAGCCAATTTGGTCTGGTAGAACGTCGCCCTCGAGGCGGCTGGATTTTGAATGGTTTTTCTGCCGATTTCGCGCTTGAACTGTCAGAATTTCGTACAATTCTGGAGCTGAACGCTGTCAAACACATCGTTAAACTGCCACCGGAACACGGTATTTGGGCAAAATTGGATGACCTGGAGGCCAGACATCTTTCACTTCTGGAACGGATCGATACGGATTATCACGATTTCTCGGAACTAGATGAAGCATTTCACACCACCGTAAACAGAGTTGTGACAAACAGGTTTGTAGTCGAATTCCAAAAGGTAATTTCACTGATATTCCACTACCACTTTCAATGGGATAAATCAGATGAAGCTCACCGTAACAAAAATGCTATTAAGGAGCACTTATTGTGGATCGAAGCCTTAAAAAGCGGCGATGAGAGTGCCGCAGAAAAGGCAGCACTAAATCATCTCCAAACTTCCAAAGATACATTGCTGTCTTCACTGAAGGTGCACAACCTCGTTTGAATAGCTACTGTCAGTCAAATAGTTCGTCGATATTGTCAGGAAGCTGTGTAGAAAGTGCGTCCAGATTGCGTTTTAGCGAGGACACCTTGGCCGTTCCAATCAGAACCGATGCAACTGCGGAATGCCGCGAGGCGTAATGCAAAGCCGCAGTCGCCAATGGTATGCCATACTCCGCGGCGCGAGTTTGTAAATCGCGCACCTGATCCAGAATTTCGTCAGATGCCGGCAGGTAGTCGTAAGTAGCACCTTCTACAGGACCGATAGCCAAGATGCCGGAGTTAAATATTCCACCCAGAACAAGGCTTGTACCAGCTTCGACGCAACGTGATATCAAGGCATCTTCAGCGGACCTGTCGAGCAATGTCAGACGCCCGGCTAAAAGTATAACGTCGATATAACCGTGGTTCATTACTTCCAGGCAAACCTCGTTTTCGTTCACACCTAACCCAAACGCACGAATTCGCCCGCTTGCCTTCAACTGTTGTAACCGCTCAAATCCCGAACCAAGAAAATCCTTCATATGTCGGGCGTTCTCGACTGGGCCGTGGGTGAGTTCCCCGATGTCATGAACATAAAGGATATCGATCATTGACGTACCAAGGCGCTCACAGCTTTGTTCAAAGGCGGCTTCGATCCCGTCTCCAGAGTAGTCATATCCAATGTTGTTTGGTAGGGGCGCAATAAACCCGTCAGCCTCCGACATCTCGATGCCCGAGCTTAACACACGCCCGACTTTGGTCGAAATCACATAGTCTTGCCGGTCCTTGTTTCGTAAAAATTGTCCCAGCCGGGCTTCGGCCAAACCACGACCGTAACGTGGTGCGGTGTCAAAAAAGCGAATACCGCGTGACCAGGCGTAGTTCAGCACCTCGCGGGCATCTTCGTCAGATATCTTGCGATAAAGGTTTCCTATGCTTGCACCGCCGAAAGAAATTTC
Organism: Paracoccaceae bacterium; assembly: GCA_050256375.1. GTDB lineage: Bacteria > Pseudomonadota > Alphaproteobacteria > Rhodobacterales > Rhodobacteraceae > NORP23. The sequence goes on along the minus strand of JBBWVU010000024.1, from coordinate 1,691 downwards.
GGTAACTTTCAGGCCAGATTTGCCAACGTGTCTCATTTGCATGATTGATCCTCGGAGTTTGAGTCTCCAAGGCGCACGACAATTTTCTGAAGCCGCGGTTTTGGACTTTGATCACCATGTGATTTCGCCCACTTCAGAAAAGCGCCAATTCGACGGTCGACCTTTTCATTGTGATTCTGGCCAATATCTGCGAGACGGTGATCTAAATACGGGTTGGCAAACCTTTCGAGCGTGGTGTCAATATATGCCTGCGCGTCTTGCTCCATACCTGCTGCCGTAAAGCCGGGTAACACTTCATCCTGGTACAGCAACTTTAAATCTGCCAACTGGGATGAATCTCCTACAACTTCACGAACAAGCCTGTTTGGAATATCGCCGGTCTCTAACCAACGCTGCGCCAAATAGGTGTGGCCAAGATTGAGGATAAAGAGCTTCAAAGATTCGATTTCATCCAAATTATCGACCACCTTAACTGAAGGATGCTGACATGGTAGTTTTAATCTCGGCTGCGCTTCGATCGCCCAAAGTGCATAAGGCTCGGCAATCGCACCAGCTGGCTCCAGAGGTTCAGATACAATCCGGTCAACCAGCGAATTAACCCAGGTCACATCGTTATCCAGATATACGCGAAATGCATTTGACTGGTTCATTGCGAGAGCACCAACAAGTTTTTGTAACACCAGCCCGTTATTGACGATTAACTCCATTGGCATGATCTGGATTGGGCGTGCGTTAGCTTCGAATCGCGCTAACAGTAAGTGCATTAACTTCGCCGGATAGGACATCTTTTGCCCAAATTCATTGGAACTATCCGCAGTTGAAGGCGCAAACCCTGTATCGCCGGTATTGGACAGGATAAATTCTGCTTCTTCAGTAAAGACGCGTTTGATCTCGAGCCAATCAGTTTGCGTGGACAAAGTACGGGCAACGCTGGTTACCCGCACTTCCGTATCAATCCGCTCACCATCTAGCAGCCCCTTAATCCGCACAGGATACCCTTCTGGTGCCGCTAGTGCCGCCAGACGTCGCGCCCTCCCTGGGTCTCCTGAACTTTGAACAACAACAACCTTTCCAACAGCATTACCATCAATCAAGGCCTCGGAGACAAACAGGTCAACATGTGCTTGCAGGAATCGGCTGGTTCCAAATTGCACGATCGGAGTCTGAATCATTGTAACGTTCTTTCTAGTAGAAGGAGATATAAAAACATTTATTCGTTTATTATAATTAAAAACACATTTGATCAATCAATATTTCCCAAAGTGATTAGCTGCTTATGACAACATGGTAATCACCTCCAATAATAATTGCGCTCGAAAGTTGAATATTCTCGGAACTTCCCACCACCGTTTACGTCGGTGTACCTTGAAGCAAGGAAATACCAAGCCAAACCAAAGACCACGTTTGTCACACCTAACGCAATTCGGCACCCACCCGATTTACATGATGACGCTGTAAAAACCGTTCTACAGCGGGCGGAAGTTCTACTCTCGCAGAACAACTAAGCATTGTCTGACGTCAGCACCTATGGAACAGATTTACGTTATTGAATAAGGGAGGGTTTCTGTCTCATCGTAACCACCAAGGAGTGAAGATGAGACAGAAACCCGGAACACGGCGCACCGCGTCGGAGAAGATAGTCAAAGACATCCAGCGAGCCACCCGCAAGCAGTATTCTGCGGAGGAGAAGA
>JBBWVU010000023.1:0-72117 GCA_050256375.1 Paracoccaceae bacterium | reverse complement strand
GGCGGCTTGCTGGTGACACTGCCCGTGCTGCAACTACAGATGAAGTTAAAGACCTGCGCCGTGAATCTCGTGAACTTAAGGAAGTCGTTGCAGAGCAAACACTCGAACTGCGGCTTCTCAAAAAAAGCATGATAGGGGATGGGGGAGAAGACGCATGAGGTATCCTGCATCCGAGAAGCTGGAGATTATCTGTCTGACGTCAGCGCCTATGGGTCCAAATAGGGTGAATTGATAAGAGAGTGTTTTTGGCTCATCGTAACCACTGAGGAGTGGAACATGAGACAGAAACCAGAGCATCCGCTAATTCAAGCGCACACATGTCTAACTTTATCTGACGACGGACACATCTAGTATTGCTTCGCCGTTTACAGATTTTGAGTTGGCGGGTAGGTGGGCGGGAAGCACATCTGAGTCGTGATTTTATTAAATAAAAACAATATCTTAAAAGTATTTATGGCGGACAGACAGGGATTCGAACCCTGGAGACGGTTCCCCGCCTACACACTTTCCAGGCGTGCGCCTTCGACCACTCGGCCACCTGTCCGTTGGGGGTCTATATACCGCTCTGCGAGGCCAGATCAAGGGCAGAAGCGCAGATCGAGAATAGTTTCTTTTCATCCGTGTCCGCAACTTGCACGCTCTCCATATTAACTTGAAACGTTTGGGAAAACTTATGTACCGGTCGCTGTAATTCCTTTGATGGCATCGCTGACAACCGCCCCAATCTGTTCAACGTTTTTCAGGGTTACTTCGCTCTGGTTGAACGGAATTTCTATACCTTCTTCTTCAAACCTGCGAGCGATCTCGAAATTTATATCGGAACGAACCGAAAGGATTTTGTTTACGTCGCGAATAAACACCCGCAACTCAAAATCAAGCGAGCTGGCCGCGAAATCTTTGAAGAGCACCGACGGCCCCGGACGTTTCAGTGCAATCGGGTGCGCAGCAGCAACCGACAGTAACACCTCTTTAACCTTTTCGGGATCGGCACCATAGGCGACGCCTATTGGCACTTTCACGCGGCCGGACAGATCTGGCGACGTCCAGTTCAACACACTCCCCGCAATCAAGTCAGAGTTCTGGATAACAACCGCACTGCGATCAAATGTATCCACCAACGTTGCCCTAACCGAAATCTTTCGCACGATCCCCTCGTGCCCACCAGCAACGATCCAGTCACCCTCTTTTATCGGGCGTTCAACCAGCAGGATGATCCTCGATACGAAATTAGATACAATAGTCTGCAGGCCGAAACCGATACCAACAGACAATGCACCGGCAACAATGGCCAAACTGGACAAATCAAGTCCCGTTGCCGATATCGCGGCCAGCGTGGCAACCGTTACACCAACGTACCCGACACCTGCCAGCACAGCGGTTTTTCCACCTATATCCATCTTGGTGCGCGGCAAAACCGACGTGCGGATCGTTTTCTGTAGCAATCTGGTGATCGTATATCCAATCCCGAAGACCAGCACGAAGACTAATAAATCAGTTAACGAGAAGCGGCTTTCGCCAATCGACACGCCGTCGCTCAGCCAACCCCATATCTCGGATAAATCGCTTGGCCGCGCGCCCCAGATCAATGCCAGCACCGGCAACGCGCCCAGCATCAACATTAGCCCGACGAAAACGGGGATCAGGCGGGTTTGATCGCGCCGCAGCTCGTGTTCGCCGCCCTCGATCCAATAGTCAAGGAACGCGCGTAGAAAGTCGAATAAAACCAAAATCGCAGCCAGCAAACCCAGGGTTAGTATGGTCGGGAACACCAGGAATCGCGCGGCAGCAAAATATCCGATGGCGGCCAGTACGGGCGCAACGATTGCGAACAGCATCAGTACCCGCGACAGGATTGACGAGAAAATAAACTCGGTCGTTTCGGTTTCATCGTTTGAATTCAGATCAGCGGTCCAGCCGTTCTTCAATATTCGAGACAATCGCGAAAATACGAAACCCGCGACCAGTATCAGCGGAAAGTTCAACACGGCTTGCGTTCCCGTCGAAAAGTCGCCCTGCACCGTGACAGCCTGCAGCAAGATCGAAGCGGCATAAACCGCCCCCAGCAACAAGCTCATCAAGTAGCCAGATCGCGCAACATCATCGCTTACGCCTTTTTGCGCTACACCAAAGACGCTGTGCCCCAACCAAGGCGCGGCTATCAAGGTCACTGCCACATGTGGCAACACCCCGACAATTGCACTGCCCCACACGCCTGCCAAATCGAAACTTCGAACTGCAAAAATTACGGCGGCGGCGCCCGCGCTTGGCACCAGCAATCTGGCCAAATCAGTCACCGAGGATTGTCATAACTTTATCTCTTCGCCTGCGGACAATCCGCGTGTCACAAGATCAGCAAACCCGCGACGGACGCCCAGCAACATCCACAGACCCAAACCGGCAATTAACAGCGCCAAAGGGGCTTTTTGCATCAACGAGGCCCGGCTTACATCCTGTGAAAACAGATCCCGTGTCTCGCCGCCCAATCGGGTGGCGTAATGGTTAATCTTTCTTGCCGCTTCGGACCACAACGAGGGATTAAGCGGTGATGGCCCCAATTCCACCAACGTATCCGAAAAGCGCGTGCGAATTACGCCATTAATCTCGCGGATCAGGCCGTCAGCCCGACGATACGCAGCTTGTGCCAATAACAACGGAACCGTCTCGTCAGCTATCGCCTTGTTCAATGCCGCGCGAAGGGCCGCAATTTCTGTGACTTCTTGCGCACCATCCTCGGGCGGTGAACCAAGTGCGTCCAGCTCGGTCCGTATTGGCACAATGTTGTTTTGACTGACGACTTCAAGCTCTAGCGCTTCGCTTCGTTGCGCCGCCAGCTCAAATCGCAATGTCTCGAACGCCACCGTCGAAGCCTGCTTTGTCTCTAGCGCTGCTTCAGCTCGCGTGGCCGTAGCTACCCATGCGTTAACCATTTCTGCATCGTCAGTTTGAGCAAGCCCTATACTCGACATAAAAATAACGACAACAATGGCTTGCAGCAAAGTATTAAAGAACTTCATCAAGGTAATCCTTTATTCACTAACGTTCGGCATATCCTTCGATCTTTGATCCAACCAGACTGGAACAGGCAAATCCTTGCTGCGCAAAAATGCTGGATTAAACAATTTAGACTGATACCGCATGCCAACATCCGCAAGCACAGTAACTATCGTTTTACCCGGACCCATGTCTTTGGCCATTCGCATCGCTCCGGCCACGTTGATGCCAGAGGAACCGCCAAGGCACATCCCCTCTTCCGATAACAAATCGAATACAACATTAAGTGCCTCGGCGTCAGAAATGTTATATGAAAAATCGACGGACAATCCTTCTAGATTGGCAGTAATGCGCCCCTGTCCGATCCCTTCCATGATTGAAGAACCTTCGCCTTTCAACACTCCATTCGTATAGAAGTTATGAATCGCCGCGCCGTCTGGATCCGCCAAACCGATCTTGATATCCTTGTTTCGCGCATGCAGACCCGTGGCCACGCCAGCCAACGTGCCGCCAGACCCAACCGCACAGATAAACCCGTCAATCTGTCCGTCCAGCTGGGCATAAATCTCGGGCGCGGTTGTGTCGACATGTGCCTGCCGGTTCGCGACATTATCAAACTGGTTTGCCCAAATCACCCCGTTCGGATCCGAGACTGCCAGTGCCTTGGCCAGCCGCTCGGAATAGCGCACGAAATTGTTGAGGTTGGAATAGGGTGCCGCCGGAACCTCGACCAACCGTGCCCCTGCCAACCGGATCATATCCTTCTTTTCCTGACTTTGCGTCTCGGGAATAACGATGACCGTCTTGAACCCCATAGCGGCCCCGACCAGTGCAAGACCGATTCCCGTGTTGCCTGCGGTCCCCTCGACAATCGTTCCACCGGGCTGCAAGTCACCCTTGGCAATTGCATCCTTGATAATCCCCAATGCCGCACGATCTTTAACGGACTGGCCGGGGTTCATGAACTCGGCCTTGCCATAAATCTCGCAGCCCGTCAGCGCCGACGCCTTCTTAAGCCGAATAAGAGGTGTATTTCCAACTGCATGCGGAAGATCGTTGTAACGGTTCATGAATAATCCTTCGTGTTTTCTGTCCACACAGAGTTATTGACCAAACCGATCTGAAACAAGCCCCTCGGCAATTCAATTGGCCGATTTTCAGCTCCAGCGTTTGTCTGCGTTTTTGGTGATCATGCCGATCACAACGGCCAAACCAACTATCGCGCCGCCGATCGGAACATTCAAAGCCAATTTGCCGTATTCGATCATCCGCGCGGGGATAACGAGCAACGCCGTCATCGGCTGATAATAGGCATGGTCCATGATGCCGGCCATCATATCGGAGAGAGCATAAAGAAAAAGAACCCACACAAACATGGAGATACCAGCCTTGAAACCGGCCGTGACACCCTCCCCTTCATCTTCCGAGACTTTTCGCCCCAGCCCGCGCCATCCTACAAACAACCCGATAATCACCGCAGCACTCGTCATACCGACAGAACGCCTAGCAGCATCAGGATAGGTATTGATCGTAACCATCACGACGATAACACCGCCGATTGCCATCAATATCGACGCAACCAGTTTCGCAGCCGTAGGCATAATGTCTCTCCCGTTAACAACCTTGGTAACAGCGTGAAACTTGGCGAAGCAGGAATCAAGGGAAAATATTAATCGTCCGTTAACCGACTGTGCCTGCTCACAACGTCCGATCCAATGCTTTCAGCAATTTTTCCACTTCTTCAGCACTTGTATAATGCACGAAACTTAACCGCAGCACGCCGTGTGCGGGATCAATCCCCAGCCCTTCCAGCAACCTAACCGCATAGAAATCTCCGCCGCCCGCCATGATCCCGTGCTTGTTCAGATCCTGCGCAACACCTTCACCTGCCTTTTGCAATCCAACCGCAACCGTGGGCACGCGCCCCTGCGTCGTGTCAGAACCGATCAAGCGCACATCATTTCGTGACCGCAAGTATTCCAACAGCGGTGCCATTAACACCTCTTCATGGTCCGCCTGTAACGCAGCCACTGCACGGCCTTTTTCTGCCAGGCTGCCACCAGACCCGAAATGGTGATCGTGGACCGCCTCGATATAATCCACCATCCCGGCTGACGCCGCGATTTGCGCGTGATCCGGTCCCGCAGGCGTAAATCGTTTATATGCTGACCCCGCATTAAAATAATGCGCCTGATTAGGCAGCCGTGCCGATAGCCCGGAATCAATATACATAATCCCCTGATGTGGCCCGTAGGTTTTATAAGCCGAGAATAAATATATATCCGCCCCCAGTGTCTTGATATCCGGCAATCCGTGCGGCGCAAGACTAACGCCATCCACACACGTGACCGCCCCTGCCGCTTGAGCTATTGCACAAATTTCGGCGACGGGATTGATCTGTCCAACTATATTCGACACATGCGGGAAAACCACCAACTTAACCTTGTCATCCAACAAGTTCGCCAAATCTGCAGGGTCCAGAAACCCCGTATCCCGATCAACTTGCCATTCGCGAATTTCAATGCCGTTATCCGCCAGCCGCCGCCAAGGGCCGGTATTGGCCTCGTGATCCTGATTGGTAACGATCACTGTATCGCCTTCTGACAACATCTGCCGGAACGCCTGCGCTAATACATACGTATTTTGTGTTGTTGACGGTCCAAAGCTCAGATCATCCGCCGGAATGTTCAACGCGCCTGCTAACCGCACCCGCGCCTCGTCCATCTCTTCGCCCGCGACCCGCGAGGCCTTATAAGGTGCATAAGGCTGCACTTTGCGTTGCGTGTAATACCGATGTAGACGATCAATCACGAACTTGCTGGTGTAAGACCCACCAGCATTCTCGAAAAACGCTTGCCCCTGCAACGACGGCTCATCAAACGCGGGAAACTGCGCACGAACAAAATCCACATCAAGTGTAGTCATACTTCAACCTTCTTTTTTGCTTAAATACTCAAAATGCGCTCACGCATTCACATCCACAACAACGCGGCCCTTAACCTGACCTTTCAGAATATCCTTACCCAAAGCAGGTAAATCGTTCAGCGTCGCCGTCTGGATCATACTCTCCAACTTGTCGATCGGCAGGTCCGTCGCGATCCGCTGCCACGCCCGAACGCGATTGTCGTAAGACTGCATCACACTATCAATGCCCAGCAGGTTTACGGCCCGCAACAGGAACGGAATAACCGTCGCAGGCAATCCCATGCCCCCCGCCAAACCAACTGCCGCAACCGAAGTGCCATACTTCATCTGCCCCAGCACCCGCGCCAGCATATCGCCGCCAACAGCATCAACGCAGCCAGCCCAGTTTTCGCTTTCCAACGGACGTTTCGTGGTTTCGTTAATTTCTTCACGCGCCACGATTTGTGTTGCCCCCAAAGACTTCAGATAATCCGCCGCTTCAGGACGCCCCGTCACCGCCGCAACCTCATAACCAAGGTTGGCCAAGATCGCCGTAGCTACAGACCCGACGCCCCCTGCAGCCCCTGTCACCAGCACTGGCCCGTGGTTTTTCTCAAGCCCATGATCCTCCAGCGCGATAACCGCCAACATCGCAGTGAAACCAGCGGTGCCCACGGCCATCGCTTGGCGCGTCGTCAAACCGTCCGGTAAAGGCACCAGCCAATCAGCCCGTACGCTTACCTTTTGGGAATACCCACCCCAATGCGCCTCGCCGACACGCCAGCCGGTCAACACAACCTTGTCGCCCGCCTTGTAGCGCGGGTCGTCCGAACTCTCGACTGTTCCGGCAAAATCAATTCCGGGTACGTGCGGGTAATTGCGAACCAAACCACCACCGGGACCAATGCACAGGCCGTCCTTATAGTTCACAGTCGAGTACTCGACCGCCACGATAACTTCACCTTGCGGTAGATCGCCAAGTTCCAACTGCTTTACTGAAGCCGAAGTCTTACCCTCGTCGTTCTTTTCAACCACTAATGCGTTAAATGCCATTTCGGCCTCCTATCTGTTTGGACCATGCCAATTGATTGCAACTATCTCGCCTGATTTTCCATCAAAATCCCAAATACGTCCGTAAGCCCGCACACGGCTCCGAGTACCTTGGGCAACGGTCACGTCTGGCCCCATCCAATATTTGGTATTCTTTACCACAACGGGAGTTTCATTGTCGCCCCCGGTCAGGGTCTGTATCTCGCCCTGAATTTTCTTGCCAACAATAATCTTGCGTGTCGTTTCAGTGGTTTCGATAATAATCTCGGTCCGCTCAACCCCAAGAATTTCCGAGGTGACCATACCCAGTAATCCCGTCGTTCCACCTGCCGCGCCAGAGAATATCTGGACGATCCCCTCAAATGCCGCGTCCGACGCTCGTTCATCTACGTAAAGGCCAACCTTCCAGCCGCCTTCACCCATGCGGCCCGGGATTTCGACGAATAGCCCGATGTTCAGGTCGGATAAATCCTCGCCTCCATAAGCACCTTTATCAATCTTAACAGCCATCCACGCATGGCAATGACCCTCGGTTGGTTTGCTTTTGCCCAGTCCGATCACGCAAGGGCAAAATACTTCGCATGAACAGTTGAGAAACAGCTCGCCTTTGATTGTCCATTCAGTTGTTGGTTTCATAGTATTTCCTGTCAAAATATTGCAACATTATTCGCACCGACCAAAAGCGACGCCAGCAAAAAGGCGCCGCCCAAAGGCCGTGTCATCCAGCGCCCGACATCGGGCAGTTTTTCAATGGTCATTATCAGGGTCGCAATGCCCATCCAGACAAGGTTCATCACCCCGCCAATAAACCCCAGCGCCATCATTGCCCAGCAACAACCCAGACAATACACACCCAGCGAAGCGCCCATCCGTGCCCCGCCCAACGCTCCGCCGCGCCAATATCCCAAAAAGTACGTCATCGGTGATCGGCATTTGGTCAGACAAGCATCCTTGGTGGCCGTGAATTGGTAAACACCGGCGATCAACAGTAAAGAAAATGTTAACCACCCCGAGGCGCTCGCCCCTAACACATCCAGCCACCCCTGCGACTGCATAGTTAACTGCGCGCTGGCAAATATCGCTGCAAAACCAAGCCATACCAATAGATACCCGACGATCAAACCGATAAACCCTCCGCGACTGCCCGCGCCCGAGTTAATCAAATCTTCATATGTGCGCGCAGTGGGAATAAACGTCGGACCCATCATCGCCGCCATCATTAACGCCCACATTCCATAAACTGTGAAGTAAGACGCAATGTTTGCGGGGCCCGCAGGCGTAAGGCAAAGTGCCAGGAAATCAACGAAACGGCCTTGCCCAAACAGGTTCAACCCGATCTGGTTCGACATGGCAAACATACCAACCCAACCAAAGAGGATCAGACCAAAAAAGGCAAGCCACGCTGTATTCCGGCTAATTTGTTGGCGAGTCGTCAGTTTCATCTAAACCATTCGATAATGTTTCAGGAAGCTTACTCCGTTGGGCTCTGAGGTCAATCAAATGAACGGTTGTTCACGAAATTTAATTCGTGAAATTTCAAGTCAATATAAATTATTGAAAATTTTTGCGAATTCTTAACCAATTTCCACAAATCTGAACGGGCCGTTAACCATTTTGAGAGCCCTTGTGAAAGAATTAACCCGCATCACTGCCATCGGTTCTTGCCGGATAAGCACGCCCTTCAAGGCGGCGTCTCTTACGCATCCGGTGCTTAACAACTCTGAACGTGTTTACGGTTACACCCACACGGCCGCCGAAGAGTCGCAGCAGGTTCGGTTTTTGCAAAACGAATTCACCCCTCGGCTGAAACGTTGCCATTTCTGATGCCCAACACGGACCTAGCCGGTTTACAAGCAATGCAGCATCCCACCTCGGATATCTACTTTGTTGAACTTTCTTCACCCAAAGGCCTACAAATTGACGGGACAACACTACAACTTAACTACGTTGCCCGTCATTTTGACGAACTTTGCGCTGACAAGACGGTCCGACGTCATCAAAGCCGCCGCAACCAAGTGGAATTTCCTGCCCTTCACCCCCGGCCTAGTCGGTGGGCATTGCATCGGAGTAGACCCGTATTACCTGACCGCCAAAGCCGAAGAACTGGGCTATCATTCCGATAGTCATTCTGTCTAGACGTCGAGTCAACGACGGCATGGGCGAATTTACCGCCGCCAAAGCCATCAAGATGACGGCCTCGTCAAACGTACCGCTGCGCGATGCCAAGGTTGGGGTATTGGGTTTGACTTTCCAAGAAAACGTGCCGGATTTGCGCAACTCCAAAACCTTCGATGTTCTGGATGCACTGGCCGAATTCGGCGTTCGCCCGCAAGTGCACGACCCTATGGTTGTCTCTGCAAACATACCTGTGGGTCCGTTCAACTGATTGGAAGTTGATGAAATGTCGAATATGGACCTGCTAATCCTCGCCGTTCCACATCACTCTTGTCTGGATGCCCCGCTAATCCGTATACTTCGCGATGGCGGAGCGATCATCGACATTCGTTCAGCGCTGAATCCGGATAAAATCCCAAAAAACCTGCGTTATTGGAGCCTCTAGTTCAGGTAAACCGCACCAAGTATCGGGCCAAAATTCTTGGCCTGAACCATCACCACATAGTAGCTGTCGCTGTCCACGGCAGTCAGAATTTCGACACTGGAACGCCCGTTCAAATCGGCAATCCACGTGATGTCTTGCACCACGTTTACATAGTTAATCGTCCGTCCGGCATTCTCGCCTCTCCGAATATCGGTCGAAGCATCGGGAATAATCCGCACCAGAAATACCTCCGCCGCAGGCAATTTTGAGGTTTTCGTCGATACACGTATTTGCGCTGAACCAGCACTGGCGGTGGCTTCAATTTCCAGCATCGGCTTCTCGGCCTGAAACTGACCTACATACATCCGAACTTCACGCTCGTTACTGCCAACCACTTGTGCCTCGCCGTGGATCACCGCTTGTGGCGTATACAGCGAGCGTAAATTCCAACGGTCCCGATAGCCCATTTGCCGCTTGGTGTTTTCAGGGCTTGCGAACTCGTCGTTCCAGCCCAGATAGTCCCAATAATCCACGTGCCAGCCAAGAACGATCACCTCGTCCTCCAAAGCCAGATCATGCAAAACTTTGTCCGCAGGCGGGCATGAACTGCACCCTTGCGAGGTGAACAGCTCGACCACAACATTCTGCGCCACAACGGCGGCGGGCATCCAAAAGCATAGGACGACAGCAAGTATCAAGGGTAAACGCATCATGGCTCCGAAAATAATGGGCTATCTGCTTGTACGAGGAAACCTCCCAATATTCCAGTCAACCCTTCGCGAGGTCGAGTTTACCAACTACGCCCCACCGGCATAACCAAGCGTTTTCAATGCATCGGTGATTTCATCCAAAATCGCCGGATCATCAATCGTTGCGGGCATTTTCCACGCGGTTTGATCGGCAATGTTAGCCATAGTCCCGCGCAATATCTTGCCCGAACGCGTTTTGGGTAAGCGGTCGACCACCAAGGCCAATTTGAACGCAGCAACGGGTCCGATCTTCTCGCGCACCAGTCTGATAACCTCGGCAACAATTTCGCTGTCGGGGCGGTTTACACCCTTGTTCATGCACAAAAACCCCAGTGGCAATTGCCCCTTCAACTGGTCGCCAACCCCGATCACCGCACACTCGGCGACGTCAGGATGAGCCGCCAGAACTTCCTCCATTGCGCCAGTAGACAAGCGGTGGCCAGCAACGTTGATCACGTCATCGGTACGGGCCATGATATACAGATACCCATCCTCGTCGATCATCCCGGCGTCGCCAGTTTCGTAATATCCTTTGAACGTGTCGAGATAAGACTTAATAAAACGTTCCTCGGCATTCCAAAGCGTCGGCAACGTTCCCGGAGGCAGCGGCAATTTGATCGCAATCGCCCCCAGCTCCCCTGCTGGTAATTGATGACCATCATCGCCCAGAACCTGCACATCAAACCCCGGCATTGCGACGGTGGGAGAACCAAGTTTAGTCGGCAATTCCTCCAGCCCCAGTGGATTCGCGGCGATGGAGTACCCAGTTTCCGTCTGCCACCAATGGTCCACAACCGGAATTCCAAGCTGCTCTTGCGCCCAGATTATCGTATCAGGGTCCGCCCGCTCGCCCGCTAGATATAGGGCTTTCAGGCTACTAAGGTCGTATTTCTTAACGAATTCCCCTGTCGGGTCTTCACGTTTTATCGCCCGAAATGCCGTTGGCGCGGTGAAGAAGGACACAACTTTATGCTCTTCGATCACCCTCCAGAAAGTACCCGCATCGGGCGTGCCAACAGGTTTGCCCTCAAACACAATCGCGGTGGCACCATAGATCAGCGGCGCGTAACAAATATACGAATGCCCAACGACCCATCCAACGTCCGAGGCCGCCCAGAACACGTCACCCGGCGCGACATTATAAATATTTTTCATGGTCCAGTTGAGCGCAACCATATGCCCACCACTTGGCCGAACAACCCCTTTGGGTTGGCCCGTCGTGCCCGAGGTATACAAAATATACAGCGGATCAGCGCCACCGATCGGTAGGCATTCCGCAGGCTCAACACCCTCTAGCGCCTCAAACCAGTCGAAATCGCGCCCTTCGATCAAGTCCGCCTGCACCTGTTCGCGTTGCAGAATGATCGTGAAATCCGGCTTATGAGTTGCCAAATCAATCGCGCCGTCCAGCAAAGGTTTATATTTGATCACTCGCCCCGGTTCGATACCGCAAGACGCGGCAATTATGGCCTTGGGCGTTGCGTCGTCTATCCGCACAGCCAACTCGTTTGCCGCAAATCCACCAAACACGACCGAATGCACCGCGCCGATGCGCGCGCAGGCCAGCATAGCGTTCAATGCCTCTGGCACCATAGGCATATAGATCAAAACGCGGTCGCCCTTGCCAATACCCTTGGCTTTCAACGCGCCCGCCAGAAGCGCCACCTGATCGGTTAGCTCTGCATAAGAAATTTTGCGTTTTGTACCCGTAATCGGGCTGTCATAAATGATCGCTGTCTGATTCCCACGCCCTGCCTCAACGTGCCGGTCCAACGCGTTGTAGCATGTGTTGGCTTCGCCATCAGTGAACCACTCGTATAGCGGTGCATTGCTGGAATCCAACGCGTGCGTAGGCTTTTTGGTCCAGCTTATCGCCTCGGCAGCTTCCATCCAGAAGGCCTCGGGGTCGGCTTTCCAGCCCTCATATACCGATTTGTAACTCATATCTTTCTCCTGCTATTTGAGGCCCTCCAGCCTCGGCGTTTTCATCGACGCCCCCTCGGAGTGGTCAGTTTCTTATTATTCATATGCATTAACCGGAGTCCCCGCCAGCGCCGCGATATTCAGCAAACCGCGCACTGTGATCGAGGGCGTCACGATGTGCGCCCGGTTCCCCATTCCCATCAGGATAGGCCCAACTTCCAACCCGTTACCGCGCATTTTCAGTATATTACGCACCGCACTAGCGGCGTCCGAATGGGCGAAGACCAACACGTTGGCCGCGCCATCATAGCGGGAATTCGGGTAAATCTTGCGCCGAAGGGTTTCATCAAGGGCGGCATCCGTGTGCATCTCGCCCTCATAGACGAAATCAACGCCCATGTTATCTAGCAACTCGATCCCCTCGCGCATCTGGCGGGCCGAGGCCGTCGTCAGATTGCCGAACTGCGAGTGCGAACATAACGCTATCTTTGGTTCCAACCCGAAACGCCGAACATGGCGGGCAGCCGCAACAACCGTATCCGCCATCTGTTGCGCCGTCGGTTCGGAATTTACATGCGTGTCGGCAATAAACAGCGGCCCCTGTTCCAGGATCATCAACGACAGCGCTCCGACTGGACGCAGTTTTTCCGTCCCCAAAACCTGCTGCACATATTTCAAATGCCAGCGATATTGACCGAACGTGCCACAAATCAGGCTGTCCGCATCACCCCGACACACCATCACTGCACCAATGGCCGTGGTGTTTGTGCGCAGAATTGCTTTTGCCAGATCAGGCGTTATCCCGCGCCGCTGCATGATGTTGTGATAGCTGCCCCAATACTCGCGGAACCGCGGGTCATTTTGCGGGTTAACCAATTCGAAATCTTTTCCGGCTTTGATAGGCAGACCAAACTTCTCGCATTGCGCCTCGATCACATCGGGGCGGCCAATCAGGATCGGTTTGTCTGTGGTATCCTCGACCATTGCACTGGCGGCACGCAAAACACGTTCGCTCTCACCCTCCGCGAATACGATTTTGCGCACCGAACTGCGCGCCGCATTGAAAACAGGGCGCATGATTAGCGCCGACTTGAAGACCGACCCGTCGAGCTTTTGTTTATACGCTTCCATATCCGCAATGGGTCGTAATGCAACGCCACTTTCCATCGCCGCTGTCACAACGGCGCAGGACACGACGGGCAAAAGGCGCGGATCGAAGGGTTTGGGGATCAAATAATCCGGACCGAACTTAAGGCTCTCGTCCTTATAAACCGCCGCTGCTTCGGCGCTCGTCGAAGCGCGCGCAAGCTCGGCAATACCCTCGACACAGGCGATCTCCATTGCGTCGTTGATTGTGGTTGCTCCCACGTCCAACGCCCCACGGAAAATGAATGGAAAACACAACACATTGTTAACCTGATTGGGGAAATCCGAGCGCCCCGTGGCGATAATCGCATCCGGAGCAACCGCACGGCACGCATCCGGCATGATTTCCGGCGTTGGGTTTGCCAGCGCAAAAACAATAGGTGTCGCGCTCATTCTGGCGACCATCTCTGGCTTCAAAACGCCCGGTCCTGACAGCCCAAGGAACAAATCCGCGTCACCAATAACATCGTCCAACGAGCGCAGATCGGAGGCTTGTGCAAAATCGGCCTTTTGCGGGGTCATCTCCTCGACCCGCCCCTCATAGACCAGTCCGGCTATGTCACACAGCCAGATATTTTTGCGCTTAACGCCCAGTTTCACCAGCATATTCAAACACGCAATACCCGCCGCACCACCGCCAGTAGATACCACCTTGATATCGGCAAAATCCTTACCAGCAACGCGCAATGCATTCATCGCAGCCGCACCGACAACAATCGCCGTGCCGTGTTGGTCGTCGTGGAACACCGGAATACCCATGCGTTCGCGGCACAATTTTTCAACAATAAAGCACTCGGGCGCTTTTATGTCTTCAAGGTTGATCGCACCGAATGTTGGTTCCATAGCAGTGATAATATCCGCCAGCTTCTCAGGATCGCTTTCGTTCAGTTCGATGTCAAAACAGTCTATGTTGGCGAATTTCTTAAAAAGAACCGCCTTGCCTTCCATGATCGGCTTGCTGGCAAGCGCGCCGATATTGCCCAACCCCAGCGCCGCCGAGCCGTTGGTGACAACCGCAACCAAGTTCCCCCGCGCGGTATATTTCGCCGCCGCAGCCGGATCTTTGCTGATCTCGACGCAAGCCTCGGCCACACCCGGTGAATAGGCCAGTGATAAATCCCGGCCGTTCGCCAAAGGCTTGGTCGCGCGGATTTCCAACTTTCCCGGTTTGGGAAACTCGTGATAATCGAGGGCGGCCTGACGGGCAGATTCGTTACGTTCTTCTGACACTTGGTTTTCTCCGGTGATGGTTCGGGCTACATGTTCAATAATTCGTCCGCCGTATCAATCGCAAAATTTTATCGGCAGCTTCAGGAATATTTGTGCCGGGCCCGAAAATCGCCTTGATCCCGTGCTCGTAAAGAAAATCATAATCCTGCTGTGGAATAACCCCGCCGCAAATCACGATGATTTCACTACCGCCCGCGTTTTTCAACGCCTCAACCAATTGCGGCGCAAGCGTCTTATGCCCCGCCGCCTGACTGGAAATCCCGATCACATGTACCTGCTTGTCCACAGCGTCTTGCGCCGCCTCTTCCGGCGTCTGGAATAATGGCCCTACCTCGACGTCAAATCCGATGTCAGCAAAGGCAGTACCAATAACCTTGGCCCCGCGATCATGCCCGTCCTGTCCCATTTTGACGACCAGCATCTTGGGCAAACGCCCCTCCATGTCGGCAAAATCGGTCACTTCCTTTTGGATTTTCGCAAATCTTTCGTCGCCCTCATACGCCGCGCCGTACACACCCTTCAGCGTTTTCACTGTCGCGCTGTGCCGTCCGAACACGTTTTCCAAAGCCGCCGAAATCTCGCCAACCGTGGCCCGCGCCCGTGCAGCCTCAACCGCCAGTTCCAACAGGTTACCATCCCCCCGTGCGCCAGATTCGAGCGCCGCAAGCGCCGCATCACAAACCGCAATATCACGCGTGGCGCGGATGTCGTTCAATCGTTTCACCTGCGAGACCCGCACTTCCGAGTTGTTAATTTCGCGAATTTCCAGCGCGTCTTCCTGTTCCAGTCGGAACTTGTTAACGCCAACGATAACCTCGTCGCCCTTGTCCACGGCTGCCTGCCGCCGCGCCGCCGCTTCTTCGATTTTCAGCTTAGGCATACCTGAAGCAACTGCCGCAGTCATACCGCCCAGATCATCCACTTCGCAGATCAACTTCCATGCTTCGTCCGCCAGTTCTTTGGTCAGGCTCTCTATATAATAAGACCCCGCCAGCGGATCGACGACGTTGGTCACGCCCGTCTCGTTTTGCAGGATCAACTGCGTGTTGCGCGCAATCCGTGCAGAAAATTCAGTTGGCAAAGCAATGGCTTCGTCGAAAGAGTTCGTGTGCATCGATTGCGTCCCCCCCAGCGCCGCCGACATCGCCTCGTAAGCCGTGCGGATGATGTTGTTGTAAGGATCCTGTTCCTGCAACGACACGCCCGAAGTCTGACAGTGCGTCCGCAACATAGACGACTGCGGCTTTTGCGGGTTGAACTCTGCCATGATCCGCGACCATAACAGACGGGCGGCGCGCAACTTAGCGGCCTCCATAAAGAAATTCATGCCAATCGCGAAGAAAAAGCTCAGTCGCCCCGCGAATGCATCCACATCCATGCCGGATTCAATCGCCGCCTTAACGTATTCTTTACCATCCGCCAGCGTGAACGCCAGTTCCTGCACCAGGTTCGCGCCCGCCTCTTGCATGTGGTAGCCTGAAATCGAGATCGAGTTGAATTTCGGCATTTCCCGCGACGTGAACTTAATAATATCCGACACGATCCGCATCGAGGGTTCTGGGGGATAAATATAGGTGTTCCGAACCATAAATTCCTTCAACACATCGTTCTGGATGGTCCCCGTCAACGCTGAACGGTCCACGCCCTGCTCCTCACCCGCAACGATAAAGCTGGCCAAAATCGGGATAACAGCCCCGTTCATGGTCATGGAAACCGACATTTTATCCAACGGAATCCCGTCAAACAGGATTTTCATATCCTCAACGCTGTCAATCGCCACGCCAGCCTTGCCAACGTCCCCTTCAACGCGCGGATGGTCACTGTCATAGCCGCGATGCGTTGCCAAATCGAAAGCCACCGACACGCCCTTTTGCCCCGCCGCCAAACCTTTGCGATAGAACGCATTGCTTTCCTCGGCGGTCGAGAAACCTGCATACTGCCGGATCGTCCAAGGCCGTCCCGCATACATCGTTCCGCGCGGACCGCGCGTATAGGGCGAGATTCCGGGCATACCGCCAAGATGTTCAACCCCGTCCAGATCGTCCGCGGTATAAACCGGCTTAACGTCGATCCCTTCGGGCGTTTTCCACGTCAAATCCTCCAACGGGCGACCGCGAAGTTCTTTTTCGGCGAGGGATTTCCAGTTGTCGGAATTATTGCTCATGGCTCATCTCACTATTGTAATTGAGGTGCATATCGGGATTATTCCGAGATAACGCGGCGGAAGGCAGGAAAGTTCCTGCGCAGCTATTAGAATCCATGGATTCAATGCTTATATCGAGGGATGACGGAGGAATTATGCGTAAATTCAGTTTACTAGCTTTGTTATTACCGCTCGCTGCAGTTTTTGCATTTGCAGCGGAATCAACGGATCCGCTTGCGGAATACAAATGGATTGCGCGCCCTTTGGTGATTTTCGCGGACTCTCCGTTTGACCCCCGGTTTATACTGCAAATGGAAATGTTGGACGAAGACCCAGAACTTCTGCCAGCCCGCGACGTCATCATTCTTACCGATACCGATCCGTCTGTTGATAGCGCCCTGCGCGATCGACTGCGGCCATATGACTTCACATTGGTGTTATTGGATAAAGAAAGTAACATCGTGTTGCGCAAGGCCACGCCATGGACCCCGCGTGAGTTATCCCGCGCGATCGATAAGCTGCCAATTCGTAAAGACGAAATTGATCGATTATAGGACAATGCCGATCGAATCTCGCTCGCCTGAATGATATTTGGGGCTGCGGTCATCGTTCTATTCAAACTCCATAATCACTTCGTCAACCGCCAGATTATCGCCAACACTTGCGTTGATCTTGGCGACAACGGTCTTCTTCTCGGCGCGTAAGACGTTTTCCATTTTCATCGCCTCGACAGTGCATAGCGCTTGCCCCTCTTGCACTTCATCACCAACCTCGACAACCATGGCCACAACCAGACCCGGCATCGGACACAGCAACAGGCGCGATGTGTCTGGCGGCGTTTTCTCGATCATGTGTTTGGACAGCTCGAACAGGCGCGGTGTGCGGATGATTACGTCCAGATCAGCCCCACGATGACGCATACGGAAACCGCTGGAAATCTGGCCAATCTTGGCGGTTACCGCCTCGCCCGAAACAGTAAGCCGCGCTAGCCCCTCGCCCGGTTTCCAGTCTGACGAAACACGGTGGCTGGTGCCATCGGCAAATTCCACGGTCGAGCCGTCACGATCGGCGGAAACCTTTACCACCATATCAAACCCGCCCAGCGAAATCACAAAATTCGAGCCAACTTCGCGTTCATGGTTGTCCATACGACCAGAAACCCGCGCAGCACGGATTTCAGAAACACGGTGCATCGCAGAAGCGCCCGCCGCCAGTTGTTTCAGAACGCCTTCGGACAGCTCTGCGCCCTCGAAACCCTCGGGGTATTCTTCCTCGATAAACGCGGTCGAAATGTTACCGGTGATAAACCGTTCGTGGTCCATCACAGCGGACAGGAACGGCAGATTGTGGCCAATGCCCTCGACTTCAAACGCATCCAGCGCGTGCCGCATTTCCGCAATGGCAGACGCGCGATCCGGCGCCCATGTGCACAACTTGGCAATCATGGGGTCGTAATACATCGAAATCTCGCCGCCCTCGTAAACACCGGTGTCATTACGAATGGCCCGCGTTTCATCCGACATTTCGGCAGGTGGACGATAACGCGACAGCCGCCCGATCGAGGGCAGGAAGTTACGATACGGATCTTCGGCATACAGGCGGCTTTCAATAGCCCAACCGTTGATGCCGACGTCGGATTGTTGCATCGACAATTTCTCGCCGTAAGCCACGCGGATCATCTGTTCTACAAGGTCGATCCCGGTGATCAGTTCGGTCACCGGATGCTCTACCTGAAGGCGGGTGTTCATTTCAAGGAAATAGAAGTTCGAGTCGCTGTCAACGATGAACTCCACCGTCCCTGCACTGCAATAGTCCACCGCCTGCGCCAGCGCGACAGACTGCGCTCCCATTGCCGTACGGGTTTCCTCGTCCAAAAACGGTGACGGAGCCTCCTCGATTACCTTTTGCTGCCGCCGCTGAATGGAACACTCGCGCTCATTGAGGTAAATGCAATTGCCGTGCTTATCGCCAAGCACCTGAATTTCGATGTGGCGAGGTTGCGTGATGAACTTTTCGATGAATATCCTGTCATCCCCAAACGACGCTGCCGCTTCGTTCTTCGAAGACTGGAACCCCTCGCGGGCTTCGTCATCATTCCACGCAATTCGCATACCCTTGCCGCCACCACCAGCAGATGCCTTGATCATCACGGGATAACCGACCTGATTGGAAATCTTAACGGCTTCTTCCGCGTCCTCAATCAAGCCCATATAGCCCGGAACGGTGGTCACCCCCGCCTCCTGCGCCAACTTTTTCGAGGTGATCTTGTCGCCCATCGCCTCGATCGCCCCGACAGGTGGCCCGATGAATGCCACGCCAGCGGCCTCCAGCGCTTGCGCGAAATTCGGATTTTCAGACAAGAAGCCATAACCGGGATGAACCGCCTCGGCCCCCGTTTTCTTGATCGCATCCATGATCTTGTCAATCACGATATAGGACTGGTTGGCGGCTGGCGGACCAATGTGCACGGCCTCGTCCGCCATGCTTACATGCAGGGCATTTCTGTCCGCATCAGAGTACACCGCCACCGTTTTGATGCCCATCAACTTGGCCGTTTTGATAACACGACACGCGATCTCGCCACGGTTTGCGATCAGGATTTTCTTGAACATGGTTTTCCCCGTCTATGCTTTAGGCAAACAAAAAGGGATGCCGCACACAGGCAGCATCCCTTTGGAATTTTCAGTGTTTCGCTCGGACGAACCGATTAAGTCAGCATATCTCGAAATAGTGACAGCCACCGAGGGCCGCCCCGAAAACGAGCGCGCCCGTAGCCGCACTACCGCCAACCACGACAGCACCAGCGGCGCCTGCCGTAGCCCCGAGAAGGGCACTTTGCCCAATAGTTTCACACCCTGCCAGCAATCCAGCTGACAGAACGATAGCGATGATTTTCTTGTGCATATTATTGCTCCTGCTTCTGCCTCTCGGATAGTTTTTCTACCCGTTATGAAGGTACTATATACATTTCCGACCCTTTTGGCCAGATACAGCGCCATGTAGGCATGTTTTAGCGCAACCAGCCGCATCACAGCTCGGCCTCGAGATCAATCTGCGGGAAGTTCCGGCGTACAGCATCCATATCCAGCTTCAACATTGCCTCGTAATGGGCGTTATCAAACGGGTCTTCGCCCGCGATGATCTCGCGCCCGAACAACCAGTTGATACGGCCGGCGTCGAGATTGCCACGCTCGAACGGTTCTTCGCCGAAATACTGCCATAATGCTGCCAAAAACAGCTCGTCCGCCTTGCGGTCAATCGCGCGCCGATCCCTAAAACGCTCACGCGGCTTTAGCGGGGTCACACCCTTGGTTGCGGGCCGACGAATAACAAACTGCGCATCCGAACTGGGCATTCGCCCTGGGAACCCGCGATGTTTAAGCATGTAAAGTTGTGCCATTTTGCCCTCACAAAGGAATGTTGTCGTGTTTTTTCCACGGATTCGTCAGCTGCTTGTTTCGCAGGCTGGCAAAAGCGCGGGCCACGCGAATGCGGGTGTTGCGCGGCATGATGACCTCGTCGATAAACCCGCGTTCAGCAGCCACAAACGGATTGGCGAAACGATCCTCATAATCCTGCGTATGGGCGGCGATTTTTTCCGCATCACCCAAATTCGAGCGATGAATAATCTCTGTCGCGCCCTTCGCCCCCATCACAGCAATTTCAGCGGTTGGCCAAGCATAGTTGAAATCCCCGCGCAGATGCTTGGAGGCCATAACGTCATACGCACCGCCATACGCTTTGCGGGTAATCACAGTCACCTTCGGCACAGTCGCCTCGCCGTATGCGAACAACAGTTTGGCTCCGTGCTTGATAACCCCGCCATATTCCTGCGAAGTCCCCGGCAAGAACCCCGGTACGTCCACCAACGTTAGGATAGGAATTTCAAACGCATCACAGAACCGCACAAACCGGGCCGCCTTGCGCGAACTGTTGATATCCAGACACCCCGCCAGCACCATCGGTTGGTTGGCAACCACCCCGACGGTGGAACCTTCAAGGCGAATAAATCCGGTAAGGATATTCTTGGCAAAGTCCTTCTGGATTTCAAAGAAATCCCCTTCATCCGCCAGCTTTGTAACCAGTTCGTGCATATCGTACGACGCATTGGCATTTTCAGGGATGATGGTGTCCAGACTATCCTCGACCCGCGAATGGCTGTCAAAATATGGCCGCACCGGAGGCTTCTCGCGGTTATTAAGCGGTAACAGATCAACAAGGCGACGCACCTCGAACAACGCCTCCATATCATTGTCGTAGGCACCATCCGCCACCGACGACTTCGATGTGTGCGTCTTGGCCCCGCCCAACTCTTCGGCCGTTACAATCTCGTTCGTCACGGTTTTGACCACATCAGGCCCCGTCACGAACATGTAGGAGCTGTCCTTAACCATAAAGATAAAGTCAGTAATCGCGGGCGAATACACGGCCCCGCCTGCGCATGGCCCCATGATCACGCTGATCTGTGGAACCACGCCCGAGGCCAGCACGTTTTTCTGGAACACATCTGCGTAACCACCCAGCGCCGCAACGCCTTCTTGAATGCGCGCCCCACCGGAATCGTTCATGCCAATAATCGGCGCACCGTTTTTAATCGCCATATCCATGATCTTGCAAATCTTGCCAGCGTGTGTCTCGGAAAGCGAACCGCCCAGCACAGTGAAATCCTGCGAGTACACATAAACCATCCGGCCATTGATCGTGCCCCAACCAGTGATCACACCATCACCAGGGTATTTTTGCTTTTCCATGCCAAAATCAACGCAGCGATGTGCAACGAACATGTCGAACTCTTCAAAGCTGCCCTCGTCCAGCAACACCTCGATCCGCTCCCGCGCCGTCAGCTTACCCTTTGAGTGCTGCACATCAATTCGACGCTGCCCTCCACCAAGTCGCGCCTGATCGCGCCGCTCTTCGAGTTGCTCAAGTATATCTTTCATCGAATACCCCCTCGGATGCCATGTTTGCGTTGCAGCATAAGTAATTCATTAACGAAATTGAACCAAAAAATCGCAAATTTGCAAAATCTGTTGCAAATCTTGTCTGCAAATTGCAATCTTGCAAATTATGGCAACACAAAAGAAGCTCTATGCTGGCGCAATCCTGCGTGAAACCCGCTTAAAACTGGCGCTAACCCAAAAGGATTTCGCCACCGCTTTAGGCGTGTCAGTATCCTACCTAAACCAGATGGACTGCTACCATCTGGTTATGAGTGAGAGTCTCCTTGAAAATTAAGGATAAAAATACAGTCAGATGGTAGCTACCAGCAATCCAGAAACCCATCCCATTTTGGGTTGTCTGGGTAACCCCCTGAGAGTGTTGAGAAACATCTTAACGAGGGTCACCGTGTGTCCAATGTGACATTCGTGTGTCCCGTGACATAAAAGGAGGCCAAAAATGAAGGCCAAAAAAACGTATGCTGGAGCTAAACTTCGCGAGTTAAGACAAGGACTTAACCTATCACAGTTAATGTTCGCAAATGCCCTCGGAATTAGCGTATCTTACTACTGTCAAATGGAGAACAACCATCGCCCGATTTCCGCCACGGTCGTGCTGGCCTTGGCACAGGAATTCGGCTTTGACGTCACGCAATTGGCGGTCGGTGATAGCGAACGAATAGTTGCTGACATGCGCGAAGCATTAGCCGACCCGGTGTTCGGTAAAGACACCCCGCCCCTCGCTGATTTGCAACTGACCGCCTCGAACGCCCCGACGCTAGCCCGCGCGTTCCTGAAGCTACACCGCGCACACCGCCAAAATCAGGATCGCCTTGCCACCCTAAACGAAGCGCTCGGTCGCGAAGATATCGGCATCGCGCCTTTGCCATGGGAAGAGGTCCGTGATTTCTTTCACTATTGCGACAACTACATAGACGCAATCGACCGCGCCGCCGAGACGTTCCACGCCGTCGCCCGTCTTGACCAGTCCGACAAAATTGACGCCCTGCGCGAATGGCTAAAAATCCATCAAACCGTAGAATTGCTGGTTTCGCCCGACGCCCAGATACGTCGATACGCTTCAGGGATCAAACGCCTAACCATCTCGGCGCAAACACCGATTGCTACGCAGGCGTTCCAAATTGCGCACCAAATCGCACTACTGGAATACGACGATTTACTCGAAGCCACACTGGACTTCGCCCGCTTTGGCACATCCGAGGCACGCGCGATCTGCAAAATCGGCCTCGCCAACTACTTCGCAGGGGCCGCCATGCTACCGTACGAGACTTTCTTGAACGCCGCACGCGACTGCCGCCACGACCTCGAAGTCCTCGCAGGCCAGTTCTCGGCCAGCATCGAGCAAGTAGCCCACCGCCTTTCGACCATGCAACGCGCGGGCGCTAAAGGCATCCCGTTCTTCTTCGTGCGCGTTGATCAAGCAGGAACGATCACCAAGCGCCACTCGGCCACACAACTGCAATTCGCCCGCTTTGGCGGCGCCTGTCCCCTGTGGAACGTCCACCGCGCCTTCGAGGCCCCGGGACAAATGCTGCGCCAGCTTGCGCAAACCCCCGATGGCATCAAATACCTGTGCCTCGCCCGCGACATCACCAAAAGCGGCGGCCACTTCCGCGCCCCCGTACAACGTTTCGCCATCGGACTTGGCTGCGAGATCGCCCACGCCAGCGCGCTGGTCTACGCCGACGATCTGGACATCCACAACACCGCGTCGTTCGAGCCAATTGGCATTTCGTGTCGCATCTGCCCACGCGAAAACTGCCACCAACGCGCCGTCCCTCCACTGGAACGCTCGCTCTTCGTCAACCACAATACCCGTGGAATTTTGCCCTATAGCATTGAATAACCCAGTTTCTTTTTTGCCAAAATACTCAAATATTTACCATTTGATAAAATTTATATCCTGTGTCATCCTATAAAAAATAGATGCAACAGGAGGCCCCAATGCCAAACGACATTCAAACATCCGGAATCACGGACCACCGTCTGGCCCCGTCCGACTATGCTGACAACTTTCGCGACCTGCATGCGCCGTTGTCGGATCACGAGGCTTTAGTAGCCGCTGATCGTTGCTATTTCTGCCACGACGCACCGTGTATGGACGCCTGCCCGACCACCATCGACATCCCGCTTTTCATTAGACAAATCTCGACCGGAACGGCGGATTCAGCGGCTAGAACGATTTTCAACCAGAACATAATGGGCGGCATGTGCGCCCGCGTTTGCCCCACGGAAACCCTGTGCGAAGAGGTTTGCGTTCGCGAAACTGCCGAAGGCAAACCCGTGTTGATCGGCCAGCTACAACGCTATGCGACCGACGGAATGATGGACAAACCGCACCCGTTCACCCGCGCGGACGACACAGGCAAGAAAGTTGCCGTAGTCGGTGCAGGCCCGGCCGGGCTAGCCTGCGCGCACCGTTTGGCGGTGAACGGCCATGGAGTCACGATCTTCGACGCCCGCGCCAAAGGCGGTGGCTTGAACGAGTTCGGTATCGCCGCCTACAAATCGGTAGACGGGTTCGCCCAAACCGAGGTTGAGTGGCTTTTGTCTATCGGTGGGATAAACGTCAAATATGACAGTCCGCTGGGCAACGACCTGACAATCGACAGCTTGAAAGCCGACCACGACGCAATATTCCTCGGTATAGGTTTAGGAGGCGTTAACGCGCTTCGTTCTGAGGGCGAAGAAAAAGACAACGTTCTAGACGCCGTCGATTTTATCGAAAACCTACGCCAAGCCTCTGATCTAGGAACTGTTCAGGTCGGTCGCGATGTTGTCGTAATCGGCGGCGGCATGACCGCCGTGGACGCCGCCGTGCAGTCCAAATTGCTGGGTGCCGACAACGTCACCATGGTCTACCGTCGTGGCAAGGACCGCATGAGCGCGTCCCTGTTCGAACAAGAACTGGCAACGTCCAAGGGTGTGCGTATCATATACAACGCCGCCCCCGTTCGCGTAACCGGAAACGGAGCAGCCCGAACGGTCGAATTCGCGTATACGCAAGACGTTAACGGAAAACTAACAAATTCTACCGAGGTCTTCTCGATTTCCGCCGATCAGGTCTTCAAGGCCATTGGCCAGACGTTGAATGGCGCGCCAGACGGGTTGGAGCTCGACGAAGGTAAAATTAAGGTTAATGAATTCGGGCAAACATCGGATGCCGGTATCTGGGCTGGCGGTGATTGTGCCACTGGCGGCGACGACCTGACAGTGACTGCGGTGGCCGAAGGGCGCGATGCAGCTGAAGCTATTAACAAAACACTAACGGCGGAGGGCTAAACCATGGCTGATCTGACAACCACTTTCATTGGCATTAAATCCCCGAACCCGTTCTGGCTGGCCTCGGCCCCGCCAACGGATAAGGAATATAACGTTAGACGCGCCTTC
The DNA here is from genome assembly GCA_050256375.1 of Paracoccaceae bacterium. Classification (GTDB taxonomy): domain Bacteria; phylum Pseudomonadota; class Alphaproteobacteria; order Rhodobacterales; family Rhodobacteraceae; genus NORP23. The sequence continues at coordinate 47,094 of JBBWVU010000023.1, read as the reverse complement.
GAGGCTGGCTGGGGCGGTGTGGTCTGGAAAACACTGGGCGAGGAAGGCCCGCCCGTCGTGAACGTAAATGGTCCCCGTTATGGCGCGATTTACGGCGGCGACCGTCGCCTGATCGGCTTGAACAACATCGAGCTGATAACCGACCGCCCGTTGCAACAAAACCTGCGCGAAATCAAAGCGGTGAAACGCGATTACCCCAACCACGCGATGATCGTATCCCTGATGGTCCCTTGCGAGGAAGAGGCGTGGAAAGCCATCCTGCCCGTCGTGGAAGAAACCGGCGCTGACGGGATCGAGCTGAACTTCGGTTGCCCGCACGGCATGGCCGAACGCGGCATGGGTGCGGCTGTTGGCCAAGTGCCCGAATACATTGAAATGGTGACCCGCTGGTGCAAGCAATACAGCCGCATGCCAGTAATCGTGAAGTTGACACCAAACATTACCGACATTCGCATGCCAGCCGAGGCCGCAATGCGTGGCGGGGCGGATGCGGTTAGCCTTATCAACACGATTAACTCGATCACATCGGTCAATCTGGACACCTTCGCGCCAGAGCCAACAATTGACGGTTGGGGCGCGCATGGGGGCTATTGTGGCCCTGCGGTGAAGCCGATTGCCCTGAACATGGTGGCCGAGATTGCACGTAGCGAAGTTACTGCGGGCCTGCCTATTTCGGGCATTGGAGGTGTCAGCACGTGGCGCGATGCGGCAGAATTCATGGCGCTTGGTGCTGGCAATGTGCAGGTTTGCACGGCAGCGATGACCTATGGCTTCAAGATCGTGCAAGAGATGATCTCGGGCCTATCGCATTATATGGACGAACACGAAATGACCTCGATCTCCGAGATCATTGGCCGTGCGGTCCCCAACGCCAAAGACTGGCAGGATCTGAACCTAAACTACATCGCCAAAGCAAAGATCGACCAAGACGCTTGTATCAAATGTGGCCGCTGTTTCGCCGCGTGCGAGGATACTTCGCACCAAGCGATCACCATGTCGGATGATCGTGTGTTCGAGGTTCAAGACGATGAATGCGTCGCCTGTAACCTGTGCGTTCTGGTCTGCCCCGTTGAAAACTGTATTTCAATGGAGGCACAGGCTGCTGGCACAATTGACGAGCGCACGGGCAAAGTGGTCGAGGCCGATTACGCCAACTGGACGACCCATCCGAACAACCCGACCGGCGCGATGTGTAACGTCTTGCCGGACGACGATTAAGGCATTGCATATCCAGTAACATTCAGGCGATCCTGCAAAGTCAGGATCGCCTTTTTTTAGTCTGGAAAACGGATGAGTGAAACCAACCCTCAAGTCCTGCGCGGGCATGCGGCGATGCTGCTGTTCTCCGTCCTTGTGGCGGGGTCGTTCTCGCTGGGCAGCATCTCGGCTTCGATGATCGAACCTGCCGCCTTGAATGCTTTTCGCTTTCTGATCGCTTCTGGTATCATTGGCACGCTGGTGTATTTCGGTCCCGGTATCAAGTGCGAACATCTGGTGGCACCTTGGCGGTATTTGTTGATGGGCGGTCTGTTCGCAATCTATTTCGTCACCATGTTCGAGGGCTTGAAAACCGCACCGGCCATATCCGCCAGCGCCGTATTTACACTTACACCTGTTATGTCCGCAGGGTTCGGCTGGTTGTTGCTGCGCCAGATCACCACCCCGCGGATGGCCGTCGCACTGGCGCTGGCAGGGCTCGGCGCGATCTGGGTGATCTTTCGCGGAGACGTCGAGGCGATCCTTGCCTTTAAAATCGGGAAAGGCGAGACGATATTCTTCTTTGGCTGCATCGCCCACGCAATCTACACCCCACTTGTCCGCAAACTTAACCGAGGAGAGCCAACGCTGGTGTTCACCCTTGGCATGCTCGTCGCGGGTTTCTTCATACTGTCGATTTACGGGGCTAAAGACATTGTTGCGACCAACTGGACCACGCTGCCTGCCATCGTCTGGATCACCATCTTTTACGTTGCGGTCTTCGCCAGCGCGACCACGTTCTTCCTGTTGCAATTCGCCACCCTGCACCTACCGAGCGCAAAAGTCATGGCCTACACATACCTTGTGCCGGCGTGGGTAATCCTTTGGGAAGCCACGATGGGTAACGGCTTCGTCGGGATCGCTGTTATGATAGGTGTGGCCCTGACGGTAATTGCCCTGTTGATGTTACTGAAAGATTAACGGACGTCGAGTGCTGCAAGGCTTGCGACGAAATCTCGCGCGTCAATGCTGGCCTCGCGGATCAACCAGTCGAAATGGTTGGTCATCGCCTGCACCCGTGTTGAATCGCGAAACACAATGTAATGCCGGCCCAGATAGATCATCGCCATAAGTGGCCCGAAAACCGTCATCGGCGCGCTGAAAACCATGTGCGCATCAAACTGGAAAATCCTTAACGAAGGGTAAAGGTGGTGGTAGTTCTCGCGCCACCTTACGATTTGGGCTTTGCGAACATCCGCTGGAAGGCCCGCATAGTAGCCGGTACCTGCCGCAAAGCTTTCGATTTCATGTTGCGGAATCGCGATTTCGTAATCCGCATGACGCGAACGCAGCCACGTCAGGCTTTCCTCCATCGCACCAATCGCCTGATCCGGCGTTTTACCCAAATGCTGGCTGTATTCCCAACGCAGGACATCCGGCGTTTTCAGGAAATCCGGCAGGGTGGCAGGGACGTGGCGAATCTTGTAACCTGTGGCCTCTTGATGCCACGCGAACAGCTGTTCATCTGCGGAAGACCGCGCCGCCTGTGGCATGCTTAACGTCACATCCAGCAGGTCGTTCGCCCGTTCGGGTCGTGCACTTAACCCAAGCAACCAATCAGCCGAAACACCCAATGTGTGCGCACATTCTCCGACCACTTGTGCATTCGGCAATCGGGCGTGCTTGTCGGACAAAAGCTGCGATATGGTCGAGCGGTCCACACCGATGACCTCGGACAAAGTGCTTTTGTTCAACCCTGCCCGCACCATCGCATCTTGCAAGCGTTGACGAAATATCGCGGAGCGTTCGCGTTTGTCCATTTTTATCGGCATTGGTGATAATATCCCATAGTGCAGAGTTTATATGGAGTATATCCACAATACCCGACACCGCAAGTCAAGAGTATGTTGAGGGAAGAAACTCAAAGGAATTCAAATGGAAACGGGCAAAAGAACCCTTGTGAAAATGATAATCTGGCAGGCTGTAGGGGTAATCACGATGAGCATTGTAGGCTTTGCGATTACCGGATCTTTGGTCAGTGGCGGCGTTTTGGCGTTGGCAAATACCGGCGTCGGGATCGTGACCTATGTCACTTATGAACGTATCTGGTCGCGGATCAACTGGGGGCGGCACGCTTAACACCGATGCCCTTTAGTATGATGTTCGTTACGCACTCGGTCGCTTGCGCCCATTGCGCGTCATTAAACGGGACGCCGCCATTCAAAGTCGCAATCTGGTGCGAAAAATCGGCGTAATGTTGGGTCGTGGACCATATCATATACAGTAGGTGGCGGGGATTAACGGGGTCGATCAGGCCCTCGGATTCCCATCTTTCAATGACCGCGATTCGTGAATCCGTCCACTCGGTCAGGGTTGTTTCAAGATAATCGTGGATGATTGGCGCGCCGTGGATCACCTCGTTGGCCCAAACCTTGGAGCCATAAGGGTGCGAACGGCTGATTTCCATCTTTTTGCGAATGTAGGTCCCTAGTGCCTGTTCGGGGTTGGCTTGCGTGTCGAAACTTTCGGCTGCATCCAGCCAGATATTAAAGATGCGCTCGACCACTTGCCGATAAAGGTCATGTTTTGTTGGAAAATAATAATGCAGGTTCGCTTTCGGCAAATTGGCACCGTCGGCGATCGCCTGCATGGTTGCGCCTTTAAAGCCGTGATCCGCGAAAATTCGCTCTCCCGTTGCGAGAATCAAGGCCAGCGTTTCACGCCGCAGCCCTTCGCGTTTTGACTTGGGTTTTTCAACTGGTACGAGCATTTTCAAACTTCCAAACAAATTCTTGACTAGTTAGTCAGCTATGCTAGCGTCAACCTGACCAATTGGTCAAAAGAATTCTTTTCCGGAGGACAGGCATGTCTGATCGCACAAACATCGCGCCTAATGATCTTAGCGCATTCTGGATGCCGTTTACGGCCAATCGTCAATTCAAAAAAAACCCGCGTATGTTCGTGGCGGCGGACGGGATGTATTACACCACCGCCGATGGTCGTCAGGTTCTGGACGGAACGTCCGGCCTTTGGTGTTGTAACGCCGGCCACAACCAGCCACGCATCGTCGAGGCGATCGCGAAACAGGCGGGTGAGCTGGACTATGCGCCCGCTTTCCAAATGGGCCACCCAAAGGCTTTCGAGCTGGCAAATCGTCTGGTCGAAATGACACCCGATGGCATGGACCATGTGTTCTACACAAATTCGGGCTCCGAGGCGGTCGAAACGGCGTTGAAGATCGCCATCGCCTACCACCGTGCACGTGGCGAAGGTACCCGAACCCGTCTGATCGGGCGCGAACGTGGCTACCACGGCGTGAACTTCGGTGGCATTTCGGTTGGCGGCATCGGGCCGAACCGTAAGGCTTTCGGTACGTTGTTAAATGGTGTGGATCACATGCCGCATACGCATATTCCCGCGAACGTTTTCACGCGTGGGCAGCCGGAACATGGTGCCGAGATCGCGGACGAGTTAGAGAAGATCGTAGCACTTGGTGATGCATCTAACATCGCCGCAGTGATCGTCGAGCCTATGGCGGGTTCCACTGGTGTTCTGTTGCCGCCAAAGGGTTATCTGGATCGCCTAAGCGCGATCACCAAAAAACACGGTATTCTGTTAATTTTTGATGAAGTTATCACTGGTTTTGGCCGTCTCGGCAGCAGTTTTGGTGCGACACATTACGGCGTGACGCCGGACATAATGACCACAGCCAAAGGCCTGACCAATGGCGTGATCCCTATGGGAGCCGTTATCACCAGTTCGGAAATCCATGATGCCTTCATGGATGGGCCAGAGAATATGATCGAGCTGTTCCACGGTTATACCTATTCCGGCAACCCTATCGCCTCGGCGGCTGGTTTGGCGACGTTGGAGACATATAAGCAGGACGGCCTGTTCGAGAACGCACGCGATTTGGCGGGCTATTGGGAAGACGCGCTGCACGGGTTGCGTGGCCTGCCGCATGTGATCGACATTCGCAACGAGGGTCTGATCGGTGCGGTGGAACTGACACCAATCGAGGGCGCGCCAACCAAACGCGCGTTCCAAGCATTCCTTGATGCGTATGACGCGGGCATTCTTATTCGCACGACGGGTGACATCATCGCCCTGTCGCCTCCGCTAATCATGAACAAATCCAACATAGACGAACTGATCGGCAAGCTGGCTGACGTTCTGAAAAACCTGGACTAAGGAGAAAACCAATGGCTGCACCCGGCGAGAATATGAAAATCAATGGCGAGCGCCTGTGGGACTCGTTGATGGAAATGGCCAAAATCGGGCCGGGTGTTGCAGGGGGTAACAACCGCCAGACGGTCACGGATGAAGATGGCGAGGGTCGTCATTTGTTTCAGGACTGGTGCAAGGCCGCTGGTTGTTCGATGGGTCTTGACCAGATGGGCAATATGTTTGCGCGGCGAGAGGGCACGGACCCCGGCGCCCTGCCCGTCTATGTCGGTTCACATCTGGATACGCAGCCTACGGGCGGTAAGTATGACGGGGTTCTGGGGGTTCTCGGCGGGTTGGAGATTATTCGCACGCTGAACGATCTGGACATCAAAACGAAGCATCCGATTGTGGTGACCAACTGGACAAACGAGGAAGGTACGCGCTATGCGCCTGCCATGTTGGCGTCCGGTGTTTTTGCCGGAATGCACACGCAGGAATGGGCGTATGAAATCGAGGATGCTGAGGGTAAAAAGTTCGGAGACGAGCTGAAACGTATCGGATGGCGCGGGGACGAAGATGTCGGGGAACGTAAGATGCACGCGTTCTTTGAACTGCACATCGAACAAGGTCCAATTTTGGAAGCCGAGGGCAAGGACATCGGCGTTGTAACGCACGGTCAGGGGCTTAGCTGGGTGCAAGTCACAGTTACCGGCAAAGATAGTCATACCGGCTCCACACCAATGCCGATGCGTAAGAATGCAGGGCTGGGAATGGCGCGGATGTTAGAGCTGGTAGACCAGATCGCATGGTCTCACGCACCGGATGCTGTTGGCGCGGCAGGGCATATTGATGTGTATCCGAATTCGCGAAATGTGATCCCGGGTAAGGTTGTGTTTACGGTCGACTTCCGATCGCCTGATCTGGCGACGATTGAAGACATGGAAGTACGGTTTGCTGATGGGGCAACTAGGATCGCTGCTGAAATGGGGCTTGAGATTGAACTTGAGAAGGTTGGTGGTTTTGATCCCGTGACGTTTGACGAAGACTGCGTAACGGCCGTTCGCAACGCGGCGGAACGACTGGGCTATTCCCACCGCAACCTGATCTCCGGCGCGGGTCATGATGCCTGCTGGATCAACCGCACAACGCCAACCGCGATGGTAATGTGCCCTTGTGTCGACGGGTTAAGCCACAACGAGGCCGAGGATATTTCGCGCGAATGGGCCACAGCTGGTGCTGATGTATTACTGCATGCAGTTGTCGAAACTGCGGGCATTGTGGAGTGAGGCTGGGGGCTTGCCCCCAGACCCCCAGAGTGCTTGCAAAAGAAAGAATTCAACGGGAGGGTTGATGATATGACCAAGGTAATCAAAGGCGGCACGGTCGTCACGGCGGATCGCACGTGGAAAGCGGATGTCCTGATCGAGGGCGAGACTATCAAGCAGATCGGTGAGGATCTGAAGGGTGACGAGTATATTGATGCCTCGGGTGCTTATGTGATTCCGGGCGGAATTGACCCGCATACGCATCTGGAAATGCCGTTTATGGGCACCACTGCGGCGGAGACTTTCGAGAGCGGTACGTTCGCTGCGGCGGCTGGTGGCACGACCATGCTGGTGGATTTCTGTTTGCCGGGCGAGGATGGCTCGCTGGTTAATGCGATTAATGAGTGGCATCGCAAATCAGCGCCACAAATTTGTGGCGATATTGGCTATCACATGGCGATAACCGGTTGGAATGAAGGCATTTTTGACGAAATGGCCGAGGTTGTGAAGATGGGGGTGAACACCTTTAAACACTTCATGGCCTACAAAGGTGCGTTGATGGTTGAAGACGACGAGATGTATGCCAGCTTCCAGCGTTGCGCCGCACTTGGGGCCTTGCCGTTGGTGCATGCGGAAAACGGCGACATCGTTGATATCTTGCAGAAAAAATACATGGCTGAGGGCATTACGGGGCCAGAGGGCCACGCCTATTCCCGCCCGCCAGAAGTTGAAGGCGAGGCCGCCAATCGTGCGATTATGATCGCCGATGCAGCGGGTGTTCCACTGTATATAGTGCATGTTTCTTGCGAGCAGGCGCATGAGGCTATTCGGCGTGCACGTCAAAAAGGCATGCGGGTTTATGGCGAGCCTTTGATCCAGCATTTGACGTTGGATGAGAGCGAATACTTCAACAAGGATTGGGAATATGCGGCGCGTCGGGTGATGTCTCCACCGTTCCGTAACAAGGAACATCAGGCCAGCCTTTGGGCGGGTTTGCAGTCGGGGTCTTTGCAAGTTGTGGCAACGGATCACGCGGCGTTTACGACGGAACAAAAACACATGGGTGATGCTGGTTTCCCGATGATCCCCAACGGGACTGGCGGGCTGGAAGAACGCCTTGCGGTGCTTTGGACTGAGGGTGTTGAAACGGGGCGTTTGACGATGAATGAATTCGTCGCTGCGACCTCCACCAATATCGCTAAAATCCTGAATATCTACCCCAAGAAGGGTGCGATTGTTGAGGGTGGAGATGCTGATATTGTGGTTTGGGATCCTACGATCAGCAAGACAGTTTCGGTTGCTACACAGAAATCTATCATTGATTACAATGTGTTCGAGGGTTTCGAAGTCAAAGCACAAGCGCGTTATACGCTTAGCCGTGGCGATGTAATCTGGGCCTATGGACAGAACAGCCAACCGCAACCGGGGCGCGGGGAGTTTATTCCTCGTCCGGCGTTTCCGGCGGTTAATCAGGCGCTTAGCAAGTGGAAAGAGTTGAACTCTCCACGGATGATAAAGCGCGATCCTATGAACATTCCGTCGGGAGTTTGATGTGAGCCAAGAGGTTGTAATTGAAGCCAAAAAACTGAGCCTGACGTTTGAAACAAACGACGGACCGGTGCATGCGCTTAAGGATGTGGACCTGACGATTAACAAAGGGGACTTTGTGTCGTTCATCGGGCCTTCGGGCTGTGGCAAGACGACGTTTTTGCGGGTGATGGCGGATTTGGAGCAACCTACGGGGGGCGAAATTACCGTTAACGGTATGTCACCTGAAGAGGCGCGGCTGAAACGTTCTTACGGCTATGTTTTTCAGGCGGCGGGTTTGTATCCTTGGCGCACGGTCGGTGGAAACATTCGCTTACCTCTTGAAATCATGGGGTATTCCAAGGCGGATCGGGTGAAGCGCGTTAAGGAAGTGCTGGAACTGGTGCATCTGGACGGGTTCGAAAACAAGTTCCCTTGGCAGCTTTCTGGCGGGATGCAGCAGCGGGCATCGATTGCGCGCGCACTTAGTTTTGATGCGGATTTGATGTTGATGGATGAGCCTTTCGGGGCGTTGGATGAAATCGTTCGGGACCATCTTAATGAACAGCTATTGGAGCTGTGGGCGGAGACGAATAAGACGATTGCGTTCGTTACGCACTCGATCCCTGAAGCGGTTTATCTGAGCACCAAGATCGTGGTTATGTCACCGCGACCGGGTCGGGTTACGGATGTGATTGAAAGTACTTTGCCGCGTGAACGGCCGCTGGATATTCGCGAAAGTCAGGAGTTTCTGGACATCGCGCATCGGGTGCGTGAAGGACTTCGTGCGGGGCATGGGGATGATTAACCTTTGCTCAAAACCCGTGTGCACAACCCGTACACAATGCGTACACAATGCGTATGTACGTTTTGGCGTTAACCTTTTGGTGAACGCATGAGCCGGATGTGGCAGAGATTTGGGCCGGTGGTGACTGTTGTCGCCGCGATTTTCGCGCTTTGGTATGTGATGGCCGTCGTTATGAACGCCAACTGGGCGTATGACAAAGCTCACCGCGCAGATGTGGAACTGGGCTTCAGCGAGCTGGTTGTCGATACGTGGAGCCAGAAGAAACCGCGCCTCCCTGCCCCGCATCAGGTGGCGGTGGAGCTTTGGAATACGACGGTGATGAAAAGTATCACGTCGAAACGGTCGCTGGTGTTCCATTCGTGGATAACGCTGTCATCTACGCTTTTGGGTTTTGCCATGGGTACCGTGCTGGGGATACTTCTGGCCGTTGGAATTGTGCATAACAAAGCGATGAACCTGTCAGTGATGCCTTGGGTGATTGCCAGCCAGACCATCCCGATTTTGGCGATCGCGCCGATGATTATCGTGGTGCTGAATGCGGTTGGAATCTCGGGGTTGGTGCCAAAAGCGGTGATCTCGATGTACCTAAGTTTCTTCCCTGTCGTTGTCGGCATGGTCAAGGGTTTGCGCGCGCCGGATGCGATGCAGATGGACCAGATGCGGACTTGGAATGCCAGTAAATGGACAACGTTCTGGGCGCTGCGGTGGCCCTCCTCCGTGCCTTATCTTTTCCCGTCTTTGAAGATTGGTGTCGCGGCGGCGCTGGTTGGTGCGATTGTGGCCGAGCTGCCGACGGGGGCCGTTCGTGGCCTTGGCGCGCGGTTGCTGGCGGGTAGTTATTACGGGCAGACAATCCAGATTTGGTCGGCGTTGTTAATGGCGGCGGCCTTAGCTGCATCCCTTGTGATGATCATTGGGCAGATTGAGAATTATACGCTGCGGAAAATGGGGATGAGCCAATGAACCTCTATTTAATCGGAGCCTTGGTTTTCTGGTTGGCGGCGTGGGCGTTGAACGTCTGGCTGTCGAACCTGAAACCTACCCGCCTGACCAAACTGTTGGTGCCTCTAATCTTCGGGATCACGTTGCTGGTGATCTGGGAATGGGTCGTGCGCGGGTTGGAAGTTAAAGCGGTTCTGTTGCCCCCTCCCTCCATGATATGGGAGCGATTTATTTCGGATTTATCACAGCTGGGATTCATCCAAATGGTTTTCGCTGATGGGCCAATTTCCTTTGGATGTGGGAATAGCAAGCTATGCGCTGATTTCGTTCAAACATTCATCAAGGGCGCGCTTAGCGGGTATTTCATTGGTTGCGGGGCGGCGTTTGTTACGGCTGTTGCGATTGACCGTTCGCCATTTTTGCAAAAGGGTTTGTTGCCAGTTGGTAACTTCGTGGCGGCGCTTCCGATTATCGGTATGGCCCCGATCCTCGTGATGTGGTTCGGGTTTGGCTGGCAATCGAAGGCCGCTGTGGTTGTCATCATGGTGTTCTTCCCGATGTTGGTGAACACGGTGCAAGGGATGCAGGCGCAAACTTCGATGCAGCGGGACTTGATGCGGGCGTATGCGGCGAGTTACCCGCAGAAGCTGTTGAAGTTGCGGCTTCCTGCGGCGGCACCTTTTATTTTTAACGGCTTGAAGATTTCCACTACATTGGCGCTGATCGGCGCTATCGTGGCAGAGTTCTTTGGCTCACCCACGGTTGGAATGGGTTTTCGCATTTCGACCGAAGTCGGGCGCTTGTCGCTTGATATGGTGTGGGCAGAGATTGTGGTGGCGGCGATTGCCGGTTCCGCATTTTATGGTGTGGTAGCGCTTCTCGAGAAAGCGACCACGTTTTGGCATCCTTCCCAGCGTGGGTAGGACTAACTAGGAGAGTATGATGAATAAAATTTTAACAACTGCGCTAACCGGAGCAATGATGTTCGGCGGGTTTTCAGCACAGGCGGCGGACGATGTTACGCTGCAACTTAAGTGGGTAACGCAAGCGCAGTTCGCTGGTTACTATGTTGCGCTGGACAACGGGTTCTATGCCGACGAAGGCCTGAACGTGACAATCAAGCCGGGTGGCCCTGATATTGCGCCAGCACAGGTTATCGCTGGTGGCGGTGCTGATGTTGTTCTTGACTGGATGCCTTCCGCGCTTGCTTCGCGTGAAAAAGGCCTGAACGTGGTTAACATCGCGCAGCCTTTCGCGTCCTCGGGCATGATGCTGACGTGCCGTAAAGACAGTGGCATTGCGTCCCCTGCCGACTTCGCTGGTAAAACACTCGGCGTTTGGTTCTATGGCAACGAGTATCCGTTCCTTAGCTGGATGTCGCAGCTCGGCCTTTCGGTTGACGGTGGCGACGATGGCGTGACGGTTCTGAAGCAGGGCTTCAACGTTGATCCGATCCTTCAGGGTCAGGCTGATTGTGTGTCGACTATGACATATAACGAGTACTGGCAGATCATTGACGCGGGTCTTACTGCGGACGATTTGATCGTGTTCAAGTATCAGGATCAGGGCGTTGCGACGCTTGAGGACGGCATGTATGTGCTGGAAGAGAACCTGAATGACGCGGCGTTTGTCGATCGTATGGTTCGCTTTGTTCGCGCATCCATGGCTGGCTGGAAATGGGCTGAAGCAAACCCAACCGAGGCTGCTATGATCGTTCTTGAAAACGACGCTTCCGGTGCACAGACTGAAGAGCACCAGATCCGTATGATGAACGAGATCGCCAAACTGACTGCTGGTTCGAACGGCGCGCTTGATGTCGCTGCATACGAGCGTACGGTTGCTTCGTTGATGTCCGGTGGTTCCGATCCGGTTATCACTATGGAGCCAACAGGTGCTTGGACTCATGCGATTACAGACGAAGCTTTGAAGTAAGTTACTGAAGGTTTGAAATTGGAAACGCCCGCGGGAAACCGTGGGCGTTTTTATTTGCAAAAACGCATTGTTTCCACTTTAGGCACAAATTGTTGATACCAGCATTATTTGACTGAAATCAATGACAACCCGCAATTATAACTCAGAGTGCAGACATCACGAAAACGTGAGACTACCGTATTATCCTAAAGTAGGGCGCTATGTTTAGCCTTAACCGAAGAATAGGAAAACTGGTACCCTTGGCAATCGCCTCTGCCCTCGCCATAGCTAGCTTTTCCGTAACTGCACTACCTGCGAACGCAGACGAGATTACCTCGTCTATTGCGCGCGGAGGACAATTTTACGACAAGTGGTATAAAGTCATTAAGGCACCTAAACCGGAAGAAACGCACTTCTCCTGGCCTGCGAGCAATGCCAACAAAACTGGCGACGCGACACAGCGCTGTAAAGCTTGCCATGGTTGGGACTTGATGGGTGCCGACGGGGCATATGCATCCGGTTCATATATGACAGGCATTACCGGCCTGCAAGATATGGCTGGCGCGCCAACAGCAGACATTGTTGCCATCATAAAAGACGAGACCCACGGGTTCGGCGGTATGATGGACGATCAGGATTACCTTGATCTGGCGAACTTCGTCTCTGCTGGTCAGTTTAACATTGATGCATATATCGATCGAGGCACTAAAGCGGCCATCGGTGATGTTGCAAAAGGTGAAGAGTATTTCAACACCATTTGCTCCAACTGCCATGGTGCTGACGGTAGCCTTCCAAAAGACATGCCGCTACTTGGCGCTCTTGCCAACAAAAACCCTTGGGAAATCATTCAGAAAATCATGAATGGCCAACCAGCGGAAAACATGCCGGCGTTGCAGGCATTCGGGCCGCAAGTATCTACCGATGTATTGGCCTACCTGCAAACTCTGCCCGTAGAGTAATATGATTAATCAGGATGCCCGCGCAAAAGGTGCGGGCAACTTTTGACGTTTTTAGGGGGCACGGAATGATACGCTTCATCAAAAAAATCTGGAAATAGTTTTAGGCACCAACAGCGCGTTTTGCCTGGGGTGCCATTATTTTTGTAGGCTTCATTGGCGGCATCATATTCTGGGGCGGATTCAACACCGCGATGGAGGCCACCAACACCCTTAAGTTTTGCATATCCTGCCATGAAATGGAGCAGTTGGTTTACGTCGAATATAAGGAATCCACGCATTATCAGAATGCATCGGGCGTACGCGCGATCTGTTCTGACTGCCATGTGCCACACGAATGGACTCCGAAACTTATACGCAAAATTCAGGCGAGTGGCGAAGTCTGGGGCATGTTTATCGGTAAAATCGACACGATCGAAGAATTCGAGTAACATCGATGGGAGATGGCCAACAATGTCTGGAGGACGATGGAGGCCACCGATAGCCGTGAGTGTCGAAACTGCCATTCCTTTGAAGCGATGAACTTCGCGCTGCAAGGCCGTCGTGCCAGCGAAAAAATGCAGGAAGGGCATGAGCGGGGCGAAACGTGTATCACCTACCATAAAGGTATCGCGCATAAGATGCCCGTTGACCCGAATGCGCCGGAGCGTGACGACTAAAGCAAAAACGCCCACCTAGATAGCGGGCGTTTTGGTTATCAGGTTTATGGTATTAGCTTTTCGCCAAATTCCGCAGGACGTAGTGCAAAACCCCACCGTTTTCGACGTATTCGATTTCGATTTGGGTGTCGATCCGACACTTTAAAGTGATCTCTTTAACGGTTCCATCAGCATAAGTGATGGTCGCTGGCACGTCGGATAGTGGCTGCAAATCACCTTCGAGTCCCGTGATCGAGATAGTTTCTTCACCCGTGATGCCCAGCGTTTTGCGGTCATCGTTGCCGGTGAATTCGAACGGGATTACGCCCATGCCGACGAGGTTTGAGCGGTGGATACGCTCGAATGTTTTGGCGATCACGGCGCTGACGCCCAGAAGCGATGTGCCCTTGGCGGCCCAGTCGCGTGATGATCCGGCGCCGTATTGCTCGCCCGCGATAATCACCAGTGGAGTGCCTGCTTCCTTGTAGGCCATTGCGGCGTCGTAGATCGAGGTTTGTTCGCCGTCTGCGCCTTTGGTATAACCACCCTCGACGCCGTCGAGCATCTCGTTTTTGATGCGAATGTTGGCGAAAGTGCCGCGCATCATGACTTGGTGGTTGCCGCGTCGCGAGCCGAACGAGTTAAATTCGTGCGGGCCGACTTGACGGTCGATCAGGTATTTTCCGGCAGGGCTGTCAGCGGCAAACGAACCTGCTGGCGAAATGTGGTCGGTAGTGATCATGTCGCCCAGAACGGCCAGAAGGCGGGCATCTTTAACGTCCGAGATTGTGCCTGGTTTTTTGGACATGCCCTGGAAGTATGGCGGGTTCTGGATATAGGTGGAGGACGCAGGCCAATCATAGGTTAGGCTATCGGTTGTTTCCACATCCTGCCATTTTTCGTCGCCTGCAAAGACGTCTGCGTATTTGGACTGGAAGGCCTCTCGTGTAACGGTTTTGTCGACCAGTTCGGACACTTCTTGCGAAGTTGGCCAAATGTCTTTCAGGTAAACATCATTGCCGCCGCGGTCTTGCCCTAGTGGTTCCCTGGTCAAGTCGATATTCATGTCGCCCGCAATCGCGTAGGCAACCACCAGCGGCGGTGATGCCAGATAGTTGGCGCGAACGTCGGGGGAAATGCGGCCTTCAAAGTTGCGGTTACCGGATAGAACCGAAGTTGCGACCAGATCGCCCTCGGCAATCGCAGCAGATAATTCGGGCTGGATCGGGCCGGAGTTGCCGATGCAGGTTGTGCAGCCATAGCCAACGAGGTTGAAGCCAATTGCGTCGAGGTCTTTTTGCAAGTCTGCAGCTTCCAGGTAGGCTGAAACCACTTGGCTTCCCGGTGCCAGCGAGGTTTTCACCCAAGGTTTGCGGTTTAGGCCCAAGGCGGCGGCCTTGCGGGCCACGAGGCCAGCGCCGATCATGACGTATGGGTTCGAAGTGTTGGTACAGGACGTGATCGAAGCGATCACGACTTTGCCTGAGGACATTGTGTAATCTTCACCTTCGACAGGGACCTGTTTGTCTAGAGGACGTTTGAAGGTGTTTTCCATCTGCCATTTGAACGCTTCGGTCGAGGTGTCCAGTGCTACGTAGTCCTGCGGGCGTTTAGGGCCGGAAATAGCCGGAACGATTGTGCCCATGTCCAGTGATAGCGTGGTGGTGTAGATCGGGTTGTAGTCCGCGCCGCGCCAGAAGCCGTTTTCTTTGGCGTAGGCTTCGACCAGTGCGATGCGGTCTTCGTCGCGACCAGAAACGCGCAAATAGCGTAGGGTTTCGTTGTCGATCGGGAAGAAGCCGCATGTCGCGCCGTATTCCGGGGCCATGTTGGCGATGGTGGCGCGGTCTGCCAGTGGCAGATTATCCAGCCCCTCGCCGTAGAATTCGACGAATTTGCTTACGACGCCGTGGCCGCGCAGCATTTCTACGACTTTTAACACGAGGTCGGTCGCGGTTGTGCCTTCGACCATTTCGCCTGTCAGCTTGAAGCCTACAACCTCGGGGATCAGCATAGATATCGGCTGGCCGAGCATGGCGGCCTCGGCTTCGATGCCCCCAACGCCCCAGCCCAGAACGGCAAGGCCGTTGACCATGGTGGTATGGGAGTCTGTGCCGACTAGCGTATCGGGGTATGCGACCTCATTGCCGTTTTGGTCTTTGTCAGTCCAAACCGTTTGCGCCAGATATTCAAGGTTAACTTGATGGCAGATACCCGTTCCCGGAGGAACTACGCGGAAGTTGTTAAAGGCGGATTGGCCCCATTTGAGGAACGTGTAGCGTTCAAGATTGCGTTCATATTCGCGCTCAACGTTCGTTGCAAAAGCGCGCGGCGTGCCGAACGCGTCGATCATAACCGAATGGTCGATGACCAGATCCACAGGTGTAAGTGGGTTAATTTTCTCGGCGTCGCCACCAAGGGCGACCAGGCCGTCGCGCATCGCGGCAAGGTCAACAACGGCTGGAACGCCGGTGAAATCCTGCATCAGCACGCGGGCTGGGCGATAGGCGATTTCGCGCGGGTTTTTACCACCATTCGCGCCCCATTCGGCGAAGGCTTTGATGTCGTCAGTCGTGACCGTCTTGCCATCCTCGAACCGCAGCATATTTTCCAGAACCACTTTCAGGGCAGCAGGCAGGCGTGAAAAATCGCCAAGACCGGCCTCTTGTGCGGCAGTGATGGAATAATAGGAAACCGCTTGTGATCCGACTTTCAGATCGCGGCGAGTTTTTGCGGAATCAGTGCCGACTTGGATGGTCATATGGGGGCCTCCGTTTGGGATGGGTTCGGGGTTCTATGCCCCGAATACGGTTCGTGTGCAATGCGCTTTAATGCGTTTGTGTGCAATTGTATACCGAATATTGAAACCGATGTCAAGAATTCGGCAAAGTGACAAAGAGCACAATCTGAAGTAGTGTCGACGGATAATTAAAAGGGAGGGGATAATATATCTGAAGAAAATAAACCAAGGACCGCTGAAAAAAACGGAAAATTATGGGGTGCGAGAGCGCAGGATTGGGCCGATATTCAAGAAGGTACGGTCCGTCCTGCTTTTTTGGCAGCACTGGGTCGAACCAAGGTTGGAGGAGCCACGCGGTATCTTGACGTTGGCTGTGGCGCCGGAATGGCTGCGGCAATTGCGGCAAACCGAGGCGCAGAAGTTAGCGGGATTGATGCTGCCGAGGAACTGCTGGCGATTGCACGTACACGCTCGCCGAACGCCGAGTTTCAACAGGGCGATATCGAAGAGTTGCCCTTTGAGGATAATTCTTTTGATGTCGTAGCCGGATTTAATTCATTCCAATACGCCGGAAACCCGGGGATCGCGCTGGCCGAGGCGCGGCGAGTTGCCAAACCCGGAGGCACGGTTGTGATTTTGACATGGGGTGAACCAGAGGGCATGGAAGCGGCAGGTTTGATTGGCGCGATCAAACTACTGTTGCCGCCACCTCCACCCGGGGCGCCCGGACCTTTTGCGTTGTCGGACGAGGCCACATTGCGTGGATTTGCACAGGATGCAGGCTTGAAACCGCTGGAAGTTTTCGATGTCGATTGTCCTTGGCAGTATCCCGACGAGGCTACAGCCCTTAGGGGGTCGATGTCTGCGGGTGTTGTGGCGCTGGCCATTAATACTTCGGGGGAAGACGCGGTGCTGGATGCATTTGCAAACGCGTTGACTGCATTCAAGCAAGAAGATGGAAGCTACCTGATCGGGGCGACGTTCCGGTGTTTGCTGGCCGAGGCGTAACAGCCCCTTCCCCCTGCAATCACAATAGGCTAGAGAAAATGCATGAGTTTGAATGTCTCCAATCTGGCCTGTTTCCGCACGGGGCGTCTGATTTTTTCGGATCAGAGTTTTGTTATCGAGGCAGGCGAAGCCGTGATGCTTCGTGGCCCGAACGGGGCTGGAAAATCGACATTGCTGCGGGCGTTGGCAGGAATGCTGCCCTCTGAAGGATCAGTGATTCTGAACGGAGTTGCGCTGGACAAAGAAATTGACGGCGTGCAGGAGCAAATCGCCTTTTCTGGACATCTGGATGCGATCAAGCCGCAATTGACGGTGGGTGAAAATTTGACGTTTTGGGCGCGGCTGTTTGAGGGTGGCTCGGTTGACAATGCCGTAGATAAATTCGCATTGGCCGAGATTTGGGACCGACCTGCGCATGCGTGCTCGGCGGGACAAAAGCGGCGACTCGGTTTGGCGCGGCTGGTGGTTTCGGGGCGGGTTTTGTGGTTGCTGGACGAACCGACGGTATCGCTGGATACGGAAACCACCGCGCGTTTCGCCGATATTATCAAGGCACATTGCGCTGGTGGTGGCATGGCGCTGATTGCCACGCATATTGATCTGGGGCTTGAGAGCGCACGTGTTATCACGCTCGATCCGATCAACATGCGGACTGCAGCACCCTCAAGCGATCCATTTTTATCGGAGGCATGGGAATGAGCGCGACGTTAGCCGTTCTGATGCGTGAATTGCGCCTCGCACTACGTTCCGGTGGCGGAGCGGGGTTGGGCCTCGCGTTTTTCCTGATCGTTGTGATGCTGATCCCGTTTGGCGTTGGCCCTGTGCCGCATCTGCTGGCGCAAATCGCGCCGGGTACGTTGTGGATAGCTGCGCTGCTGGCCTGCCTGCTGTCGCTCGATCGGCTATTTCAGGCAGATTTTGAGGACGGGACGCTGGATATTCTGGCGCTGTCGCCCATGCCGCTGGAAGGACTGGTGGCTATCAAAGCATTCGCGCATTGGCTAACGACGGGACTGCCGTTGGTGATTGCCGCGCCGATACTGGGTATTACCTTAAGCCTGCCGGATACTGCATATTGGTGGCTGGTCATCAGCCTTGCTGCCGGGACGCCTGCCCTTAGTTTTCTGGGCGCAATCGGCGCGGCCCTGACCGTCGGCATCCGGCGCGGGGGCTTGTTGTTGTCGCTGCTGGTGTTGCCGCTTTATATACCGACGTTAATTTTCGGGGCGCGCTGCGTTGCTGCTGCATCCGAAGGGATGGAAGTGATGCCCGCCTTTCAATTGCTGGCCGGAGTCACGCTGTTTACTCTTGCCTTAACCCCGATTGCCGCCGCTGCGGCCCTGCGAATGCATATGCGCTAGCGTATATGTGACCATAAGCCCGTTGCAACGCGGACCGGCAGCGCATAGGAAAAATGTATACAACATAAGGACAACAAACATGTCTATCTGGGAGTTCGCGAACCCTGTTCGCTTTATGCGCCTTACCGGCAAAGTGTTACCGTGGATCACGGCGCTTGCGATCGGTTGTCTGGCCACCGGTATCATCTGGGGCTTTTTCTTTACGCCCGAGGCCGAGAATTTCGGTTCTACGGTAAAAATCATCTATATCCATGTACCAGCCGCGACTTTGGCTATCAACGCGTGGGGTGTGATGTTTGTGGCCTCGCTGATCTGGTTAATCCGACGGCACCATGTCTCGGCACTGGTTGCACGGGCGGCAGCGCCTGTGGGGATGACGTTGACGCTGATTGCGCTGATTACTGGCGCGATCTGGGGGCAACCAATGTGGGGAACTTATTGGGAATGGGACCCGCGTTTGACCTCGTTCATGGTGCTGTTTGTGTTTTATCTGGGTTATATGGCCCTGTGGGAAGCCATCGACGAGCCTGACAAGGCCGCCGACCTGACGTCGGTTCTGGCGATGGTTGGAACGGTTTTCGCGGTGTTGTCGCGCTATGCGGTGAACTTCTGGAACCAAGGTTTGCATCAGGGGGCGTCGTTGTCACTGGACAAAGAAGAGCACGTCTCGGACGTCTTTTACCAGCCTTTGCTTCTGTCCATGGCAGGATTCTTCTTTCTATTCTTGGCGCTGGTATTTCTGCGCACCCGCACCGAAATCCGCGCGCGTCGCGTTAAGGCGCTATTATTGCAGGAGGAAATCTGATGCCTGATCTTGGAAAATACGGCGATACTATCCTGACGGCTTATACCGCAACGATAATTCTGGTGGCCGCGATTGTGATCCTGTCGATCATGCGCGCGCGCAAAGTCAAAAAGCAATTGGATGAACTGGAGGCCAGCCGGAATGGCTAAAGTCAGCCCTTACGTTGCAATCCCGCCCATCATCTTTCTTGGTCTTGCTGGTCTGTTTTATTTTGGTCTGACCCGCGAAAATGCAGGGGATTTACCTAGCACAATGATTGGCCGAGATGCGCCTGCGTTTTTGAAAATCACCGATCTGCGCGACGATCCTGCCCCGACGATTGATGACCTGCAAGCGGACGGTATCAAGTTCGTGAACTTCTGGGCAAGTTGGTGTGGCCCCTGCCGTGCCGAGCACCCGTTGCTGGAGGCGATGTCTGACGACGGCATGAGTCTGATCGGCATCAACTATAAGGATTCAGCGGATAATGCTTTAGCGTTCCTTGCGGAACTTAGCGATCCGTTTACCAAAATTGGCGCGGACACAACAGGGCGCACAGGTTTGGAATGGGGCGTTTACGGCGTGCCGGAAACCTTTGTGATTGATGGTGATGGCAAGGTTATCTACCGCCACCCCGGCCCACTGACGCGGCGCGTTCTGGATGAGCGGATTTTTCCTGCGATTGCGGCGGCCGAGTAGCACGTGGCCGCGCCTCATTATCCGCTATTTTGCGCACCATGAAACGCCTTTACCACGACAACGCCTATAAGGTTGCGCCCGACGCAGATAATTTCTGGCATAGCACGACCGACACACCTGTTCCAGCCGCTCTTGTTGACGACATACGCACCGATGTCGCGATCATCGGTGCAGGATATACAGGGCTGAATGCAGCTTTGCAGTTAACCGAGAAATTTGGACTGAAGACAACCGTTCTGGATGCCGCATGGGCTGGGTGGGGAGCATCAGGACGTAATGGCGGGTTTGTAGGTTTGGGCGGTGCGAAACTGTCGGATACAAAAGTTTTGAAACGGTTCGGTCGGACCGAAGCAGCGCGATTTTTCAAAGCCCAGAGCGGTGCGATTGATTTGGTGGCCGCAAACCTTGAGACCTACGGCATTGATGCGGAGCGATGCGGGAATGGCGAGTACTCGCTGGCCCACCGCCCTTCGGATTTCGCCGCGATGCCGGACGAGGCACGGCTGTTGAAGGACATCCACGGCGTCGACGTGCCCGTATTAAGCGCCGGAGAATTGCGTGAACGCGGACTGGGTAGCGCCTTTCACGGCGGATTGCATATACCTTTGGGCTTTGGATTAAACCCGTTGAAATATGTGTTGGGCTTGGCCGAGGCTGCGGAACGTTCCGGGGTAGAGATATTCGCCAACTCTCCGGTTTTGAGCGTCAATCCCGAAGGGGGCGGCTTTCGCCTGCAAACGCCCAAAGGCAGTATTTTGGCCAAAAAGGTCCTGTTCGCCACCAACGGATATTCGGTCGATGGGATGCCTCCCGCTCTGTCGGGTTGGTTCCTGCCTATTCTGTCCAATATCCTCGTCACCCGCCCGTTAACCATGTCCGAACAGCAGACCCAAGGTTGGACATCCACCGAATTGGCCGCCGATACACGCAACCTGTTGCATTATGTGCGCCTGTTGCCCGACGGCCGTTTCCTGTTTGGAATGCGCGGCGGTACGGGCCTCTCGCCTCGCGACGAGGCGGCAATGAAACGGGATATACGCGCCAGTTTTGAAAACTTGTTTCCCGCGTGGGCGCATATCGAAACCCCGCATTTCTGGTCCGGCCTTGCGTGCCTGTCGCGCAATCTTTCCGCCTATATCGGGCCGTTGGAAAAGGGCCAATACGCCGCCCTTGCCTATCATGGAAGCGGCGTTGCGATGGCGTCTTGGGCGGGACGTCAGGTTGCCGATATTATCGCAGGCGAAACAGAAGCGCAGGATATGCCAGCAGTGTTGCGCCAACCGCTTAAACCCTTTCCGTTGCCAAGGTTCCGACGTCGTTACCTTAAGGCGGCGTATGCATGGTACGGCTTGAAGGACCGCTAGCTATCGCGATCCAGTTGCGATAGCTTCCCTCTCATGACACGATCTATCCTGTTTATATGCCTTGGAAATATCTGCCGCTCGCCCACCGCCGAGGCGGTGTTTCGGGTTATGGCCGAGGGCCGCGGATTACATATCGACAGCGCCGGAACCTCTGGATGGCATGACGGCGGGCGGTCAGACCCACGCGCTAGTGCCGAGGCGCGACGGCGCGGGTACGACATGTCGCCGATCCGATCTCGCAAGGTTACGGCAATTGATTTCAAGACGTTCGATCTGATCATCGCAATGGATTTCGAGAACCTGCAAGATTTGCGAAACGTCCAGCCCGTCGGCTCCAAAGCGCGCATCGAATTATTCTTGCCATACGCACCAGAACTGAACCGCGACGAGGTTCCCGATCCGTACTTCGAGGAGAATTTTCCCGAAGTTTTCGATATGATCGAGGCGGCAAGCAAAGGGCTATTGTCCACCTTGTAAACCGAAGCGCTTCGTTGGCTGCGCATTGCCTGCAATAGTGACACATGCGCGGGGGCCGAGCACCCTACGCTATCCTCTTGACCCTTGGGGCAAACACCACCATACCCCCGTCCCATGACAGACATAAGCAAAATCCGTAATTTCTCCATCGTGGCGCATATTGACCACGGTAAATCGACGCTCGCTGATCGGCTGATCCAACACACCGGAACGGTGGCGGATCGGGATATGAAAGCGCAGTTGCTCGATAGTATGGATATTGAACGCGAGCGCGGGATTACCATCAAGGCCAACACCGTGCGGATTGATTATCGTGCGAATGATGGCGAGGATTATGTTCTGAACTTGATCGACACGCCGGGCCATGTGGATTTCGCTTATGAGGTGAGCCGTTCTATGCGGGCGGTTGAGGGGTCATTGCTGGTTGTAGATGCCGCGCAGGGCGTCGAGGCGCAGACCTTGGCGAACGTGTATCAGGCGATTGAAGCCGATCACGAAATTATTCCGGTGCTGAACAAGATTGACTTGCCTGCCGCCGAGCCGGAGCGGGTTTGTGAACAGATTGAAGATGTAATCGGGATTGATGCCTCGGAGGCAGTGATGATCTCGGCCAAGACAGGTCTTGGTATCCCCGAAGTGCTTGAGGCTATCGTCACCCGACTGCCCGCACCGGAAGGCATTGAAGATGCGCCTCTGAGAGCTATGTTGGTGGACAGTTGGTACGACGCGTATTTGGGCGTTGTGGTTCTGATCCGCGTGATCGACGGACGTTTGAAAAAAGGCGACCGTATCCGCATGATCGACACGAATGCCGTTTATCCGGTGGACCAAGTTGGCGTGTTCAAACCCGAAATGACAAATGTGGACAGCCTTGGGCCGGGGGAACTCGGGTTCCTGACCGCCTCGATCAAACAAGTTCGCGATACGCGTGTTGGTGACACGATTACGTATGAGAAGAAGGGGACGACGAACCCTCTGCCCGGTTTCAAGCCTGCGCAGCCAGTGGTTTTCTGTGGCCTGTTCCCAGTGGACGCTGCCGAATTCGAAGATTTGCGCGAAAGTATCGAAAAGCTGGCGTTAAACGATGCCTCCTTCAGCTTCGAGACCGAAAGCTCTGCGGCGCTGGGGTTTGGTTTCCGTTGCGGGTTCCTTGGACTGTTGCATCTTGAGGTCATCCGTGACCGGATCGAGCGCGAGTATGATATCGACTTGATTACGACCGCCCCGAGCGTGATTTATCAGCTGCATATGCGCGACGGTTCGGTGATCGATCTGCACAATCCTGCTGACATGCCTGACCCCACGTTGATTGACCACATCGAAGAGCCGCGCATCAAAGCGACGATCCTTGTGCCTGACGAATATCTTGGCGATGTGCTTAAACTTTGTCAGGATCGGCGTGGAATCCAGAAAGACCTGACCTACGTCGGGTCCCGCGCTATGGTCGTTTATGATTTGCCGTTGAACGAGGTGGTTTTCGATTTTCATGATCGTCTGAAATCCGTGACCAAGGGCTATGCCAGTTTTGATTACGAGATCGACGGATATCGCGAAGATCATCTGGTCAAAATGCAGATTTTGGTCAACGAAGAGCCTGTGGATGCGCTTTCAACCATGGTTCACCGCGCCCGCGCCGAGGCGCGTGGTCGTGCGATGTGCGCCAAGCTGAAAGAACTGATCCCGCAGCATATGTTCAAAGTGCCAATTCAAGCGGCAATCGGTGGCCGGGTTATTGCCCGCGAGACCATATCCGCATTGCGCAAAGACGTGACCGCCAAATGTTACGGCGGCGACATGACCCGGAAGCGCAAGCTGCTGGACAAGCAGAAAAAAGGTAAAAAGAAGATGCGGGAATTCGGAAAGGTGGCCATTCCTCAGCAGGCGTTTATTAATGCGTTGAAGATGGATGACTGACCAATGGCGGCGCGCGCTGTTCGTGTGCCGCATATCTAACCACGGTCATACGTCCCGTTTTAAAGAGTCTTTTTAACCCTAAGGATGGCTAACGGCATCCGTAGGGAGAATAATATAAATAGGCTATTTGCAATTGCTACAGCGTTGATTTTAGGGGCTGTTACGCTGGCAACGACGGCCAGTGCTAAAATTATCGGCGTATATTTTCGCAACGGTGAGCAATTCATCCTTGTCCGCACAGAAGGCGATTTGCTGTACTGCACGCGCGTGAGTGACGGTTTTGAAATGAGCAATGGGTTGGCCCCGCGGGCAGATGGTTCTTGGTCAGAATTTACGATGAAGCATCCAGATATGCCAAAGTTTATGACCTACCGCGGCACCGCTATATTAACCGAAGTTTCAATGACGCTGGAAGGTTGCACGGCCGGAAACGCACAATGCGATTCCGAAACCTGGGAAAAGCTTAAATAAGCGTTAACAATAGAAATAACTGAGCGCTCGACCTATATACGGTTAACAACTCGTAAACAGGACGTCCCTATGCCATTCCATTTCGACAACAGTTATGCGCGCCTCCCTCAGCAGTTTTTTTCAAAACAGCTGCCAGTCCCTGTTGCGTCCCCCGCTATTGTAAAACTAAATCAAGCTCTTGCGCGTGAAATCGGCGTTGATGTCGATGCGCTTAGTGCGGACATTCTGGCGGGGAACGTCATCCCCGAGGGTGCTAATCCGATTGCAACAGCCTATGCCGGTCACCAGTTTGGCGGCTGGAATCCGCAACTGGGCGACGGGCGCGCGGTATTGCTGGGCGAGGTCATCGGGCGTGATGGCGTGCGGCGTGACATCCAGTTAAAGGGCTCGGGCCAGACTATGTTTTCGCGCAACGGTGACGGCCGTGCAACGCTGAGCGCCGTTCTGCGAGAATATCTGGTCAGCGAGGCGATGGCAGCTCTTGGTGTGCCAACCACCCGCGCACTGGCTGCTGTGACGACAGGTGAACAGATTTTACGGAATGGTTACGAGGCAGGCGCAGTTTTAACTCGTGTCGCGCAAAGCCATATTCGCGTTGGAACATTCCAGTTTCATTATGCCCGCAAAGATACCGACGCGCTGCAATTGCTGGCGGATCATGTGGTTGAGCGGCATTATCCAGCGGCAGCAAAGGCTGACAGTCCGGTGCGCGCCATGTTGGAGGGAGTTGTTGTAAAGCAGGCCGAGCTGGTGGCGCAATGGATGCTGTTGGGCTTCATCCACGGGGTTATGAACACCGATAACAGTGCTATTTCCGGCGAGACTATTGATTACGGCCCCTGCGCTTTTATAGATGATTTCCACCCCGAAACCGTCTTCAGTTCAATTGATCGACAAGGCCGATATGCGTGGCACAACCAGCCCGAAATGGCGCACTGGAATATGGCGCAACTGGCGCAGGCCTTAGGTCCGATACTGGGCGAGAATGCCGAGGTTGAAGCGCAAAAGGCGCTGGAACTGTTCGCGCCGGCCTTTACCAAAGCGTTTTATTCCGGCTTTGCTGCAAAGATCGGACTGGTTGGCGATACTGAAAATCATCGTGCATTGGCCACCGTATTGATGGGGATTCTGACCGTCGGAGAAGTCGATTTCACACTGTTCTTCCGGCATTTAACCGCTGGCGTTCGGACCGGAGATTTAGCAGACGTTAAGGATTTGTTTACCAACGTTGCACCGTTGGATGAATGGCTGGTCAACTGGGGTTCAAATGCGGATGTTTTGCTGATGGAGCAGGTTAACCCTGTGTTCATACCCAGAAACCACCGAGTTGAAGAGGCGTTGGCCGCGGCCAGAACCGGCGATTTGGAGCCCTTCGAGAAGTTGCACAAAGTGTTAAGCGATCCTTACCGCGAGCAGCCAGAGCACGTTGAATACGAAAACGCACCGCAACCCGAAGAAATAGTGCAGGCGACTTTCTGCGGGACCTAGGATTTCATTTGCAATCAACTTGGAATTAACAAACAGTCGGGGTTCACAAATCCAACTGCCGAGGCTGCTATGACCAACCCCGCTTTTCCGCCCATTTTCGATGGCCATAACGATGTGCTGTCCCTGCAACTTAAAACCGGCGAGGGCGCGCGCAAGGCGTTTATGGACGGAAACACCGCCCACATCGACGTTCCAAAGGCAAAAATTGGTGGTTTCGGTGGCGGGTTTTTTGCGATCTATATCCCCTCACTCGGAAACTTCGATCATTATTACGAAATGATGCAACAACCGGAATACGACCTGCCCCTGCCAGATTTCGTACCCTTTGAAGTGGCCAAACCGATCATGTTGACGCAGGTGGATATTCTGCGCCAGTTGGAGTCCGACGGCGCGCTTAAGGTTTGCGTAACCACTTCGGAAATTCGTGATTGTCTTAATACCGGGTTAATGGCCGCGATCATGCATATCGAGGGGGCCGAAGGGATAGATGCCAATCTTGACATGCTGGGAACTATGTATGAGCTGGGGTTGCGTTCGCTTGGTCCGGTCTGGAGTAGGCCGACGGTTTTCGGACATGGCGTGCCGTTCCGCTATCCCTCGGACGGAGATATTGGCGCGGGGCTGACGAATGCAGGCAAGGATCTGGTTCGCGAATGTAACCGCCTTGGCATCATGTTGGATCTGTCACATTTAAACGCTGCGGGGGTGCGCGATATTGCGAAAATCAGTGACGCGCCACTGGTGGCAACACATTCCAATTGCCACGCCATCAGCCCTCACGCGCGGAACCTGACGGACGAGCAGTTGGCGATAATAAAAGACAGCGACGGCATGGTCGGTCTGAACTTTGCAGTAGCGTTTCTGCGGCCGGATGGGCAGATGCAGTCGGATACGGGTCTGGACGTGATGATGCGGCACCTCGACCATCTGATAACCCATTTGAGCGAAGACCGGGTGGGGCTGGGATCGGATTTCGATGGGGCAGAGATGCCGGATGCGATCGGAGATATTGCAGGGCTGTCGAACTTTCGCAACGCCATGCGCAGACATGGTATTAACGACGCGTTAATGGCGAAACTGTGTAGTGATAACTGGCTGGCGGTGCTGGGCAGGACGTGGAAATAGATGGGTCTTTTGATCTTCGCCCCGCTGGAATCGTTTAATGCAAGACTAACAACGCTGCAGCCTTCCCGATCCTAGAGTTTCGCGCTGCGGGATATCAGAAGATATCTGCGGACATGCCTGAATTGCGAAGAACATAAGAAACCGCAAACTTGCTAAAATCGGCGAGTTTGAGGTTTTTCATGCATATCAGGGTTGTACGCCGTACTACTATCGGCATACTTGTGTACGGATTCTATAGCGATCAAAGGACAGCAAACCGTGACCTCATATCTGACACGGCTCTCGCGAGATGCACTATTCGCACAACTCACTTTCTATTTTTTCTTTACTGCAATATTCTTTACGGGTTTCGTTAAACAACTTACCGCCCTATTCATAATACTAGCTTTTTTATCCGCCGTACTGGCGAGCCCAACCCATACCGTTTTTCTGAAAGGAAAACATACCTTCTCGAAGCTCTATTACTACGTGTTCGTCGCGTTTATGATATTAGTATCGCTAAACATTCTGTTCGGACGAGCCGACTGGGAAGGCTACGTGTTATTAATAACTTTTCCACTAGCTTTTCTAATTGCCTTAACTCTTTCTAATCTTGCTACAAAAAAAAACCCATCAATCTATATTTAGCAATATTGGCGGTATCGACGGCAAATACTGCTATCTTGATGATAATTGCAAATATTCAAGTATTCGCTCTTGGGTTACAACGGGCGCAAGGTGACATCGGCCCGATTGGTTTCGTACATCTAATGGCAATGGGAGGCGGAATAACTGCCGTTTGGCTGTTTTGCAAAGCCAAAAACTCCGGTGGGATGAAATACCAATCCGCTCTGCTAGGTTGGTTTATTCTACTGATACTTTCGGTACACCTAACCGGCACTCGTGGCGCGATAATCGTGTTCTTTCCGCTCCTTATAGGCTTGGCAGCAATAAGCTTGGTGGAGGCCAAGCGTGTAACACCGGTCTTTTTCGTGTTAACCATCTGTTTGATATTCTTAAGCGTATTAGTATTTAGATCGGGCCGTTTCGGAGAGGGTGTATCGCAAATATCGCAGACACTAGACGATCAAAAGTATGCTGGCTCAGTGGGGCAGAGATTTGGTATGTGGGAGGAAGCTTGGAAGCTGATAAAGGAAAAACCTCTGATTGGCCACGGGTTATTTCAGTTCAACAACATTACCGAATTACCAACAACCAATCCAATTCAACGGTATAATCATGTCCATAACCAATTTTTGGACGTCTGGATGAAAGCTGGCATCGGCGGATTGATCTTTTTTGTCTCGATACTTGGGCTACCGTTCGTTATCGGAATAAAGCTTTTCATAAGAAATATTGCTCCGGAGGCCGGAGCTAACGCTTGTTTTTATCGGCGGAAGCCTATTCACGTTTGGGCTGACTGAAGTCTACTTTGAAAAGCCGGATATGACGATATTGCTCGCTGCATATATCCCTATATTGCTTCGTTTCGTTGAAGATGTGGCACTGAAAAAAATGATAGCTAGCACCGGTCAGCTGTTTATCCATGCATACAATGACGGCAGTATGTGGTGGATTAAGGCTTGCTGATGGCTCGATAGTCCTAGGCGAAATCGAAATATTGCGATAGTCGGGGCTGAAACGCATTGGTACGGATACCATAATGACCGACACCGTTCAAAATCCTGCACAGAAACGCTTTGCTGCAATAACGACTGTTCGTAACGATACGGTCTATCTGCAAAAATGGGTGGATTATTATGGTCAGGAACTGGGAATTAAGAATTTGTTTGTCTTTATCGACGGACATGATCAAACGATCCCAGAATGGCTAACTGTGGTTAACACACTGGTATTGCCGCATCTACAGACCACTCGATCCAAGGGGGATTCCCGACGGGCGCGCGCGATGTCGGACCTCGCCCGTGGGCTGTTCGGGTATTTTGATGCGGTGATCGTAACGGATGTCGATGAATTTCTTGTGGTCGATCCTAACCTGAACGTGTCACTCGCCGAATATCTTTCGACTTCGAAATCCCGAACATCGCTCTCGGGGTTGGGGATGGACGTCGGGCAGCACCTCGAACTAGAGGCACCGCTTGATCCGGAGCGCCCCTTTCTGGATCAACGCCAGTTCGCACATTTGTCAGCGCGTTACACCAAACCCAGCGTAGCTTTTCACCCTGTAACTTGGGGTTCTGGTATGCATCGGATTAAAGGGCATAATTTCCACATTGACCCGAACCTTTTCCTGTTTCACTTCGGCATGGTGGATTTCCAACTGGCAACAGGAAAAACAGCCGATACTGACCGCTTGGCGAGCGGCTGGAGCAATCATTTGTCCCGACGCGAGGCCCTGTTCAAGATCATCGCTGAATCCGAACCCGTGGATGGTGATGCGTATTTTCCAACAGCGCGCAAATTGCAAACATATCGCCGTCCGATATACGCATTTAACAAACCGGGAATGATACGTGGCAATCCTGTTGTGAAGATACCCGAGCGGTTTCGTGGAATCGTTTAGGTCTACGCGGGTCCAACATTCACGCCTTTGACAGTACCTTGCCGCCCAGCATGCGGGTTACCTCGTAGGCAGACCGGCTGACGATTTCGCCGATCTCGTGCGTTGCATTCTGTGGGATGCGAAAGGTTGGGCCGGATATCGACAGGCCAGCGATCGGCTCGCCATAAGCGTCGAAAATAGGGGCGGCAATGCAGCGCATGCCCTCGGTGCGCTCTTCATCGTCTACCGCATAACCTTTACGTTTTATTAACTCCAGCGCACGAAACAAGTTGTCGGGGTCAGTGATTGTACTGTCTGTGAAACGTTCGAGTCCTTGGTCGGATATTATTTTTTCCACGCGATCACGAGGAAAGTTTGCCATTAGCGTCTTGCCAATCCCAGAGGCGTGCATCGGGTTACGGGTGCCGGGCGGGAAGAAGGCGCGGATTGTCTGGCTGCTTTCAACTTGAGATACAAACAGCACCCAGTCATTCCTCTCGATCCCTAGGTTGGCCGTTTCGCCGATCAGGCGCATCAACTTTTGCATCACGGGGCGGCTGCGCTGCAGGACGTTGGTACGGTTCAGGAAAACACTGCCGATACGAAATGCCCCTGCACCAATGAACCATAGCTGTGTGTGATCCTCGAACTCGACGATCTCGCTGGATTGCAAAGTGATTAAGGCGCGGTAAGTTGTGGCAGGGGACTGACAGGAACGCGCGGACAGCTCGGACAAGGATATACCGTCACCTTCCGCCAAAGCGCCCAGAATAAGCATTCCGCGGTCAAGCGATCGAACGATTGTCGCGTCTGTCTGGTCGTTAAACGACTTTGGACGACCGCGCGTTTTTTTAACGGGGGTTTGCATCACTTTAGCCTTTCCATCCGAATTAAATTCTATTTGAAAACAGCGCCAAGTAATGAAAAAAACTAACCGTCTGTATTTATTCGTTAAATGCACTTATTTACAATAATGAAATATTATTTCGAAAAAATTGCAAAATCAACACTCAAAATATAGTTTAGAGGAAATTCACAAATACGAGAGTGAACCATGTTCAACCAAAACCCTGTTTTCATCCCCGGCCCGACAAATATCCCCGAGGTAATCCGCAACGCGTACAGCATTCCAACGCTCGACCACCGTTCCGGCGCCTTCGCGGGCATCATCCAGCCAGCGCTGGCAGGTGTGAAGAAAATCCTGAAGACCGAAGCTGGCGAAGTTGTCATTTTCCCAGGGTCCGGCACCCTTGGTTGGGAAGCTGCGATCAGTAATACTCTATCCGCTGGCGACAAGGTTCTGGCCGCCGCGCAAGGTATGTTCTCGGAAAAATGGATCGAGATGTGCAATCGCCACGACCTTGATATGCAGGTGCACGCCGTTGAGTGGGGCGAAGCGTGTCCGGTGGATCAATACGCCGAAACGCTGAAAGCCGACACGAACCATGAAATCAAAGCAGTGCTGGTGACGCATAACGAAACCGCGACTGGCGTTCTTAGCGATGTTGCTGCCGTGCGCCGTGCGATGGATGACGCTGGCCACCCTGCTTTGTTGTTTGTCGATGGTGTTAGCTCCATCGGGTCGATGGATTTCCGCATGGACGAGTGGGGGGTTGATATTGCCATCGCAGGTTCGCAAAAGGGTTTCATGCTGCCGACAGGTCTGGCAATCGTAGGCGTTAGCCAAAAAGCGATATCTGTCATGGATGATGCCGATCTGCCGCGTTTCTATTATGATATCCGCGAAATGGTCGCTGCCTTGAAGGTTAGCAGTTATCCGTACACGCCAGTTGTTGGCCTGCTTAGCGGTTTGGCTAAATCCACCGAAGTCCTGCTGGACGAAGGTTTAGAAATCGTTTTCGCCCGTCACCACCGCATTGCGGAGGGAGTGCGCGAAGCAGTTCGGGCTTGGGGTTTGGAAATATGTGCAACTAACGAAGCTAATTATTCCGACTCCGTTACCGCAATTTTGGTGCCCGAAGGGTTCGACGCTACGGCGTTGGTGAACCACGCATCCAAGAAATACAACGTCTCTTTTGGCGGTGGTTTGGGCAAAGTAGCAGGCAAAGTATTCCGCATCGGACACCTTGGCAGCATAACCGACGTTATGGTGCTTTCAGGCATCGCAACGGCCGAGATGGCCATGGTTGATCTTGGTCTGCCTATTACGCTAGGGTCAGGCGTTGCGGCGGCTCAAGAATATTATCGAACTACTGCTTGAAGGACACCTGATGTACATCCCCACATTTGACGACGTGAAGATCGCACGTGAACGCATCACACCCTACATTCATAAAACGCCGGTACTGTCCAGTACATTCATGAACAACTTGACGGGTGCCGAGTTGTTTTTCAAATGCGAGAATTTCCAAAAGGCTGGGGCGTTCAAGGTTCGTGGGGCCTCAAACGCCGTGTTTGGCTTAAGCGATGAATTGGCCGTTAAGGGTGTGGCGACGCACTCTTCCGGCAACCACGCTTTGTCCTTGTCTTATGCGGCTGGTCGACGCGAAATTCCGTGCCATGTGGTTATGCCGCGCACGGCCCCGCAAGCCAAAAAGGATGCGGTTATCGGCTATGGCGGGATCATTACGGAATGTGAGCCATCAACGACATCCCGCGAGGCTGTTTTTGCCGAGGTTGAAGCCAGAACCGGTGCAGATTTCGTGCACCCTTACAATGACCCGCGCGTAATTGCGGGCCAAGCGACGTGTTCGCTTGAGCTACTTGAACAAACAGGTGGTTTGGATGCCGTCATTGCCCCTATTGGCGGCGGAGGTATGATTTCCGGCACGTGTCTGGCACTATCCAACGTGGCACCTGATACCAAAATTTATGCAGCAGAACCCAAGAATGCGGACGATGCGTATCGTTCGTTCAAGGCGGGGCACATTATCGCGGATGATGCGCCGGATACCGTGGCCGATGGCCTTAAGGTTCCACTAAAAGACCTGACGTGGCACTTTGTTTCCAACCACGTGACCGATATTTTGATCGCCACCGAAGAAGAAATCGTCGATGCGATGAAACTGATTTGGCAACGCATGAAAATCGTGATGGAGCCGTCCAGCGCAGTACCGTTGGCCACCATCATCAAGAATAAAGACCTGTTCGCGGGAAAACGCGTCGGGGTTATTATAACGGGTGGCAACGTCGATATGGACAAGCTGCCGTGGATGAAAAAATAGGAGAGTATTATGAACGCACCTGTAAACTTTGACGACCTCGAAGTCGGTTACGACGTCCCTGCCATTCCCGGTATGGACGAAAAAGACATTCAGACACCCTGCCTGATTCTTGATCTGGACGCGCTCGAGCGTAACGTGAAGAAAATGGGCAAGCTTTGCGCTGAAATGGGCGTTCGCCATCGTGCGCACGGCAAAATGCATAAATCTGTTGATGTGGCCAAGCTGCAAGAGAAGTTGGGTGCCTCTGTTGGCGTTTGCTGCCAGAAGGTCTCTGAAGCTGAAGTTTTTGTTCGTGGCGGCATCAAGGATGTGATGGTTTCCAACCAAGTGCGTGACCCTGCTAAAATCGACCGTCTTGCCCGTATGCCTAAACTGGGCGCACGTATCCTGGTTTGCGTGGATGACCCTGCAAACGTGGCTGATCTGGCTGCTGCTGCACAAAAGCACGGCACGGAATTGGAGTGTCTGGTTGAAATCGACTGTGGCGCGGGCCGTTGTGGCGTGACCACCAGCCAAGATGTTGTGAACATTGCCAAGCTGATCGATTCTGCTGACAATCTGAAATTCGCTGGCATTCAGGCCTATCAAGGCGCGATGCAGCATATGGATCTTTATGTGGACCGCGAGGCTAAAATAGACATTGCGATTGATATGGTTCGTGATGCGGTCACTGCGTTAAGTGCGCAGGGCCTTGAATGTGACATCGTTGGTGGCGCAGGCACAGGTTCGTATTATTTCGAGGGTAACTCAGGCGTCTATAACGAAATGCAGTGTGGTTCTTATGCATTCATGGACGCGGATTACGGTCGTATTCTGGACAAAGCCGGAAAGCGGATTGATGACGGCGAGTGGGAAAACTCGTTGTTCTTGCTGACTTCGGTGATGAGCCATTCGAAAGCCGATAAAGCCATTGTGGACGCGGGCCTGAAAGCACAGTCGGTCGATAGCGGCCTGCCAACGGTTTACGGCCGTGACGATGCGGTTGAATACATCAAATGTTCGGATGAGCACGGTGTTGTAGCCGACCCTGATGGAGTTCTAAGCATCAACGAAAAGCTGCGCCTTGTGCCGGGTCACTGCGATCCGACCTGTAACGTGCACGACTGGTATGTTGGCGTTCGGGGCGGCAAAGTTGAAACGCTATGGCCTGTGTCCGCACGCGGTAAGGCATACTGATATGATAATTGTTCCCGAGAGTGTAATCCCGAACCTGATTGATCGCACAACATCCTATAACGCTGTCGAGGCCGTTTTTGGTGCAATGGCGCGGGGAGATGCCTATAACTTTCCGGTAATCCGCGAAGACATCGGTTATGCCGACGCGCTTTACGGGTTTAAGTCGGGGTTTGATAAGGCCGGCTTGTCGCTAGGCCTGAAATCCGGTGGCTATTGGCCGGGAAACGAGGCGAAGGGATTAACAAACCACCAGTCCTCGATCTTTCTGTTCAACCCTGACACAGGCCAGCTTAAGGCCATCGTTGGCGGTAACTATCTGACGGCTGTGCGTACAGCGGCGGCCTCGTCCGTATCAATCCAGCACTTGGCCCGCAAGGATTCCAAGGTTCTGGGCATGATCGGCGCAGGCCACCAGTCCGCATTCCAGATGCGCGCCGCGGTGGAGCAACGCGATTTCGAGAAAGTCATCGGCTGGAACTATCATCCTGAAATGCTATCGCGTCTGGCGGATGTGGCCGAAGAACTTGGCCTTCCGTTTGAGGCCGTTAGCCTTGATGAACTGGGTGCGCAGGCAGATGTAATTATCTCTATTACGTCCAGCTTCGCCCCGATCCTAATGGCTGCACAGGTGAAACCCGGAACGCATATTGCGTGCATGGGGACCGACACCAAAGGCAAACAAGAGGTTGAATCTACCCTGATAGCCAAGGCTAAAGTGTTTACCGACGAGATTGCGCAATCGATAACACTTGGCGAATGTCAGCATGCGATTGCAGAGGGATTGATTACTAAAAGCCAGATTACGGTCATCGGAGCAGTTATTAACAGCCTGCATTCAGGTCGGACCACAGACGAGGAAATCACACTGTTTGACGGAACTGGTGTTGGTTTGCAGGATTTGGCGGTTGCAACGGCCGCTGTCGATCTTGCTATCGCATCGGGCGATGCCATCGAGGTCGACCTTTAAGAAACTGTCGGAGCGCTTGAGCGCGCTCCGACTTTCCTGACGCTAGACCGACAATTCGTCCAGGGTCTTCGTCAATTTGCCAATCATTTCGTCAATATGTGCCTTCTCGGCGACAAACATGGGTGCAAGGATGCCCGTATCTCCCGTGAACTTCACATGCATCCCGTTCCAGAACAGATCGCTCTGCGTCCTGCCTCCACGTTGGCCTGGCTTGCCGTTTGAATGCAGCTCGACACCTGCAATCATACCAATCCCGCGTATGTCTTTGACCAAAGGGTGATCTTTCAGCGTATACACCGCATCAAGGAAATACAGTGACATTTCAGCCGCCCGCTCAAACAGCCCTTCTTCCTCAAAGATAGCCATGGTTGCAAGGCCCGCTGCACAAGCTGCCGGATGGCCGGAATATGTGTACCCATGGAAAAACTCGATAGCTCCCGGTGCCGCCTGATCCGATATCACATCATAAACACGGTCCGTCACCGCCACAGCGCCCATCGGGATGGAGCCGTTCGTTAATGCTTTGGCCAAGGTCATAATATCCGGCTCCACGCCGAACACATCGGTAGCAAACTTGTCGCCGAGGCGGCCAAACCCGGTGATAACTTCGTCAAAAACCAGCAGGATGCCGTTCTCGTCACAAATCTGGCGCAGGCGTTCCAGATACCCTTTGGGTGGCGCGATAATGCCCGTAGACCCTGCGACAGGTTCTACAAAACAGGCTGCAATCGTGTTGCCACCGTAGTTTTCGACCATTCGTTGCAGGTCGTTCGCCAGTTCAACGCCGCGCTCTGGCTGGCCGCGTACAAATAGCTCGTCCTCGTTCCACGTGTGGCGCATCATCACCACGTTTGGTATAACGGACGGGAAAGTTTTACGGTTGTTAACCATACCAGAAAGGGAAACGCCGCCGATATTCACCCCGTGGTAGGCACGCTCGCGGCTGACGAATCGTGTGCGATCGCAGCCCAAAGCCGAGTGGTAGGCCATGACCATTTTCAATGCAGTGTCGATAGCTTCGGAACCGGAGTTAACGAAAAATACATGATTAAAATCTTCGGGCAGCAACCTTGCCACACGTTCTGCAAGAGCGAAACTTAGCGGGTGGCCAGATCCGAATGGGGCAACATAGGTGAAATTCTGCATCGCTTGATGCACTGCCTCAATGATTTTTGGATGGCTGTGACCCGCAGGGCTGCAAAAGAGTCCGGATGATCCGTCGATGACCGTGCCACCCTTGTGATCGGTCATATAAACGCCGCTGGCGCTGGTAATCAGGCGCGGATCTTTCTTGAAACCTTTGTTATCTGTGAACGGGATCCAGTACTCTTCCATTGAATTTGATTGCACATCGAAAGCCATCTTACGTCTCCTATATTGAATTGTCCGAGTGAAACTTTGTATTGACACTAAGTCCCGTTTTGGGCTTCGCTTAGAGCCAGTTGATTCCAAAGTTTAAGTCCAGTTAGGATGCTCATGGCCCTCGTCGAAGACGCGTTTTTCCTTGATCCAAATTTTCAGGGCAGTTTGCAAAAGCAAATCCAGCAGATCGTGGCATCCGCCATTCTGGCTGGCCGACTGCATCCAGGTGAAAAATTGCCGTCCTCGCGTAAATTAGCAACGCATCTGGGGATTTCGCGCATAACTGTGACACTGGCGTATACCGAGTTGGTCTCGGATGATTACATAACGTCGGCCGATCGGTCCGGTTACTATGTATCGGAAACTGCGCCGAGCGCGCCCTTACCACCGATCCGTGGCGCGATGGTCACCGACAAAGTGGACTGGGCGAAGGCTGTGCAACAGGATTTCACTGGCGGCAAACTCGTCGATAAACCGCTGAATTGGCGCAGCTATCCGTTTCCATTTATTCATGGCCAACCGGACCAAACGCTGTTCAATCAGTCGAGTTGGCGGTTATGCGCCCTGCAAGCCTTAGGGAAGAAAGAGTTCGACAGTCTGACCTCGGATTATGCTGAACGGGACGATCCGGAATTGGTTAACTTTATCGCAAGGAATTCTCTGCCGAGGCGCGGGATTTTGGCTAAACCTGAACAAATTCTGGTGACGGTTGGCGCACAAAATGCGCTGTGGATGGCTGCACAAATTTTGCTGAACGCAGATCGTGCTGCTGCCTTTGAGGATCCAGGCTATTACAGCCTGCGCGAAATTCTGCGTTTTACCGGTTGCAAACAATACCCTGTAAAAATTGACGAAGACGGGCTTCCTCCTGACAGCTTGCCGGACGATTTTGATGTGTTATTCACGACCCCCAGCCACCAATGCCCGACGACCACGACCATGCCCATGCCAAGGCGGCACGAGTTGTTACGCTTGGCGCGTGAAAAGAATTTCATCATTGTCGAAGATGACTATGAATTCGAGATGAGCTTTCTGAAGCCCCCATCCCCTGCCCTGAAATCCTTGGATGAGGACGGGCGGGTTATATATACGGGTAGCTTCTCGAAGTCCCTGTTCCCGGGGCTCCGGCTTGGCTATATGGTTGCCTCGGAGCCGTTCATTCGGCAAGCCCGCGCGTTGCGATCTGCCGTTCTGCGGCATCCGCCTGGGCATATACAGCGAACGACCGCGTATTTCTTGGGGCTTGGGCATTACGATGCCATGATTAAACGTATGCGCAGAGTGTTTCATGAACGCCGCACGGTGATGGACGAAGCATTGAATGGCACCAACATGATAATCGCCGGCAGTGCTGCCTTCGGCGCATCGAGTTTCTGGGTCGAGGCGCCGGAAAATATCGACACTGAAATTCTAGCCGAGAATTTGAAGGCGCAAGGCGTATTAATCGAAGCTGGCGCCCCGTTTTTCGAAAGTGACAACGCCCCTAAAAACTTCTTTCGGTTGGCTTATTCGTCAATTTCGTCGAAAAAAATTCCCGAAGGGATCAGGCGGATCGAACAAGCTATCGTTAAAATGCAAACTGGCTATAATGCCACCTAACTTCTGGCCCTATTACTGACTGATCGACTCGACCATATTCGGACGCAGATTTACACACATCAATACAAGGACATCGCCATGAAAATGACTACCGAAGAGGCCTTTGTTAAGGTTCTGCAAATGCACGGAATTGATAATGCTTTCGGCATTATCGGTTCGGCTTTCATGCCGATCTCGGACTATTTTCCAGCAGCAGGGATCACGTTCTGGGATTGTGCACATGAATACAGCGGCGGGATGATGGCCGACGGTTTCTCGCGCGCGTCGGGCAAGATGACTATGGCGATTGCCCAGAACGGTCCGGGGATTGCTAATTTTGTGACGCCAATCAAGACGGCTTACTGGAACCACACACCAATGCTGCTGGTGACACCGCAAGCCGCCAACAAGTCCATCGGTCAGGGCGGCTTTCAAGAAGTCGAGCAGATGCGCATGTTTGCCGACTGCGTAGCCTATCAGGAGGAGGTCCGCGATCCATCGCGCATTGCCGAGGTTCTGAACCGCGTGATTATGAAAGCCAAGCGTCTGTCGGCACCAGCACAAATCAATATCCCGCGCGATATGTGGACCCAAGTGATTAACATCGACCTGCCCGCCATCGTGGATTTTGAACGGCCCTCGGGCGGTGTGAACGCTATCGCCGATGCGGCCAAACTGTTGTCCGAAGCCAAATTCCCCGTCATTCTGAACGGCGCTGGAGTTGTTATCGGTGGCGCTATCGAGGCCTCCAAAGACCTTGCCGAGCGTCTATCCTCGCCTGTTTGTTGTGGGTATCAGCATAACGATGCATTCCCCGGTTCGCACCCGCTGTTCGCGGGGCCTCTGGGGTACAATGGCTCCAAGGCCGGCATGGAACTGATCGCCAAGGCCGATGTTGTGCTGGCGCTGGGGACGCGTTTGAACCCGTTCTCGACTTTGCCGGGGTATGGGATCGATTACTGGCCAAAAGACGCAAAAATCATTCAGGTGGACATCAACCCTGATCGCATCGGCCTGACCAAACCCGTAACCGTTGGCATCGTCGGTGATGCGAGACAGGTAGCCGAACAAATCCTTGCACAGCTTTCCAATACAGCTGGCGACGCGGGTCGTCAGGAACGCACCAACTTGATCGCTACGACGAAATCCGCGTGGGCGCAAACGCTGACCTCGATGGATCACGAAGACGACGACGAAGGCACCACCTGGAACCAGCGTGCTCGTGGGGCGAAGCCTGATCACATGTCTCCGCGCAAAGCGTGGCGCGCTATTCAGGCGGCCTTGCCTAACGATGCGATCATCAGTTCCGACATCGGCAATGCCTGTGCGATTGGCAATGCATATCCAACGTTCGAAGATGGGCGCAAATATCTGGCGCCGGG
Organism: Paracoccaceae bacterium; assembly: GCA_050256375.1. Taxonomy (GTDB): domain Bacteria; phylum Pseudomonadota; class Alphaproteobacteria; order Rhodobacterales; family Rhodobacteraceae; genus NORP23. Next base: position 8,120 of record JBBWVU010000023.1, on the reverse strand, counting down.
CCTGTTCGGGCCTTGTGGCTATAGCTTTCCGGCGATCCTAGGTGCCAAGATCGGACAGCCGGATACGCCTGTTGTGGGTTTTGCCGGTGACGGAGCTTTCGGGATTTCGATGAACGAAATGACCGCATGTGGCCGCGATGAATGGCCGGCGATCACCATGGTGATTTTTCGCAATTACCAATGGGGTGCCGAAAAACGCAACACCACGCTTTGGTACAACGACAATTTTGTGGGAACCGAGCTTGATTACAATGTTTCCTACGCCGGTATCGCAAATGCATGTGGTGTAAAGGGCGTTGTGGCAACCACAATGGAAGGCTTGACGGATGCCCTGAACACGGCTGTAAACGCCCAGATGAAAGATGGGGTAACCACTTTCATCGAGGTAATGCTGAACCAAGAGCTGGGCGAACCGTTCCGGCGCGATGCGATGACGACACCTGTTGAGGTTGCCGGTATTAGTGCCTCCGACATGCGCCCGCAGAAGGTCTAAGCGATGACCGACGACTGGATTCTCACACTGAATGCAGGGTCGTCCAGCCTGAAGTTTGCCGCCTACGCGCGGCATTCCGACCACCAGATTACATCCGGCCAGATCGCTGCGATCGGGCCGGACGCGCGGCTGCATACGGACGTCGGTGATATCACGGTTGCGGCGCACAATCATACCGAGGCAGTGCGGGCCGCGTTGCAATTCCTAGACAATCAGCCATTGTTAAATCCACTGCCGAGTATTGTCGGGCACAGGATTGTTCACGGCGGCAACCTTCTTGCCACCGCAGAGATCACACCCGAAATACGACAGGAAATCGAGGCCGCCGCCACCCTCGCCCCATTGCATAATCCACCTGCTTTGGCGGTGATTGACGCAGTTCACACCTTAACCAACGAAGTTAGGCAGGTTGCATGTTTTGACACGACTTTCCATGCTGACAACCCGCCCGAAGCGACGACCTTACCAATCCCGAAGGATTTGCGCGAAAAAGGCATCCGTAGATATGGTTTTCACGGTCTTAGTTATGCTTCACTGGTGCGTCGCTTCTCATCGGTTACGGGCACACTGCTACCCAAGCGCGTGCTGGCATTCCATCTGGGGGCAGGTGCAAGTCTAGCCGCTATCGTGGAAGGCAAAGGGGTTGCGACCACAATGGGGTTTTCGCCCATGGACGGGCTGGTTATGGCAACCCGCGCGGGAGCCATGGACGCAGGAGTGATCCTGCACCTAATGCGGTCCGAACGTATGGGGGCCGACCAGATCGACCACCTTTTGAATCGCGAAAGCGGGCTGCAGGCTTTGTCTGGCGGAAATTCGGATATGAAGTCGTTATTAGTGTCGGATGACCCTGCCGCAAAGTTTGCCGTCTCGCATTATTGCTATTGGTCGAGCCGTCACGCGGGCTCTATGATTGCGGCGATGGGAGGTGTGGACGGGCTGATCTTCACCGGCGGTATCGGTGAAAATGCCGAGCTAATTCGTGAAGAAATCCTTAACCGCCTAAGTTGGGTCGGAAAGTTGCCGCATTGGGCTATCTCTGCCGATGAAGAGGGCGAGATAGCTTATGATGCGCGCTTAGCTTTGAAAGCTAAGCCTTAACCCTGCTCATATCGGGATCATATAATGGGCGGAGATGAACATCGCATTTCATCCTCTCCGTCGCCACCTCAAGCTCGTATGTTCCGCTCGTTACATAGGCGGCGTCGGCGCCGTTCGGATTTCGCACGTAACCGTATCCGATTGGCTTATCGATAGTATATCCAAAACCACCGCTGGTCAGCCAACCCACCCGCTCACCATTTCGATAGATAGTTTCGCGACCCAAAAGGACCACGTTCGGGTCATCAATAGTGAAACATGCCAGCTTCTTTTTCACACCGTTTGATTTTTGTTCGATGACCGCGCCACGCCCTTTGAAATCAATATTTTTGCGCAATTTAACCGCCCAGCCCAAACCGGATTCTAGCGGCGTATGATCTGGTCCAATATCCGACCCCCAAGCCCGATAGCCTTTTTCAAGCCTGCATGATTCAATCGCGCGATACCCCGCGTTGATCAGTCCGTATTCCGACCCAGCTTGCATTAACGTGTCATACACCTTTTGCGCATGCTCGACCTGCAAATGTAGCTCCCATCCCAGCTCTCCAACATAAGTGATGCGCAGGGCTTTTACGGCGCAGCCCGCGATGTCTATGGTCTGGACCGATCCAAACCTGAATGCAGTGTTGGACACGTCAGTAGTGGTAACTTTAGCAAGTATGTTACGTGTTTCTGGCCCCATCAAGGACAGCACGCAATATTCCGTGGTTACTTCGGATAGCTGACAATTCATCCCGTCAGGAATGTTGCGTTTTATCCAGTTGAAGTCATGCGTTGCGAAACCAGTGCCTGTCACGATGTAATACTCTTCCTCTATAACGCGGGCGACGGTTAAATCACACTCAATCCCGCCTTGGTCGTTAAGCATTTGCGTATAAATCAACGAGCCGACGGGCTTATCAACGTCGTTTGCCGCGATCCAGTTTAACGCCGCCACGGCATCTGGGCCTTTGAGCGTGAACTTGGCAAACGAGGACTGATCGAAAAGAACAGCCGCCTGTCGAACCGCCTGATGTTCCCGTCCAACTGCTTCAAACCAATTCTGTCGTCTAAAACTGTAAACGTCTTTCGGTGTTTCCCCTTTAGATGTGTCCGCAAACCAGTTCGGGCGCTCCCATCCAAGTTTTTCGCCAAAACAGGCGTTTTGCGATTTTAACGTTTCGTAAAGCGGCGATTTTCGGCAGCGGCGACCGCTTTCGTGTTCCTCGTGCGGCCATGCTATTGTATAATGTTTGCCGTAAGCCTCGACCGTGCGTGTGCGAACCCAGTCAGTATCGCGATGCGGGTTACCAAAGCGCCGGATGTCAGCGGACCAAAGGTCGTAAGGCGGCTCACCTGCTTTGACCCATTCGGCAAGCGCCATCCCCGCCCCACCACCAGCGGCAATCCCGAATGCGTTGAAACCCGCACCAACGAAAAAGTTCTTCAGTTCGGGTGCCTCGCCAATGATGAAGTTACCGTCTGGAGTGAAACTTTCCGGCCCGTTCGTCAGCGTTTTAATCCCGACATGCTCCAGCGCGGGCACGCGGCCCAGTGAAAGCTCTATTAGTTGTTCAAAATGGTCAAAATTGGACTTCAGCAGGCTGTAATGGAAGCCCGTTGGAATACCATCCACAGCCCAAGGGATCGGATTGGGCTCATACCCGCCCATAATCAAACCGCCAACTTCCTCTTTGTAATAAGTCAGGCGATCAGGATCGCGCAGTGTCGGAAGGTTCTTGGGCATTCCCTCAATCACATCAGTGACCATATATTGATGCTCCATCGAAACGAGCGGCACGCTGACACCGAACCGTTCGGCAAAACCGCGCGTCCACTGACCGGCGCAAACCACGACGATTTCGCACTCGATCCGGCCATGCTCGGTTATTACCGCCTTGATCCTGCCCTTGTTGATTTCCAGATCTATGACTTTAGTATCTTCGAAAATGCTAGCGCCCGCCATCCGCGCACCTTTGGCCAAAGCTTGTGTGATATCCGAAGGATTCGCTTGCCCGTCGGTTGGCATGAACGCAGCCCCGATCACATCGTCAATGTTCATCAATGGCCACAAATTCAGTGCTTCTTTCGGGGTCAGCAGTTCCATTTCCAACCCAAACGAATGCGCTGTGGTGGCTTGGCGTTTCACTTCTGTCCAGCGTTCTTCGTTGCATGCAAGGCGAAGGCCGCCGTTCATCTTCCATCCCGTGCCAAGGCCGGTTTCAGCTTCGAGGGTTTTGTAAAGCTCAACGGAATATCCCAGAAGCTGGGTAATATTGGCGTTCGAGCGTAACTGACCCACCAGTCCCGCTGCATGGAAAGTCGTTCCGGAAGTCAGCTTTTTACGCTCGAGTAATACCGTATCCGTCCAGCCAAGTTTCGCGAGATGATAAGCTGTCGAGCAGCCGATAATTCCACCGCCAATAATTACAGCTTTTGCGGTTGAGGGAAGTTCACGCATTGGGTTCGCCTTACATTTGCAGGTAGGTTTGATAAGACCGCTGGAAGCGTTCATAAAAGTCGGAAGTATAGGTGGCGTAATCAACATCAAGATCAGAGGTCGTTTCCGAAACCATGCTCCACATCGCTTCGCGCAGCAAGGATGCGCATTTCATGGCATGGTAGCGATGTAGAAGCGCTTCCGTTACCGGTGCGTCGAAATAAGTCTCCAGCATCCAGCGTTCCTGTACAGACGAAAGCCCATTATTCGAAGCCAACCCGCCCAGATCGAATAACGGCGAATTATAGCCTGCGTAATCCCAATCAATCAGCCATAACCTTGCCCCGTCATCAAGAATATTATCGGCTATAAGGTCGTTATGCCCGAACACCATATCGAACGGCCCCGCATCGACCTCTAACTGCCTGCCTATCGCAAGTAATTCGGGGGTCAGTGCTGCATGCGGGCTGTTTATTTCCAGTAACTTCGCAGCGTAATCACGGATCACGTGGAACACCCAGAATACCAGAACCGGCCCACGAAGGTGCGTAGGAATATCCCTATGACAGGACCGGATCAGCGTTACTATCTTTTCAAGATTAAGTTGCTGGCGCACATCGGCAGATGTGAAAGTTTTACACTCAATAAACTCCAGTACCGTCAAACCTTTTTGCGCGTAAACCACTGCCGGTGACAGCCCCGCTGCATGCGCGGCACGACTGGCAGCCAGTTCATTGAAACGCATGACATGATGATCGACGATGTCTTCCCCGAGGCGCGCAACGTATTTGCCGGATGCATCCTCGACAACATAGTTGAGGTTTGTACGGCCACCTCTCAGCGGAGTAATCGCGATTTCGCCATGCCAGATCGAGAGTTTACGAATTCGTTCTGTTCCGGAATCAAACATCATTTCCTCCAACCGTCTTGGTCGAAACTTGATGCCAGTTTTCGGGCCAAGTCAATTAGTAGTCTGACTTATTTATCTCTAATCCAAAACAGACGACAGATATCGTTATTGCAATCATATAAGACAGGCACAGTTTGTATCGAACGGCAACTTCAACCTGAGACGAAAGCGATAACCATCGTCAACGTAAGAATACTGACCACCGTCGAGATCAAAATAGTCGAGGACACCCGAACCGGAGCGATCCCGTAATGCTGGGCCAAAATATAGACGTTGCCAGCTGTAGGCATCGCCGCAGCCGCGATCATAACCGACGCAGTAAATGTGGGCACATCGAACAGTATCAGAGTTGCGAAAGCCACTGCCAGCGGGTGCAGCGCCAATTTGGCTGTGGTTAGCCAGATCGCGATGGATCGGCGCTCGGCCGATTTTCCAACGAGCGAAGCACCAATCGCGAACAAAGCCCCGGGAGTGGCGGCAGCACCCAGAAGCGTTAAGAATTCGTCAACGGGGGTCACCATAGGGATGTCCAGGCCAACCCACAAAAGCCCAAGTGCTATCGCAACTATCATGGGGTTTCGTACAAGTTCGTTAGCTATCGATCCCAGTATTGCAAACGACATCCGCCCATCCCGCTTGGCGGAAATCAGAATTACCAATAGGCTGCTAAATACGATCAAGTCAGTCGTAAGCACAATCATTACCGGACCAATCGCGCTGGTGCCCATCAACAATACGAGCATAGGGATGCCCAAAAATCCCACATTCCCGAACGCGTAGTTACCGCATCCGCGCTTGGGTCAGATTGTCTGGACCACATAAAATAGAAACCTGCGTCGCTATCCCAACACCAGTCACGGATTTGAACCAATGGACCCGCATCCACCAGCGACTTCGTAATATGTCGCCAATCACCCTACTCGTTTGCTTGCGGGAATCGACACGGCTCTAAGATGCAGGCCTAAAAACCTAAACGTGTTAATGACTCGTGAACTATTGATCTGGTATTTGGATCGCGAATTGGGAAGGATTGCAGGAAATGCTTTGGAGCAAACTTCCGGTTACTTTCGTTGATTTTCTTGACCCATTTCGACGCTGAGACGTGATTTCCAGCCAATTCATGCGACATCGCCGCGATGGCCCATATCTGCAGATGGGAATTAGGACGTATCGCTCCTCGCTCGGCCCAGTCGCTGGCTGCATCGTATTCACCGCGCACCAGATGCGATAGTCCGCGACAGCATAACATGGCGTATAACAGCGGATCCAGTGGGCTTAGCGACAGCGCTTTCATTGATCGTCGCTGGCTTTCCATCCCATTCCCCAATATCGCATCAACTAAACCGCGCGTGTAAATACCAAATGCATAATTTGGTCGAAACTCAAGACACCGGTCGAACCACGGTATCGATTCTTCGTAATTTCCGTTCAGCATCTGGGCACGCCCCATGGTCAGATTGGCAAAAGGATCGAACGGATCAAGATCAAAACTGATATTCGCGTGTTTATGGCTTAGTTCACGTTGCGCGGGTGCATCTTTGGTAAACCCGACAAACGCGTTCTGGAAATGTGTAAATGACAGGCCCGAATGGGCGCTGGAAAATTTCTCGTCAATGTCGATCGCTTGCTTACAAAGCCTTTCTGCCAAAGCGTTGTCATATTTGTTGAACCTGAACATATGCCACAAGCCGCAGTGATAGGTTGACCAGGCATCGATGTTTTCGGTAGCTATTTTACTTGCTCCAACAATCTCGTTCGTTTGTATCTGGGTTTCAACGATCGCAATGATGCGCGAAATAACTTTGGATTGCAGAGTTAACAGGTCTTCGATCGACCCTTCGAATTCGTCTGCCCAGATAACTTGACCATCGGTTGTGCTGGCTGTCTGACGTCAGCACCTATGGAACAGATTTACGTTATTGAATAAGGGAGGGTTTCTGTCTCATCGTAACCTTCAAGGAGTGAAGATGAGACAGAAACCCGGAACGCGACGCACAGCGTCGGAGAAGATAGTCAAAGACATCCAGCGAGCCACCCGTAAGCAGTATTCTGCGGAGGAGAAGATCAGGATTGTTCTTGATGGTCTTCGTGGCGAGGACAGCATTGCAGAGTTATGCCGCCGTGAAGGCATTTCGCAGGGCATTTACTACAAATGGTCAAAGGACTTCGTGGAAGCTGGCAAACGGCGGCTTGCTGGTGACACTGCCCGTGCTGCAACTACAGATGAAGTTAAAGACCTGCGCCGTGAATCTCGTGAACTTAAGGAAGTCGTTGCAGAGCAAACGCTCGAGCTTCGGCTTCTCAAAAAAAGCATGATCCCTCTCATGGTTTGCAAGCAAACCACTGCCGGGCAGCGGGGGATGGGGGCGGCCAAGAATGAGGTATCCCGCATCCGAAAAGCTTGAGATCATTAAACTTGTTGAAAGCTCGTATCTTCCAGCAAAGCAAACATTGGACAAGTTGGGCATTCCCCGCACCACATTCTACCGCTGGTATGATCGGTATTTGACGCGTGGCGAAACCGGTCTAAAGGACCGTTCTCCCAAGCCCAAACACGTTTGGAACCGCATTCCTGAAGATATAAGGGGGCGGATCGTAAAGCTGGCACTGGAGATCCCGGAGCTATCACCGCGCGAACTGGCGGTGCGCTTTAGCGATACGGAACGGTATTTTGTATCAGAAGCGTCTGTCTATCGGATCTTGAAAGCCCATGATCTGATCACCAGCCCGGCTTTCATCGTGATCAAGGCCGCCAACGAGTTCAAAGACAAGACCACAGCGATTAATCAGCTTTGGCAGACAGACTTTACCTATCTCAAGGTCATAGGTTGGGGCTGGTTCTATCTCAGCACAATTCTGGACGACTACAGCCGTTACATCATCGCTTGGAAACTCTGCACCAACATGAAAGCCGAAGGCGTTACCGATACGTTGGAGCTAGCCTTGCAGGTATCAGGCTGTGATCAGGTTCACGTCGTCCACAAACCACGTCTGCTCAGTGACAACGGCTCTAGCTATGTCTCCGGTGAATTGGCCGAATGGCTGGGCGACAAAGGCATGGATCACGTTCGAGGTGCGCCATACCACCCGCAAACCCAAGGCAAGATCGAACGTTGGCATCAGACTATGAAGAACCGCGTGCTGCTAGAGAACTATTTCTATCCGGCGGACCTTCGAAACCAGATAGAAGCCTTCGT
>JBBWVU010000022.1:0-102914 GCA_050256375.1 Paracoccaceae bacterium | reverse complement strand
TTAGCTGTGGCGTGCCGCGTTTGATATAAGCATGGCGGATGCCAAGGTCCTCGACGTGCCAGTGGAACTTAGCCTGGAACTCATGACCATTATCCACTGCCCGGCAGTTGATTGCTATGCAATCAATGAGAGGTGGTTCTGGTTTCGCGCATACGGGTGCCGCGCGGCAGTCTGTTTAGCCCATGGTGACGCAGAATCCGCGAGACCGTTGAGTCAGACATTTTGATGTCGTGATACCTCTCCAGATACCAAACAATCCGTATTGGTCCCAGGTGATACTTACGACGAAGATACAACACCTTCTCTTCACGCTCTGGCGATGTCCGGTTTGGATGCCATTTGGGGATGGGTGGCGCGTTGATTAGCCCAGCTTCGACACGATCTGCATAAGCCTGACGCCAACGATAGAAGCTGGATCGGCTGATCCCGAAATATCTGCAGGTCTTGGCTACATGCCCAGTCTCTTCAGCGTGCCGCAGTATCCGTAATTTGCGCTGTCTCTCGCGTTGGTCCTTGGTCATGAACATCTCCTTCTTCCCAGAAATGGGAGATTAATGGAAATGTCCCGCGAGTAACGGCATATCTACAAAGTCAATCTTTTCCAACCCGAAGTTGATGTCGTTTGGCGCGGCGATTACCCCGGAGATCGAAAAGCGCAGGTTGGAGTGATTCTTCAAGATGCTATCGAAACCGCGGCAGCGCAGCTAATTCCGGAAAATCACCATCGGCCCGTTGTGATCGAAGCGACGTTGATCTGATTCCATATTTTGACACCAAAGGCGCATGTGATTACCGGAGGGGTACATAAGGTAAGGTTCTCGATTCAGGTTATTGACCAGAAAACCGGCGAAGCACTTGCAGGCCCGACGGAAATTCAAACCGATGAATTCGCATATCGCGGGGCTCGGGCTGTTGAGGCGGACGCCGAAGGGCACACTATGAAAGTCCGGATATCCGCCAGAATTGTTGAGGTCGTTGGCACTTGGCTAGGTCTACTGGTCGAAGAAGACGCGGTCAATAGTGGCGGGATATATTCGGTAGGGCACTGATCGAACCATAAGTGCAGTGGTTATTACCAAAGGATTAATCCAGACCCCACATGCTGTGTGAAGCATCCGCGCCGTGATATATTGATACAGGGGCAGCCTTAGGACTAGATTTATCTAGCAGACTGCCCTATCTGAGCATATTACCTGTTCAGGAGTTAACATGGGCGTTCATATATCTGCGGCACGCGAAATAAGTTACGCCACGACGGCGAAGACCCGTCGCGGGCGTGCAGTCATCCGCGCCATCGAGAATTCGACGGGCCGTATCCGGGTGATCCGACAGGTTCGTGGGTATGACAAGGCAATGTCCGCCGGTCAGGTCTTTTGGGATGTGGTACCGAATATGTGCGGCCTTAAGTTGGATATCGTGTCTGGCTCGCTGGATAATATTCCTAAAACAGGGCCCGTTGTATTACTGTCGAACCATCCCTTCGGGATGCTTGACGGGTTGATGCTGGGGCAAATACTGTCTCGGTCACGCGGGGATTTCAAGATCCTCGCGCACCGTGTTTTTGCACGGGTCAAAGATTTGGACAATGAAATCCTGCCTATCTGCTTTGACGAAACACGCGAGGCGATGGCCTTGAACTTGAATACCCGCAAAGAGGCCTTAAAATATCTTGCTGACGGCGGTGCTATCGGGATTTTCCCGGGGGGCTCTGTTTCATCTCCTAGCCGCCGGTTCGGGCGCCCTATGGATCCGAAATGGCGGACATTTTCAGCCAAGATGATCGCGAAATCCGACGCGACAGTCGTGCCCATTTTCTTTGACGGGTATAATTCCCGACGTTTCCACATGTTCGGGAAGGTTAACCGCACGGTTCGCACAGCTTTGCTGATCAGCGAATTTAAACGTCGCATGAACAAACCTGTGCGTGTTCACATTGGTAAACCATTGGATCGCGACGCGTTGGAAACCTATGTCAAAGATCCAACTGCGATGATGGATTTTCTGCGTACTTCTACATACAACCTGTCGGCAAATGACATCAACGATGACGAATACGGATTTGATTTCTAGGAAAAACCCATGCCTGTTGGAGTATTTGATAGCGGCCTTGGCGGGCTGACCATTTTGCGGGCGGCGATGAAAAAGCTTCCAGATCAGGCGTTTGTGTATTACGGCGACAATGCCAATACGCCTTATGGTTCGAAAACCGACGCCGAAATCTATGATTTGACTATTGCCGGCGTGACGCGCCTGTTCGACGAGGGGTGCGATCTGGTGATCCTTGCGTGTAACTCTGCCTCGGCGGTGGCGCTACACGATCTACAAGTTAATTGGTTAACAGATGATAAGCGCGTTCTGGGTGTATTCGTTCCGATGATCGAGGAACTGACGCGGCGGGATTGGGGTGATAACTCGCCGCCTACGCATACCGGCCTGCACGATGTGGCGCTTTTTGCGACGCCTGCCACGGTCGCGAGCGGTGCGTTCGAGCGCGAACTTAAGTTCCGCGCGCGAGACGTTGAGGTTGTCGGCGAACCTTGCGTTGGCCTGGTCGCCGCGATTGAAGAGGGTGATACATTGGCCGCTGAAGCGCTGGTTGATGCGCATGTCGCGACCCTGCTGGAAGCTTTGCCTAACCCGCAAGCCGCAGTGCTTGGCTGTACGCACTATCCGTTGGTTGAGGCTCGTTTTCGGGCCGCTTTGCCTGCGAAAACCCGTGTTTTGATGCAGCCCGACATCGTTTCAGATAGCCTTGCAGATTATTTGCGACGACATTCGCGATTTGCTGAACGGGGTAACGTGACGTATTTGACCTCGGGAAATCCTGTCGAAGTCAGCCGTAGCGCCCAGCTTTTTCTGGGCCAGCCCATAAGATTCAACGCTGCGTGATTGATCGCGTCGCCGAAATCGCGTAAGCCGCAAGAAATCATTAAGGTTATTATCATGAGCAAGATCAAAAAAGTCGCGATTTTGGGTGCCAGTGGTTATACGGGCGCTGAGTTGGTGCGCCTGATCGCGGGTCATCCTGCTATGGAAATCGTTGCGATTACAGCTGATCGTAAGGCTGGGCAGGCGATGGCGCAGGTTTTTCCGCACCTTCGACATCTTGATTTGCCCATGTTGACGAGGATCGAAGACGTCGATTTTGCCACCGTCGATCTAGCATTTTGTGCGCTACCGCATGCAATGTCGCAAAAAATCGTTAAGGAGTTGCCACTGAAATTGAAAGTTGTGGATCTGTCGGCGGATTTCCGGCTGGAAGATGTTACGATGTATGAACATTGGTATGGACATCCGCATTACGCGCCCGACTTACAGAAAACCGCCGTTTACGGACTAACGGAATTCTACCGTAAAGAAATCGTTAACGCGCGTTTAGTTGCGGGCACCGGCTGCAACGCGGCTACGGGCATATATGCGCTGCGTCCGTTGCTGGCTGCGGGTGTGATTGCCGAGGATGACATCATCATCGACATGTTCTGTGGTGTCTCGGGTGCGGGGCGCGCCGCCCGTGAAGGGATGTTACACTCCGAGGTTTCCGAGGGCTCGCATCCGTATGGGCTGCCTGTACATCGGCATACATCCGAGTTCGATCAGGAGTTTCGCAAGGTAACGAGCCGCGACGTTAAGGTTATGTTTACCCCGCATTTGATGCCCGCAAACCGAGGTATTCTGGCAACAGTACATGTTCGTGGTGAAGCTGATAAAATTCACGAATGCTTAACGCAAGCCTATGAAAATGAACCGTTTATGGTCGTTTTACCTCTTGGTGAAACCCCGGCGACGCGCCATGTGCGCGGATCGAACTTCTGCCACGTAGGTGTGGTTGCTGATCGTCTGGAAGGTCGCGTGCGGGTGTTTGCGGCGCTCGATAACCTCGTAAAAGGGTCTTCGGGGCAGGCGATGCAAAATGCCAACCTAATGCTTGGTTTACCCGAGGTAATGGGGCTGGAACAGGCACCGTTATTCCCGTGATTACGGTACGCGATGCATATCGGGTTTTGCGTGCGGCTTACGTGCGTTTTAACAAAGATGATGGCATCGCGATGGCTGGGTACATCGCCTTTTCAAGTTTGCTGGCTATTTTTCCGTTCCTGATTTTTGCTACAGCGTTGGTTGGCCTTTTGGTCGGCTCTGAACAAAATGAAGAAGCGGTTAATGCATTGTTTCGCGTAGCACCTGAACATATTGCTCAAACTCTGGAACCAGTCCTGCACGAGGTGCTGGTGTATCGTGGTCAAGGGGTGCTGACGCTCTCGATTTTGGTGACGATCTTTTTGGCCTCTAATGCGATTGACGCGTTTCGAGTGGCCTTTGATCGCGCGTATGACGTTGGCAAATCACGCGGGCTTTTGAAGCGCCGCCTAATTTCTTTGGCTTTTGTATTCCTCGGGGCGCTGGTTGCGGTGATTATGGCGGTCTCCATCATATTCATGCCGCTTCTGTTTCAACTTGCAGAGCGAAGCCTGGATATTTCTCTGCCGGCCTCGATGGGGGTGCTGGTATTCGTTTTGGGCGTTGTAGTTTTTGTACTTTTTTTAGTCGCACTGCACCGCGTGTTACCTAGCCGCGCCATGAAAGGGCGCCGTATTTGGCCGGGCATTATGGTTTCGTTAATCCTTTGGTTGTTTGGGGCGGTGATATTCTCGATTTACCTGTCGTTAACTCCGACATACGCGGTGACCTACGGAATACTGACGGGGGTTATGGTGCTGGCGATGTTCTTGTACCTGACCGGCGTGGCGATCATTTTTGGAGCCGAGGTTAACGCTGTGTTAAAACTTTCAAATGCGACTGATAGGCCCACTTAACACTTGGGAAATACGTGTTATATACTTCCTAACAAATAGGAGTTTCCGATGGCCGGTTTGAAGAAAAAACGTAGAATTCAGATGATTGTGATCGGGATGGTGCTTCTGGCGACATCCTCTGCGTTGATCGGATATGCTATGCGCGACGGCATCGAGTTTTTCCGTTCGCCTACGCAGATAACAGAGAATCGCCCCGGCCCGAACGAACGGTTCCGTATAGGTGGTTTGGTTGAAGTAGACTCGCTGGTGCGTGGTGAAGGAAAAGAGATTACCTTTCGAGTGACCGATGGGAACGCTGCCATTAACGTTTCGTTTACCGGAATTCTGCCTGATTTGTTTGGCGAGGGCCAAGGCATGGTGGCGACCGGTAAATTGATTAACGATACTTTTGTAGCAACAGAGATACTTGCGAAGCATGACGAAAACTACATGCCCAAAGAGGTCATTGATGCACTGAAAGAGCAGGGAAACTACGTCGAGCCTGACGAAACTTAAGAAACTTCATAAAACTTTAACTATTTTCTGCGATTCTTCTGACGTTTTTACGAAATGTTAAGGAGAATGCGATGCTGTTGATTGATGACATAGTATCCGATATTTTGCGCCGTGAAGGTGGGTTTGTCGATGACCCGTCTGACCCGGGCGGCGAAACTAATCACGGTGTAACAATTCATACGATGCGGCGGTTGGGGATCGATGTGGATGGCGACGGCGACGTGGATATCGATGATTTGCGAATTTTACCGCGCGACCGAGCCGCCGTGATATTCAAGCAACATTATTTTGTGCGCCCAGGAATCACTGCTTTGCTCGATGTGTTGCAAGCCTCGGTTTTCGACATGTATGTGAGTGCGGGCGGGGCAGCAGTTAAGATATTGCAACGATTATTAGCCAAGTTCGGGTTTCCGGTGGCGGTTGATGGTGTATTGGGGCCGTTAACCATTTTGGCGACGAATAATGCATTGAAGGTTGCGCCCGATCATCTAGCGAACGTTTACGGGATTGAACGGCGAAATTATTATTACAGCTTGGCAGATACTCGTGTGACATCGCGAAAATATGCTCAGCGTAAAGATGGCGGTAAAGGTGGGTGGATAGCACGGGCTGAAGAGTTTATTTCGATCCGGTATCATCTTTACAATATGAAACATATTCAAATGGTTGCAGCATGGGGCTAATCTCGAAACTGTTAGGGGTTGGTCAGGCTGTACAAAACGCCGGCGAGGCGATCGAAACGGTCTCCGAAGTGTTTACGGTGAATAAAACCAAAGCCGAGGTTGCAGCGCGAGCGCAGGCGATGGCATCGTTAACACAGTATGGCGCCGAATTTCGTAGTCCACAAACAGGATGGTTTAACGGATTTATTAACGGAATAAACCGCTTGCCGCGTCCAATAATAGCACTTGGAACCGTTGGACTCTTTGCCTTTGCAATGGCCGACCCCGTGGGTTTTGCCACCCGAATACAGGACCACGCATACGTGCCGGACCCACTTTGGTGGCTGCTGGGTGCCGTGGTCCCTTTCTATTTTGGTGCACGAGAGTTGCATTATGCGCATGAAAGCACCCGCGCTGCGGTGATCCCGTCACCGTTGGCCAGTAACGATCCGACTCAACCGACGCAAATAGCAACGCTAAATGCTTTTGCGGACAATACTGCTCTGGCCGAATGGTTGATGTTAACCAAAATGGTGGTGTAAAAATTAGCGGCGTAAAAAATTTGTTGTCCCCAAATGGGGCGACAAAACGCTCATCCATCATATGGAAAATTGAATATGTCCACGGTTCATCTATGATGCACCTCTAAACATAGGGATTCGTTTCATGACCGCAGAACTCGGACACTTCGCTTTAATACTCGCATTTGCGATTTCAATCGTGCAGGTGATCGTTCCAATGATCGGCGCTCAAAAGGGCTGGAGCGACTGGATGCGCTTCGGCACCCCTGCTGCGATTGCGCAATTTGCGCTAGTGGGTTTTGCGTTTGCGATGCTTACAGTCGCGTTTGTGACGTCCGATTTTTCGGTGCGGTTGGTGGCGGCTAATTCGCATTCGGCCAAACCGATGCTGTATAAAGTGACAGGTGTTTGGGCGAACCACGAGGGCTCGATGCTGTTGTGGATAACGATATTGACTTTATTCGGTGCGACTGTAGCGGTTTGGGGTGGAAATTTGCCGCCCAGTTTGAAAGCCCGGGTTTTGTCGGTGCAATCGATGATTGGCGCTGCATTTCTGTCATTTATTTTGTTCACATCGAACCCGTTTTCGCGCCTTGGTCAACCTCCGTTTGACGGACAGGGTCTGAATCCACTGTTGCAAGACCCCGGTTTGGCGTTTCACCCGCCGTTCCTGTATCTGGGCTATGTGGGCCTGTCGATGGCATTCAGTTTTGCCGTTGCGGCGCTGATCGAGGGTAAAGTAGACGCTGCGTGGGCCAGATGGGTGCGCCCCTGGACGTTGGCGGCTTGGATTTTCTTAACGATTGGCATAGGACTTGGCAGCTGGTGGGCGTATTACGAGCTGGGCTGGGGCGGCTGGTGGTTCTGGGATCCGGTCGAAAATGCCAGCTTTATGCCATGGTTAATGGCGACGGCGCTTTTGCATTCCGCCGTAGTGGTAGAGAAACGTAACGCATTGAAAAGCTGGACCGTTCTTCTGGCCATCTTGGCATTTTCTTTCAGTTTGATCGGGACATTCATCGTGCGTTCGGGGGTTATAACTTCGGTCCATGCGTTCGCGAACGATCCTGATCGAGGTGTTTTCATCCTCGCTATTCTGGCAGTTGCGATCGGCGGGGCGTTAACGCTATACGCAATGCGAGCAACGCAGTTGCGGACGCACGCAGTCTTTGCCCTTGTCAGTCGCGAAAGCGGACTTGTTCTTAACAATTTGTTACTTTCGGTTGCGGCCGCGGTTGTCTTTGTTGGGACAATCTGGCCCTTGGTGGCGGAAATTGTGACCGGTGCGAAGGTGTCGGTCGGCGCACCTTTCTTTAACATCGCGTTTACACCATTTATGGTCATCCTGGCGATGACCCTTCCGATTGCCTCCGTTTTACCGTGGAAACGCAGCAATTTAACACGGACCATGCAACCTCTTTGGGGGATTGCGGCGCTGTCTGTTGCATTGGGATCCGCAGTGTGGGTGATGCAAACGGGCGGCCGAATGCTGGCCCCTGTTGGTTTGACGTTGGCGTTCTGGGTCGTGATTGGCGCGGTTGCCGACATGTCTGTGCGGGTGAAAATTGGTAAGGCGCCAATATCCGAAAGCTTGCGCCGTGCGGGAAACCTGCCTCGTGCAGATTGGGGCAAGATGTTCGCGCATGCGGGATTCGGGCTAACGATATTCGGCATCTCGGCCATTATGGCATGGGAGGTCGAGGATATTCGAACGGCGGCAATAGGTGATACCTTCCCATTGCAATCCTATGAACTGCGTTTTGATGCCGTCGAAGGCATTCAGGGACCGAACTATACTGCAGTTCGCGGCGAATTTACGTTGTTGAAGAACGGCGTCGAAGTAGCTGTTCTGCACCCCGAAAAACGTAATTACCCAGTTCAAAGTACACCAACGACCGAGGCGGCGATTGACCAAAGTTTGCTGCGGGATGTTTATGTAGTGCTTGGCGACCAGCAGTCAGACGGCAGTTGGGCGGTTCGCTCCTACGTGAAGCCGTTCACGAACTGGATATGGATCGGCGTTGCCACGCTGGCCTTTGGCGGTATTCTTAGCATTACGGACAGGCGTTATCGCGTCGCTGCGGTAGCACGAAAAACCCGCATGACTGCAGTTCCGGCGGAGTAAATTATGTTGAAATATCTACTAGTTATCTTGATGCTCGCCACGCCGGTGATGGCAGTCGAACCCGATGAAATCCTCGCCGATCCGGTCATGGAAGCACGTGCTCGTGTGATTTCCAAAGTGTTACGGTGTCTTGTTTGCCGGAACGAAAATATTGACGATTCCAACGCCGATCTGGCCCGTGATCTGCGTCTGCTGGTGCGCGAACGCCTCGTGACCGGAGATACGGATCAAGAGGTCGAAGATTTCATCGTGGACCGCTATGGCGAATACGTATTGCTGAAACCGGTGTTTCGCCTTGGGAATGCGTTGCTTTGGTTCGCTGGGCCGCTGTTGTTGCTCGTTGGTGGATGGATTTCGCTGTTGTTCATACGTCGTCGCAGCGCCGCAACGCCTCAAACCGATGATCTCGATGACGACGAGCAAAGCAGATTGGATGTGTTACTAAAAGGTTAACGCGACGTCTGCCATTGAAGTCGGCGCGAAATTTTGTAACCTCGCTCCGAACAGGAGATTTCCATGCCATACACCACGATACTTTATACCGTCACCAAGAATGTAGCTACGATCACGTTGAATCGACCGGATTCTATGAACGGGCTTACGTCGCAGATGCGGACAGACATCACGCACGCGGTTGGTCGCGCAGGGGATGAAGCGCGGGTGCTGGTTATCACAGGTGCTGGCCGAGGTTTCTGTTCAGGGCAGGATCTAGGGGATAATTCCAATGTCGCGGATCTGGATATGGAACGTGTGCTCAAGGAAGAATATGAACCAATGGTTAAGGCGATTTACGACTGCCCGATCCCGACGATTTCGGCTGTGAATGGTCCAGCCGCAGGGGCTGGGGCCAACCTCGCGTTGTCGGCAGATGTCGTGATTGCGACTAAATCTGCTTTTTTCATGCAGGCATTTTCACGCATCGGTCTCATACCGGACGCCGGAGGAACCTATTGGTTGCCGCGCCAGATGGGAATTGCCAAGGCGATGGGGGCGGCCCTGTTTGCGGACCGTATTTCTGCCCAACAAGCTGATGATTGGGGCATGATTTGGGAAAGTGTCGAAGATCAGGATTTTGCCGCGATTGTGCAGGCGCGGGCTGTGCATTTAGCCAACGGGCCGACTGAATCCTATCGATTAATCAAACAGGCAATGCGCGAAAGCCTAGACAACTCGCTGGATGAACAACTGGATGTAGAGGCAAAATTGCAAGGTCAGGCTGGTAAATCCCGCGACTTCCTAGAGGGTGTGATGGCTTTCGTGGAAAAGCGTTTACCTAAGTTCGAGGGACGATAACGCGGCTTGACCCGCTGGTAATTGCTGCCATGCTGCGGACATGAACACACTGCAAAATGTTACGGCTGGGCCGATTCCCTATAACCAAACACGCGGTGCCGAGGCGCAGGCGTTGTTTGTTGATTTACCCGAAAACCTGCGAGATCTGATCGAAGGCGCAGCAGGGTGCAGCCCTTATCTTGACCAATTGTTAACGCGTGAGGCAGACTGGTTGCACAACATCGTTAGCCAAGATCTGGACTCTACGTTTGCCAACATTCTCGACGATATTACGGGTGACAGCTTTCAGACGCTCTCGGATAGTTTACGCGTGGCCAAACGGCGTGGAGCCTTGCTGGCGGCGCTGGCTGATCTTGGGGGGCTGTGGTCGCTGGAACAGGTTACCGGCGCGTTAACTAATCTTGCGGACCGATCTGTGCAAGCTTGTCTGGATCATCTGGTTCCCGCCGAAATTGCGCGCGGAAAGTTGCCCGGATGCACCGCCGACGAATCCGCGGGGTTAGTAGTTCTGGCGATGGGGAAAATGGGTGCTGGAGAGTTGAATTATTCGTCCGATATAGACCTGATCGTCCTATTTGACGAAACCCGCCACGACCCCGAAAACTATGGCGAAGTGGGGGCAGGATTTATTCGCATAACACAACGGATGGTCAAATTATTGTCTGCTGTGACAGGTGGTGGATACGTTTTTCGCACTGATTTACGGCTACGTCCCGATCCGTCCTCGACCCCTGTTTGTATGGCGATGGAACCGGCAGAGCGCTATTATGAAAGTCTGGGCCGTACATGGGAGCGCGCGGCGTTTATTAAGGCGCGGCCTTGTGCGGGCGCGGTTGAAGCAGGGTGGGCGTTTCTCGACCGGTTGAAACCGTTCATTTGGCGAAAATATCTGGATTTTGCCGCCATTCAGGATGCGCACGACATGCGCCAACGGATACGCGAGCACAAACGGTTGCACGGTTCGGTTGTAGTGCCCGGTCACGACATGAAGCTCGGGCGTGGTGGCATTCGAGAGATTGAATTTTTCACCCAGACCCGTCAGATTATCGTCGGTGGAAGAGACGATGGCGTACGGCAACGAGAGACGCTTAAGGCGTTGAGAGCATTGGTTAAAAATGACTGGATTGATCCCGCAATGGCAACATTTTTGAACGATGCATATATAGAACACCGCACTGTTGAACACCGCCTCCAAATGCTGGAAGACGCGCAAACACATCTGATCCCCGAGGACTTGGAAAAGCGAAATCGGCTGGCATTATTTTGCGGAACCCGAGACCTTGAGACTTTCGAAAATGCGATTAAAGACCGGCTTCAAAGAGTGCATGATCTGACGGAAGCGTTTTTTGCGGGCGAGGACGAACTGGAAACGGAAATGCCTAACTTCGATCGACCCGAGTTCGTTGACAATATTGTTGATCAGTGGGCCACGTTGCCTGCGCTGCGGTCCGACCGTTCCAGTCGGATATTTGCGCGGCTCAAACTTGAAATCCTGTCACGCTTGGCAGACTCGCCCAGCCCCGAAGACGCGCTGTTGCAGTTCGACGCTTTTCTATCCGGTCTGCCTGCGGGGGCGCAGCTTTTCTCGCTGTTCGAGGCAAACCCCTCGCTGCTGGACTTGTTGGTAGATATTTGTGCGACTGCCCCCGAGTTGGCACGGTATCTGGGGCGAAATTCGAAAGTTTTCGACGCGGTGGTTGGGAGTGATTTTTTTGATAGCCTACCGGACCTCGAATGCCTTCGGGTTGAATTGGCGGCGCAGATTGCGGCTACCGACTTTTACGAGGATGCCCTCGACGTCACGCGCCGCTGGGTCAAGGAAAATCAGTTTCGCATCGGAGTTCATTTATTGCGCCGTATTTCCACAGCGGACGAGGCAGCGATTGCTTATTCCGACGTTGCCGAGGCGTGCCTGACCAATCTGTTTCCCGTTGTTTGCAGCAACTTCAGCCGTCGGTACGGGCCACCGCCAGGAAAAGGGTCGGCGGTGATTGCAATGGGGAAACTTGGATCGCGGGAAATGACGGCGACCTCGGATTTGGACCTAATAATGGTGTATGATTCCGAAGGTGCCGATGCGTCGGACGGGGCGAAATCTTTGCCGATCACAACCTATTTCGCGCGACTGACACAGGCTGTTTTATCTGCCCTGACTGTTCCAACCAGCGAGGGGGCGCTTTATGAGGTCGATATGCGGCTCCGCCCGTCTGGACGGCAGGGTCCGGTAGCCACCTCGATCACGGCATTTCGTGAATACCAGATGAACAAGGCGTGGACATGGGAACACTTGGCCTTGTCGCGCGCCCGTGTCGTTGCGGGTCGGGCAGATTTGGCGGTTGACGTACGCGATGCCATGCGCGCCGCGATTTGTGCGCCGCACGATCGTGCCAAAGTGATTAACGATGTGCAGGAAATGCGCTCCATGCTGGCCGACGAGAAGGCAGATAATCTTTGGGAGATGAAGCACGGCCCCGGATGGTTAATGGATATCGAACTGCTGTTACAAACCGGAGCTGTTTTGTACGGGATCACAGGGGTCGAGAGGCCGTCAGATATGTTACCGGAATTGGTTAGAGTTGGGTGGGTCTCAGGACAGCAGGCTGCGCGTATCGAGGCGGCCTTGATGCTTTATACGAGTATTCAACAGGTTGCCAGACTGGCAGTCGATGGCCCGATAAATCCTGAAAGTGCTGGGAACGGATTGCTCGATTTGCTTGTACAAGTTGCTAAAGTTGATGATATTAACGCGTTAGAGGTCTTGTTGCGAAATACGGCTGACTCGATGGCTAATATTATTAGTGAAACATTAACCGTTTAGGGAGTGGTTAACGAAATGCCTAAATTTGGAAGTTGGCTGGATATTCCATCGCCGCAGGTGGCAGAAATTATGGCCCAAAGCGGCTTTGATTTTATCGTGGTTGATCTTGAACATGGCCCTGCCAGTATAGAGACAGCGCAAATGCAGCTTATGGCGATTGGTGCGCGCTGTTTGTCAGTTGTGCGGGTTCCCGAGGGGACCGAGGCATGGATTAAGCGGGTTCTGGACACGGGCGCTGATGGCGTTATGATCCCAAAGGTCGAAAGCGCCAAGCAGGCGGCGGAAATGGTTGCTTGCGCGTTTTATGCGCCTAAAGGACGCCGCGGTGATGCACGTGAAGTGGTGCGGGCCAGCGGCTGGGGGCGGGACTCTGACGCCTATAAGAAAACGTGGAATAGCAACGGGTTCCTCGCGGTGCAAATTGAGTCTGTTGAGGGGCTTTCCAACATCGAACAAATTGCCGCTACCAAAGGTGTCTCGCAGCTTTTCTTTGGTCCGTCTGATTTTTCCGCGGATGCGGGACTGTCGATTGACAGCGATGAAACGTTGGCGGCAGCGGGCAAAGTGGCCAAGGTCGCGACGGCCCACGGGTTGGCTAGCGGGTCAGTGGTTTTCCCAAATGGAACGCCGCAGAGCTTGGCGGAACTGGGCTTTACACATATCTCGGTTACGGGCGATGTTACTACGCTGACACATGGTTTGAAGGAGTCGCTGGAAAATGCAAAAAGGTGAATTATCCTGCGACCCCCGTGGCCTGATATACGAGGCTTACCGCATCGAAAATATCCACGAAATGTCCTGCCGCCCCATCTTTTTGGACTGGGCTTTAGGCGTGCCCGACGGCGAGGATTCGATCGAGCATATCAAAACTATGTTGGCCCATTATGAACCTGACTGGCCGGACCACCCCATGACAGAGCTGTTGCGTTCCGGCCTTGATAAAATGTCGACACCCAAGCGGCGCAGGCGGCGTTAATCAGGTTTGCAGCGCATGCAGGACTCTGATCCAGCTACGCGTGCCTTTTTCGAAACTGCGCAGATCGTATTTCTCGTTTGGCGAATGGATCAGGTCGTTTTCCTGACCGAACCCGATCAATACGGAATCCATCTCCAAAATTTGCTGAAAATGTCCGACGATGGGGATCGAACCGCCCATTCCGATGAACATCGCCTCGTTTGGCCATTCCTCGCCAAGCGCCTTTTGTGCCAGCGCGAATTCGCGAGCATCGATCGGTAGGTCGGTGGCGTTTGCACGGTCCTCGGAATGGAATTTCACGGTACAATCAGGCGGTAAGTTATCGCGGATGTATTTGCGAAACGCGGCGCTGATGGCTTCGGGGTCTTGCTGGCCAACGAGGCGAAAACTGACCTTGGCGTGGGCCATCGCGGGTAACACGGTTTTGAATCCGTCACCCGTATAACCGCCATTAATCCCGTTGATATCGCAGGTCGGGCGCGACCACATTTGCTCTAGCGCCGGATAGGCCTTTTCGCCCGCTGGCGTAGTCAGTCCGACATCGCCGAGAAATTTGTCCGTATCGAACTCCAAAGTATCCCATTTGGCTTTGACGGAGTTGGTTAATTGCGGAACGCCCTCATAGAAACCGGGGATAGTTACGCGGCCCTCGTCGTCATGCAAGCCGCCCAAGATTTTGGTCAGCACACGAATCGGGTTGATCGCTGGTCCACCGTACAGCCCTGAGTGCAGGTCCATATCCGCCGCATGGATGGTGAAATCTTCGGCTACCAGTCCGCGCAGCATAGTGGTAATCGCGGGGGTGTCGGCGTCCCATAGCCCCGTATCACAAACTAGCGCAAAATCGGCCTTCAGTTCCTCGGCGTGCTCGGTCAGGAACGGAACGAGAGACGGGGACGCGCTTTCCTCTTCTCCCTCGAACAATATCGAAATATTTCCCGGAAGTTCACCACAAACAGACTTCCATGCCCGGCAAGCCTCCACGAAGGTCATTAACTGGCCTTTGTCGTCCGACGCACCGCGTGCGCGGATGATCTTACCATTAGGAGTGTCCTCGATGGCTGGATCGAACGGAGGGCGATCCCATAGGTCCAGCGGATCAACCGGTTGAACGTCGTAGTGCCCATAGAACAGCATATGCCGCCCTTCGCCGCCTGAATGCGCTACGACCATCGGATGACCCGAAGTGTCGCGACGCGAGGCGATGAAACCGATTTCGTTCAACTGCGCCACCAGCCAATCGGCGGCATCAACACAGGCATCTGCATAAGCAGGGTCCGTCGATATGCTTTCGATGCGCAACAACTCAAACAGGCGATCAAGCGCGGCGGGTTGGTTGTCGTTAGCTTTGGACAGGATTGCGTCGAGGTTGGACATGGGTCTCTCCGATAAAAAGGGAACCGTAGTGGGCGCCCGATGTTGTGTGTTGGTTTGAACTATTTATATGGATCGCTTCGACTTACACCAGACAAAATCAGGTTTTCTCAGGATTGATGCTGGTTTAATGTTGCGGTCGAACCTTTCAGCGAGAATCGCGTTATTTCTTGCCCTTTGTCATTGCGCAAATACAAGATATTACCTGCGCGCACTTCATTGATGAAACGCGTTAATGAATCGCTGGGTGGCGTGACCATCAATTGCAGTACGTCATCCCATGTTTCGCCGGAAATATCCAATGGTCCACGCCCGTCAATGGCAATAACAATTTCCTGATCGACGGTCTCGTCGTCGAACTGCCAGTCTTCGTGCGTGAAGCGGATTATATAGTCGCCGTCATCCCACGTAAACAGACTGAACACAAAATCGCCCGCGTTTACGGCTCTGCTCTCGCAGCTTTCGGCACCACTTTCATAGTAGTTAAGATCCAGACGCCAGTTCCCTTTGGAATATAGCGTATCCCATTCGACTGCACTGGCGGCTGAAACCATCATACCAAACGAGAGGGTGGTAACCGCAAGTAAACGTTTAACTTTCATCGGATAAACCTTCTTCGTTAAGAACCATCATTCAAAGTAAACAATGATCGGATTAACGGGTCAAAGGAAGCCATGGAAAACTTTGGGCGTCAGGATTTTTGAATCCAGCCGCCACCCAGAATGCGTGTGCCGTCAGGTGCGTAGAAAACGCAAGCCTGCCCGGGAGACACGCCTTCTTCAGGGATATCCAGTTCTACCTCGGCACTATGTGGTCCCGTCGGGAAAATTCGCGCCGCTTTTGGTGGGCGAGTTGAACGTACTTTGACCCGCATCTCCCAACCATTGCCGGCTGCCGTCTGGAAATCTTTGTCGCCCAGCCAGTTGATTTCGGCAAGGTTGAACCGATGCTTTGCCAAAGCCTCTTTTGGGCCGACGATCACCTGCCGAGTTTCAGTATCCAACTTGACCACATAGAGCGGATCACGCCCACCAATGCCCAGCCCGCGCCGCTGTCCGATCGTGTAATGAATGACACCCTTGTGCTGGCCGAGAACTTCGCCGCCCATATGGACGATATCACCGGGGTCCGCTGCGCCGGGGCGCAGCTTTTCAATCACGGCGGCGTAGGAACCGTTCGGTACAAAACAAATATCCTGACTGTCCGGTTTGTCGGCCACGGCCAGTCCGAATTCTGCCGCCAACGCCCGTGTCTCGGCTTTGGATTCCAGATGGCCAAGCGGAAAGCGCAGGAAGTCCAACTGGTCCTGCTTGGTAGTGAACAGAAAGTAGCTTTGGTCGCGAGTATGATCGGCAGCCATGTGCAGTTCCGGCTTTTCGCCGTCGTACCGCTGTATGTAATGCCCCGTCGCCATGCAATCAGCGTTCAGGTCTTTGGCGGTTTCCAGAAGATCGCGGAATTTGACTTTTTCATTGCAGCGAATGCACGGAACCGGAGTCGCGCCTGCCAGATAGGCGTCGGCAAATTCATCAATCACCGCTTCTTTGAACTTGCTTTCGTAGTCCAGAACGTAATGCGGAAACCCCATTTCCTCTGCGACGCGCCGTGCATCGTGAATATCTTGCCCTGCACAACACGCGCCTTTTTTGGCCAATGCCGCGCCGTGATCATAAAGTTGCAGGGTCACACCGATGACATCATACCCCTCGCGCGCCAGCATCGCTGCCACAACCGAGCTGTCAACGCCGCCCGACATAGCAACAACCACACGGGTTTCGCTTTCGGGTTTGGCAAATCCAAGGCTGTTAACGGGGTGGGTCATTGGGTCTCCTGTCAGATACGTCGCTATATAATAAAAATGTAAACACTAACAAGGGGCGGATTTACTTCTCGTTAACTTCCTGCGGCGAAGTTGGGTACGGGTAAATCAATGAGGGTATCATGTTAGTATAGAAAATAGACGGACCAAGTTTAGTAAACCTTCCGGACGGATCGGTGTTAATACGTGGGGATTTACCGCCAAAATCTACGCGACGGTGGGTAATTCGGCGCAAGGTTACAGTGGTTATGGCTGTATCTGCGGGGTTGCTTACTCTGAAAGAGGCTTGCGAAATGTATGAACTTTCAGAAGAGGAATTTGCGCTGTGGCAATCCACGTTGTTTGAACATGGCCGACGAGGTTTGCGTGTGACCCATTTAAAGAAATACCGAAAGGTTAGAAAGTATTTACAAACAACCTGAAGTTGTTAATCTCTGGTTAACCTTTTTGCCAATATAGTCACTTTATTGGTTGAACCGGAAACGTGGAAGGGAATTGTATTTATGCGTGTATTGTTAAGCGAGGATGATCTGACAACATCGAAAAGCATCGAAATGATGTTGGTCAGCAAAAACCTGAATGTATATGCGACGGATCTGGGGGACGAAGGCATTAACCTTGCCAAACTCTACGATTGCGGCATTATCCTATTGGATCTGAACCTGCCGGATATGACTGGCCACGAGGTGTTGCGGCAATTGCGTGTAGCAAAGATTGAAACTCCGATACTGATATTGTCAGGCATGGATGACACGGAAAACAAGATTAAAGGCTTTGGATTAGGGGCAGACGACTATCTTACCAAGCCATTTCATCGACAAGAACTTGTCGCCCGCATCCACGCGATTGTGCGCCGCTCTAAAGGCCACGCGCAACCTGTGATCGAGACCGGGCGAATTCGCGTTAATCTGGACAGTAAAACCGTAGAAATCGACCGCGAAACCATGCATCTGACCGGCAAAGATTACCAGATGTTGGAGCTACTATCACTTCGCAAGGGCACTACACTGACGAAAGAGATGTTTCTGAACCACCTATACGGCGGTATGGACGAACCCGAGTTGAAAATCATCGACGTTTTCATTTGTAAACTGCGCAAAAAACTGTCCAAGGCTTTGGGCAGGGATAATTACATCGAAACGGTATGGGGGCGGGGATATGTGTTGCGTAATCCGGTTGAAATGACGATCGAACATCGAATTGCCGTGTAGAAGTTACTAGACGAACGCTGGTTAGCGGCCTATTCCTTTTGACATATAAGGGGATAACATGGCCGCGCTGACAGACGTAGATCAACTGAACGAAAAACAGGCAAAAGCCGAACTGACACGCCTGGCCAAAGACATGGCACAGGCCGATGTTGCTTATCACCAAAAAGATGCGCCGGAAATTTCCGACGCGGAATACGACACATTAAAGCAGCGCAATTTGCTGATCGAATCCCGATTTCCGAATCTCAGACGCAAAGACAGCCCCACAGACAAAACTGGCGCACCTGTTTCGTCGGGTTTTTCGAAGGTAAAACATGCGGTGGCGATGATGTCGCTTGGCAACGCGTTTACAGACGAAGACGTGATCGAATTCGATTTGCGGATCCGCAAGTTTCTAAATGTTGATAGCGATAAACCGCTGGAATACACAGCTGAGCCGAAAATCGACGGGCTTTCCCTGTCTCTGCGGTATGAACAAGGCATTTTGGTGCAAGCGGCAACACGTGGTGACGGCGAAACGGGCGAGGACGTAACGGCGAATGCGCTGACGATTACAGACATTCCTCCCGAAATCCAAACGCCGCTTGATATTCTCGAGGTTCGAGGCGAGGTTTACATGGCGCATACAGATTTTGCAGCGCTGAACGAAAGCCAAATTAAAAACGAAAACAAACTTTTTGCGAACCCGCGCAATGCTGCTGCTGGGTCGTTACGGCAGCTCGATAGTCAGATTACAAAATCCCGCCCGCTGAAGTTCTTCGCATATGCGTGGGGGCAGGTATCCGAGACCCTCGCGGAAACGCAATTTGCCGCCCTCGCAAGATTCACTGCGCTGGGGTTTTCCGTAAATCCACTTACCGCGACGTGCGCGAACCCTGCCGAACTGATACAGCATTACAACTCGATAGAGCTGGCCCGCGCTAACCTCGGATATGATATTGACGGGGTTGTCTACAAGGTCAACAATCTCGGATTGCAGTCGCGATTGGGGTTCCGAACTAACACCCCTCGCTGGGCAATCGCGCATAAATTCCCGGCAGAGCTGGCATCTACAATCGTAGAGGATATAGAAATTCAGGTTGGCCGTACCGGCGCGTTATCCCCCGTCGCCCGCCTGAAACCTGTGACCGTCGGGGGCGTCGTCGTCTCGAACGCGACTTTGCACAACGAAGATTACATCAAAGGCCTCGACAGTAAGGGGGCGCCGATTCGTGGAGGTCATGATATTCGCATCGGCGACTGGGTCACAATTTACCGAGCGGGGGACGTTATTCCCAAAGTTAAAGGCGTCGATATTTCGCGCCGCCCAGACTGGGCAGTCCCGTTTGAATTCCCAGCAAAATGCCCGCAATGCGGTTCGGACGCTATTCGCGAAGAAGGCGAAGCCGTCGCCCGATGTTCTGGCGGATTGATTTGCCCGGCACAAGCAGTCGAAAAACTTAAGCATTTTGTTTCCAGAGCAGCTTTCGACATCGACGGCATGGGTTCGAAGCAGATCGAATCCTTTTACAAAGACGGTTGGATCGCACATCCTGCAGATATTTTCGAACTGCAAGGTCGCTATGGATCCAGCACCTTGCAACAGTTGAAAAACCGCGAAGGCTGGGGGCCGAAATCCGCAGAAAAGCTGTTCGGGGCCATAGACGATAAACGCAACATCCCCATGAATAGGCTGATTTTCGCGTTGGGTATCCGGCATGTTGGCGAAAGCACTGCTATGACATTGGCTCGGCACTATAACGATTGGGAAACCTTCAATGTTGCGATGAAAAATTCACTCGAGCATTCCGGCGTTGACTGGGAGGTCTTGAACGGAATTGACGGGGTTGGAACTGTAATGGCGGCGGCCCTCGTTGATTATTTTCACGAACCAAAGACGAGTGCCGCGCTAAATAGGCTGGTGGCGTTATTGAACGTCCAATACGTCGCTGTCCCTTCGATCGAGGGGAGCACTGTTGCCGGAAAAACGGTCGTTTTTACTGGTACACTGGAAAAAATGACCCGCGCCGAAGCAAAAGCCCGTGCCGAAGGTTTGGGCGCTAAGGTTTCCGGTTCGGTATCCGCCAAAACCGACATAGTAATTGCTGGGCCGGGCGCTGGCTCAAAACGTAAAAAAGCCGAAGATCTGGGCGTTAAAATAGTATCCGAGGACGAATGGCTGACGCTTATTGGTTGATCGCAGGCCGATTGTCGCGTGAAATAGAAAAATGACCCACTCGCGCCCTGAGATTCTTTTCCCGCTGTTCGCCGACCTGACCGTTTTGGACGGCGTCGGTCCGAAGTCTGCACAATATTTTGCCAAAATGGATGTGACCCGCCCACGCGATTTGATATTTACTCTACCGCACAGTTGTATCGACAGGCGGCCGCGTAACAGTTTGAAAGATCTAGTGTTTCCTGCGGTAGCTACTGTCGAAATAGAAGTTGGCATCCATATTCCACCAACGGCAAAGGGCCGCCCATACCGGGTGATGGTTCGCGACAGCAAGATGGGGTTTCAACTCGTTTTCTTTCACGCCCGCGAGGATTGGGTGCAACGAAACCTGCCCGTTGGCCAACGCCGACTGATTTCAGGCAAGGTCGAAGTCTTTGATGGTGTCGTACAAATGGTGCATCCCGACCATATATTGCGCATTGATGAAGGCTCAAACCTGCCACCTTTCGAGCCAGTCTATCCGTTGACAGCTGGAATCAGTCAGAAACTGATGACTAAAGCTATGCTTTCTGCGCTGGATCGCGCACCGGTTCTGGCCGAATGGATTGATCCGAACTTAAAATCAAAGCAGAATTGGCCGGACTGGCAACCGGGGTTAAAGGCAGCGCATGCGCCACAGGGGGCTGCGGATATTTCGGCAAGCTCTAGCGTTCGCGAACGCTTGGCCTATGACGAACTATTAGCGCACCAGATCACGTTAGCCATCGCGCGTGCAAATGTCCGCCGTTCTAAGGGGTTGGAAACACTGGGGAATGGAAGCCTTCAAAGCCAAGTAACACAGGCATTGCCCTACACGCCCACAGGCGCGCAACTGCGTGCGGTCGAAGAAATTCAGCTAGATATGGCAAAGCCGATCCGTATGAACCGATTGCTGCAAGGGGATGTAGGGTCCGGGAAAACGTTGGTGGCTTTCATGGTTATGCTGGCGGCTGTTGAATCCGGTGGTCAGGCGGCATTTATGGCGCCAACGGAAATTCTGGCACGTCAACATCTTGCCGCATTACGTCCATTTGCGGAACTCGCAGGTGTCAGTCTTCAGCTGCTGACTGGGCGAGACAAAGGCGCAGACCGACGGCGCAAACTCGACGATCTGGCGAGTGGTGAAATCCGCATTATGGTCGGAACACACGCGATTTTTCAAAAAGATGTTAAATTCCAACACCTTCGGCTGGCGATTATCGACGAACAGCATCGCTTCGGTGTGCAACAACGTATGGATTTGGGTGCCAAGGGCCGCGCGGTCGACATTCTTGTGATGACGGCCACGCCGATTCCGCGTTCGCTGGCCCTCGCGCACTATGGTGATATGGATATTTCCGTGCTTGATGAAAAACCGCCAGGGCGCAAAGAAATCGAGACGGTTATGGTCTCGCAGGGGCGACTGGATCAGGTTGTGGATCGCTTGAAAGCAGCAATTTCCCATGGGCGGCAAGCGTATTGGGTCTGTCCTTTAGTCGAAGAATCCGAGCTTGTCGCGATGACTGCTGCCGCTGATAGATTCAAACATTTGCGAGCCGCTTTAGGCGATGGCGTTGTTGGGTTAGTGCATGGCCAGATGCGACCAAAGGACAAAGATCAGGCTATGGAGGATTTTATATCCGGTCGAACTAAGGTTCTGGTTGCCACCACCGTGATCGAGGTCGGCGTCGATGTGCCAACCGCCACCATTATTGTGATAGAACACGCCGAACATTTTGGCCTCGCGCAGTTGCACCAATTACGTGGGCGGGTTGGTCGCGGGGACGAGGCCTCGACCTGCTTATTATTATACAGCGGAACGTTGGGCGAGACCGCCATGGCTCGGCTTTCGATAATGCGGGAAACGAACGACGGGTTCAAAATTGCCGAAGAAGATTTGAAACTGCGCGGAGCAGGTGATTTGTTGGGCGTCGCGCAATCCGGCTTACCACGTTTCCAGATTGCCGACCTCGAAGCGCAGGCGGATTTAATGAAAATAGCGCAAGACGACGCGCGAATATTCCTGCAAACCGACCCGAAACTGGCAACCGACCGCGGGCAGGCCATCAGAACCCTGTTGTATTTGATGGAACAGGATAAGGCGATCCGTTTGTTATCAATCGGTTAGCCGGTACGAATCGACCTCTAGCAGAAAGTTCTTAATATGTTCTTGACAAAAGGAGAATAAAAAGGGAACATAAGGGCAACAAATGAGAACAACCTGCGAGGAATAACGATATGGTAGCGATTTTCAGAAATGTTTCAGCAATGGCGCCGCGAACTTTGTTCGAAGACGCGTTGGGACTGGCTGCCATCTGTATAATTATTATTGCTGGATTTTGTTTGCCAGCACTCGCCTAATCGCCTGTGGACTGCGAGATTTTTCCGGAATCCTATTAGCCTCGGATATTCCGAAAGTCTGAATAAATTCAGGCTCGTAATTCGCCATAACTTCGCCGCGCCCCTCAGGGTTGCGGCGTTTTTTTTGTAGCTGCAGCGTTGAATGCTTCGAGGCTGGCCTCGATACACAACATGATCGACGCGTGACGATTTCTATATTCTCGCGCTGGAAGCAAAACTTCCAGACCGTCGAAAGGGGGCAGTGGAGCAGGCCCGTTTGATTTAAGCATTGCCAATAGTTGTTCGCGCGCCGACGACAGTTCAGCCTGAGAACGCCCAATAATTACGCCTCCAATAACCGAAGAGGCCGCTTGCCCCAAAGCGCAAGCCTTCACATCCTGACCGAATGCGCTGACCTTGCCGTTGCTAACATTCAAATCAACCGTAACATTTGATCCACATAATGGCGAGCGTTTGTGCACGGTCGCGCCCGGATTTTCCAGGCGGTCCGTCTGGGGGATGGACGCCGCCAAGGCGAGGATGCGCCCGGAATATAGATCGATCAAGTCGGAATTGCTCAATACCAACACCCTTTGCTTTTCTGTTGCTGCGATTTAGATAGGGTGAGATGGGTCGGATGAAAACCTGAAAGGTTAAGAAATGTCCAAATTTGATGTCACTTCTTTGAAATATAACGAGTCGGGCCTGATTCCGGCGATTGCACAGGATGAATCTGGCGAAGTTTTGATGATGGCATGGATGAATGCCCAAAGTATTACCGAAACGTTAACAACAGGCCGCGTCACCTACTGGTCGCGTTCCCGCTCCAGTTATTGGCGTAAAGGTGAAACTTCGGGGCATATTCAGGAACTGGTTGATCTGCGCGTTGATTGCGATCGGGATTGTTTGCTGTTGATCGTGCGCCAGACTGGACCTGCGTGCCACACTAACCGCCGCAGTTGTTTTTATACAGCTATTCGCGACGAGGTCGAGGTAGAGCTGTCGTCACCAATCTAGGCCAACCATCGCGCGGATATCCTGCGGAGTCGCACCATCACTACGATACTTACGAATAGCCCGTGAGTCATCCCGTTTGGCCAGCCTTTTGCCATTCTCGTCTTGGATCAGTCGGTGGTGGCAGTATATGGGCGTTTGTAACCCAAGCAACTTTTGCAATATGCGGTGAATTTTCGTTGCCTCAAACAAATCCTGCCCGCGTGTGACATGCGTTACGTATTGTGCTGCATCATCAATCACCACCGCCATGTGATATGAGGTTCCAACGTCCCGTCGCGCTAATATAATGTCGCCGCAATTAGTTAACAGATGGTTAGCATCCAAAAAATAATCGCGTTCGCCGTCGTTTGTTTCCGTGAAATGCAACCTATTAACCATACCCGCGCCACCTAGGTGCTCGATTGCTTTGTTCATATTTAACCGGATAGCGTGCTCATTCGACACCAAACTTTTGTTCCTGCACGTACCAGGATACACGATCCCGTCGGGCCCGAGTACGGGGGTTGACGTAGCCGCCTTGATGTCCGCACGGGTGCATTCGCAGGCATAGGTCAACCCCATTTCCTGCAGAGAATACAACGCTGTAGCGTAAATGGTTAAATTTTCAGATTGGCGCAAGACAGGTTCTGGCCAATCCAGCCCAAGCCAGTGCAGGTCGTCATAAATTGCCTGTTCGAATTCAACGCGCACGCGGTTGTAGTCGAAGTCTTCAATCCGCAGTAAAAACACCCCGTCTGCAGCTTGCGCGTGTTTCCAAGCCGTTAACGCAGAAAATGCGTGGCCGAGGTGCAGGTATCCCGTCGGAGAGGGCGCGAAACGCTCTAAGTGAGCCATGCATTCCAGTCCGCCTTGGCCCGATCCGTATAAGCTTTGTACCGCGCGGGACGGTTGCGACGGCCACCTTTGACCCCGTCAACCAGCGGAAACAGACCGAAATTGACGTTCATCGGTTGGAAAGTTTTGGCGGCCGCACCGCCAGTAATATGGCTGATAAGTGCGCCCATTGCTGTAGTGTTCGGCGGCGCGGTGATTGACGTGCCAAGCCGTTCATGAGCAGCCATCCGACCAGCCAACAGGCCCATCGCCGTGCTCTCAACATAGCCTTCAACACCTGTGATCTGGCCGGCAAAACGAAGGCGCGGCATGGCTTTTAGACGCATCTGATCATCCAAAAGGCGAGGTGAATTGATAAACGTATTACGGTGGATACCTCCAAGCCGTGCGAACTCGGCACGCTCTAACCCGGGGATCATCTTGAATACTTCAGCCTGCGCTCCGTACTTCATCTTTGTTTGGAAGCCGACGATATTGTATAATGTTCCCAGAGCGTTATCACGACGAAGTTGAACCACTGCATGGGCTTTAATCTGCGGTTGGTGTGGGTTGGTCAGGCCAACGGGTTTCATCGGGCCAAATCGCAGAGTCTCGCGACCTCGTTCGGCCATGACCTCGATTGGCAGGCAGCCGTCGAAGTAGGGTGTATCTTTTTCCCAGTCTTTGAACTCGGTTTTATCGGCGGCCAGAAGTGCGTCGATGAAGGCGTTATACTGGGCCTCGTCCATCGGGCAATTGATGTAGGCCGTGCGCTCTTCTTCGGTGTCACCCTTGTCGTAACGGGATTGAAGCCACGCTTTGTCCATGTTTATGCTCTCGGCATAAATAATTGGAGCGATTGCATCAAAAAACGAAAGAGAAGATTCATCGGTCAGATCGCGAACAGCCTCGGCCAGAGCCACAGAGGTCAACGGGCCCGTGGCGATGATCACGCTGTCCCAATCTTTGGGTGGAATACCTGCGACTTCGCCGCGCTCAATTGTGACAAGTGAATGCGCTTCAAGTCGCGCGGTTACGGCTTCCGAAAATGCTTCGCGGTCTACGGCAAGCGCGCTGCCTGCGGGGACCGAATTTGTGTCGCCCATTTCCATAATCAAACCACCGGCTTGGCGCATCTCCCAATGGAGCAAGCCAACAGCGTTTGCTTCGTCATCATCCGAGCGGAACGAGTTCGAACAAACCAGCTCGGCCAAATTTTGCGTCTGGTGTGCGAAGGTCTCAACGTTCGGGCGCATTTCGTGGATGATGGCAGGCACGCCCATTTGCGCGATTTGCCAAGCGGCCTCGGATCCGGCCATGCCGCCGCCGATAATATGGATAGGTTTTATCATAGGGGGGATTTAGGGCAGGCGGGCACAAAAGAAAAGGGGCCGCGCGGTGCAGCCCCTGATTTTATTCGTCAATGACCTCGCCGCCGCCCGCCTCGTCATCGCCCTGATCGGCTATCCATGCAACCGAGACGACGGATTCCTTGTCAGTAACCTTGAACACAGTCACACCGGAGGAGCTGCGCCCCTGCCGTGAAATTCCGCTAACCGGACAACGGATGCTTTGCCCAGTGCTGGTCGCCAACATGATCTGGTCGTCTTCATCCACCGGGAAAGAGGCAATGATGGTATCGCCACGACGCCCAAGATTAGCCGCCGCGATGCCTTGACCTCCACGCCCCGAAACACGGTATTCATGCGCAGACGAACGTTTGCCAAAACCCCCCGAAGTGATCGTCAGGATCCACTCTTCCAAAGCTGACAGTTCGGCGTAGCGGTCTGGCGAAATGGATGTTTCAACTCTTTCAATCTCGCCACCTTCCTCGCCCGTCACAGCACGGCGCATTTTGAAGTATGCGTTGCGCTCGTCAGGTGTGGCGTCGACGTGGCGCAGGATCGACATAGAGACGACCTCGTCACCTTCTGCCAGCCTAATGCCCCGGACGCCTGTGGAATCGCGGCCCTTAAAGATGCGGACGTCCGTAACAGGGAAGCGGATCGCCTTACCCTTCTTGGTCGCCAGTAAGAAGTCGTTTTCCTCGTGGCAGATACGCGCATCAATCAGGCGCATGCCTTCCGCCAGCTTCATTGCAATTTTGCCGTTGGACTTAACGTTGGTGAAATCGGAAAGCGCATTGCGACGCACGCCACCTGTCGAGGTGGAGAACACGATTTGCAGGTTGTCCCATTCTTCTTCAGGTACGTCCACTGGCATGATTGCTGCGATAGAGGCGTCTTGCGGGATCGGCAAAATGTTAACGATTGCTTTGCCACGCGCGTTTCGGCCACCCGGTGGCAAGCGCCATGTTTTCAGTTTGTAAACAATACCGTCAGTTGTGAAGAACAGCAGTGGGGTGTGGGTGTTGGCGATGAACAGCTGGGTGACGAAATCTTCGTCCTTGGTGTTCATGCCTTGCGTGCCCTTGCCGCCGCGTTTCTGGGACCGGAACTCCTCGATCATGGTGCGTTTGATATAACCTGAATTGGTTACAGTCACGACCATGTCCTCAGACTCGATCAGGTCTTCGTCATCCATATCGCCCGTAAAATCTATGATTTGAGAGCGACGAGGAACAGCAAACATCTCTTTAACTTCGGCCAATTCGGTCGAAATGATGCTCATGATCCGGTCGCGTGAGCGCAAAATATCAAGGTAGTCGGTGATCTTTCCGGCCAGCACCTGCAGTTCATCCGTGACCTCGCTAACACCCAGTGCGGTCAATCGTTGCAGGCGCAGTTCCAGAATGGCGCGGGCCTGAATTTCGGACAAATAATAAGTGTCGTCGTCGTTAATTTTATGGCTTGGGTCGTCGATCAACTGGATGTATTCGGCAATGTCGTGGGCAGGCCAGCGACGTTCTTTTAACTTGGCGCGGGCCTCGGCAGGGTCGGCAGAGGTGCGGATGGTGGCAACAATCTCGTCCACGTTCGAAACGGCTACGGCTAATCCACACAGGATGTGGCTGCGTTCGCGGGCTTTGCGAAGCTCGAACGCGGTACGGCGCGCAACAACCTCTTCGCGAAATGTGATGAACGAGGTCAGGAATTTGCGCAAGTCCAGTTGTTCGGGACGGCCACCATTCAGCGCAAGCATGTTGCAGCCGAACGAGGTTTGCATTGGGGTGAAACGGAACAGTTGGTTCAGCACCACCTCGGGCGTCGCGTCGCGTTTCAGCTCGATCACCACCCGAACGCCGAAACGGTCGGATTCGTCTTGAACGTGGGCAATGCCTTCGATTTTTTTATCGCGGGCCAGATGAGCGATCTTTTCGATCATCGTGGCTTTGTTCACCTGATACGGAATCTCGTGGACGACGATCGCGAAACGGTCCTTGCGAATTTCCTCAACGGAGGTTTTAGAACGAGTCACAACAGATCCGCGCCCCTCGGTATACGCCTTACGCGCGCCCGCATTGCCCAGAATTATTCCACCAGTCGGAAAATCGGGGGCTGGGATATATTCCATCAACTGGATCGAATCGAGGTCAGGTTGTTCAATCAACGCCTGTGTCGCATCAATCACTTCGCCAAGGTTATGCGGCGGAATATTGGTCGCCATACCCACTGCGATACCGCCAGCACCGTTAACGAGCATGTTGGGATAACGCGAAGGCAGAACTGTTGGTTCCTGATCCTTGCCGTCATAGTTGTCCTGAAAATCTACTGTATCTTTTTCGATGTCAGCCAGCAGCGAATTCGCCGTCTTGGCCATCCGAACTTCGGTATAGCGCATAGCAGCGGCTTTATCGCCATCCATAGAGCCGAAATTACCTTGCCCATCCAGCAGCGGCAAAGACATCGAGAAATCCTGCGCCATCCGCACCAAGGCGTCATAAATCGCGCTGTCACCGTGCGGGTGGTACTTACCCATGGTGTCACCAACGGTACGTGCGGACTTGCGGTAAGACTTGTCAAAAGTGTTGCCCGTTTCGTACATCGCATACAGAATCCGGCGATGCACTGGTTTCAAACCATCGCGCAAATCGGGGATCGCGCGGGACACGATAACGCTCATCGCGTAGTCGAGATACGAGGTTTTCATCTCTTCTACGATCGAGATATTCGGCCCGTCGTAAACATAGCGATCACTCGGCTGTTCGCCGTCGTTTTCAGGGGTCTCTGTCTCGTCACTCATAATCGGGCCATTTCAGCTAAAACACCAATATCTTGTGCCTGATAGCATAGCCGATAACCATATACGACATCAATCATGAAGGTACGTTGCAGGCACAAAAAAGGGGCTGCGGATCGCCCGCAGCCCCTTGAATTGCATATATTGCGACGTTATTCGCTAGCTTTGGATGGTTTTGCCGAAAGCGGGTCTTCCTGACGCTGAACAGTGCCCTCAAAATGTGCGCCGCTCTCGATCGCAATTGTTTTGTGGATGATGTCACCCTCAACACGTGAAGTCGCTGTCAGGCGGACTTTCAGGCCACGCAGACGGCCAACGACGCGGCCGTTAACCACAACGTCGTCTGCAATCACTTCGCCGCGAACCGTAGCGCCTTCGCCAACAGTCAGCAGATGCGCACGGATGTCGCCCTCGACAGTGCCTTCAACCTGCACGTCGCCAGATGTTGTGATGTTGCCTTTGATCGTCAGATCAGACGAAAGGATCGACGGGGCCGGTTTTGGTTTGGATGAAGCAGGGCCCGGAACAGCTGTCTTAGCCATGCTTGCCGCTGGTTTTGTTGCGGGTTTATTTGTAGATGCGTTATCGGATTTTGGTTTAGAAAACATTTTGTCCTGCCTTTATGTATTTCATTGGATTAACGGCTGCGCCGCTTACTTGGATTTCATAGTGAAGATGGTTGCCACTGCTACGACCAGTATTTCCCATATCACCAATTCGATCCCCGCGCGAGACCCTCTGGCCTTTTGTTACACGAAGTTTGTTCTGATGTGCATAAACGGTCACGAAACCGAACTCATGCTGAATCTTTACCACTTTACCATAACCTCTTTGCGTGCCGGCGAAAATAACGACTCCATCGCCGGTCGCATAAATAGGACTGCCCCTTGGGCCAGCCATATCCACGCCCTTATGCGGCTTGCCATTACGCATCCCGAATCTGCTGGAATACCGGAAACTGGTTAATACTGGCATCGACAGCGGCAACTTGGCCGAGGCAATGTTGTAAATCTGTAGATTGTCGAGATCCCGCATCAATGCTTCCAGCCGCAAATCCGGTGCGTCCATCCCGATGAACGAAGCCTCGTCCAAAGCGCCGCCCAACCCACCCGAGCCGGAATAGTTGCGCCGTACATTGGCCAGCAGGCTTTCCACATCCAGCCCCGTGCTTCTCAGCATCGCCTCCAGTGGTGCAAAAGCGATCAGCACGGCCTCTTCAAGCCGCGTTATCATCCGGTTACGTCGCTGCGCGTCCAGCATGATAAGCTGCGCTGTGTCCGCGATCTGGGTTTCCAGTTCGGTCGTATATTCAATAACGGAATCGCGCCGCTGCAAAGTCTCGTCCAGTACTTCGTTCAGTGCGGCGACGGTGGCCATCAACTCATGCTCGCTGGACTGTCGGGGACCATCGTCCTTGGTGGCGGCTTCGAACTCCGCTTGCAAGCCGTCTAGGCCAACCTGTGCTGCGTTGCGTTCAGCGGTCACACTGTTCAGCTTGCGCTGCAAGGCAAACAACGTGATCTGCTGCTCGTTTTGTACGGTCATTGCATCGATCAGCTCATCCTGCTGCGCCGATACCTGTTTTAATGCCAACGCAAATTTCGCCTGCATGGCCTGTGTCTGCAAACCAAAGGCGTCCCGTTCGTCCGAAAGTTCGGCAAGGCGCCGCTCGTATGCGTCCTGAAGGGATTCGCTGCGTGACTGCGCGCTGTCGGACTCAAAAACGCTGGAGATCGTCGCGGTCGTTGCCACCATTATCCAGCCAATGGCCACTGTCGTGCCGATTAACAGGAATACGCGTGCCATGGGTGTAAACGTCAACTCGCGTTTGTCGACGTGCGTGCGGATCACCAAAGTTTGCTCTGGCAAAAATCTTGATAAGGATTTGTTAACCGAATTGAACAGCCGCGACATTAACCGATGTGACCTTGCTTGCAGGGTGATTAGATTTTCCTAACGATGAATAGGAAAAACCGAGCCTCATGGCAACCACAAAGGCCCGATTAACTAATGTTAAGCAGATATCAGCCGAACACAAAATTCCAGCAATTACAGCGCCTTTACAGCCTCAAGCACAATGCCGACGTGACCATCCACCTTAACGTTGTTCCATATCCGCCGGATTTCACCTGTCCCATCGAGTAGAAACGTGGTTCGCTCAATGCCCATAAACGTTCGGCCATACATGTTTTTCTCAACCCATACGCCTAGCGTTTCCAGCAACCCGCCGTCTTCATCGGATATCAAGGCTATGCCCAGTTCGAACTTTTCGATGAATTTGTCATGGCTGTCCGGCGAATCTTTGGACAGGCCGATAATGTCTGCGCCCGCCGCATCAAACTCGGCCATATTCGCCGTGAATTCGATGGATTCCATGGTGCACCCGGGCGTATCGTCCTTGGGATAAAGAAAAACAACAAGATTTCGGCCTTTGAAATCGGCCAACAACATATTACCACCACCGTCACGGGGCAGGGTGAAATCGGGGAATTGATCTCCAACTTGCATGATACTCTCCTTGGTTTTTTGCAGAATACAATGTTGCGACAGAAAGAAAACACCCAAATTGCTCTTTTCACGAAGGGCGCAGCGTATTACAGCGGCCTGAATGAGCGAGGCGACCATGCACACCCTTGATGATTACGATTTTGATTTGCCGGAAAATCTGATCGCGCTGCGCCCCGTACGGCCGCGTCAGGCTTCACGTATGTTGGTGTCAAATGGCGAAATTCTGGATGCGCATGTTTCCGACTTGCCGGATTTCCTGCGCGCAGGCGATCTGCTGGTCTTCAATAACACCAGAGTCATCCCCGCGCGGCTTTCCGGCGAGCGTTTTCGAGAATCTCCGCATGGTTCGGGTCTTGCGAGTATCGAGGTTAACCTTATCGAAAGGATTTCTAGCGAAACTTGGATGGCACTGGCAAAACCTGCCAAACGGTTAAAGGACGGGGACGTGGTTAGTTTCGGGAACCTTAACGCTACGGTGCAATCGAAAGACGGAGGAGAGGTTACACTGCGTTTTGATAAGTCCGGCGCTGATCTTGATTCTGCAATCGAGGCCGAGGGCGCGATGCCCTTGCCACCGTACATTGCCACCAAACGTCCCGCCGATGATCAGGACCGAGAGGATTACCAAACCGTTTTCGCTCGCAAGTCCGGCGCTGTCGCTGCGCCCACGGCCTCGCTGCATTTCGATGCAGACCTTTTGGCGCGGCTCAATAACGTTGGGGTTATTACGGTCGAAGTCACCCTGCATGTGGGCGCGGGAACATTTCTGCCGGTCAAGGTACAGAACATCGACGAACATAAAATGCACAGCGAATGGGGCGAGGTTTCCGCCGCAACTGCGCGAAAGATTAACGAAACATTGACTAACGGTGGCCGCATCATTCCCGTCGGCACGACCGCCCTGCGCCTGATCGAGACGGCGGCCGTTAAGCGCGGTGAAATCGCCGCTTGGGTTGGAGACACGGATATTTTCATCCGCCCCGGCTATGAATTCAAGATTGCCGACGGGTTGATGACAAATTTCCACCTGCCCAAATCGACATTGATGATGCTGGTATCTGCATTGGCAGGCTACGAGAAGGTTAAGGAAATTTATACGCACGCAATCGCCCGTGAATATCGGTTTTTTTCCTACGGCGACAGTTCGCTACTGATGCGGAAATAACCAAAGGCGACCCGGTGTGGTCGCTGCAAGATTATACCTACGCCAAAATTCGACGTAACCTGACCGCTGAGTCTGACGGGGATACCTATGATTTACATCT
Source organism: Paracoccaceae bacterium (assembly GCA_050256375.1). Taxonomy (GTDB): domain Bacteria; phylum Pseudomonadota; class Alphaproteobacteria; order Rhodobacterales; family Rhodobacteraceae; genus NORP23. The sequence continues at coordinate 70,553 of JBBWVU010000022.1, read as the reverse complement.
TGAAAAACGCTTGGCCGATATTGCTTGGCATGATGTTACTGATGGCTGGAAACGGGCTGCAAGGCACGTTGCTGGGGCTTCGCGGCGCGATTGAGGGCTTCTCGCCCACGACCATGTCCATCATCATGAGCGGGTATTTTCTTGGCTTGCTGGCCGGTTCTTACAGCACCCCCGAACTAATCCGCCGCGTCGGGCACGTACGGGTATTCGCTGCACTCGGTTCGTTGATCTCGGCGGCGTTTATCCTCTATGCCGCGATTCCCGATCCGATCGTGTGGACTGTCATGCGCGTCCTCGTGGGCTTCAGTTTTGCAGGCGTTTATGTGGTCGCCGAAAGTTGGTTGAACGCTGCGGCAACTAATGAAACCCGAGGGCAGGCGCTGTCGGCATACGTAATCGTGCAGATGGTCGGGATCGTCGCGGCGCAGGTTTTGCTGAATTTCGCAGACGTTGGCGGCTATACTTTGTTCGTGCTGATGTCCGTAATGGTGTCGATTTCCTTCATGCCGATTCTTTTGTCAACGACCACAGCACCCGTGTTCCACGCCTCAAAAAGGATGAGCCTTAAGGAATTGTACATAGTTTCCCCGCTAGGCTGTGTCGGAATATTTTTACTTGGTGGAATATTTGCGATCCTGTTCGGAATGGCTTCGGTATACGGCACCGAGGCAAGGTTGAGCATTAGGGAAATCTCGATTTTCGTCGGACTGATCTATTTGTCCGGACTGATATGGCAATATCCTATCGGCTGGATATCGGACCGCATGGATCGTCGCCTTTTGATCATGATCCTCACAGGGGCAGGGTCTTTAGCTATTCTCGTTGGCCTGCTGTTTACGGAATACCGCATCGTATTGTACATCTTATCGTTCATCGTGGGCGGTGTATCCAACCCTTTGTATTCACTGATAATAGCATACACAAATGACTACCTTGAACCTGACGATATGGCGTCGGCGTCTGGCGGTTTGATCTTTATCAGCGGTATTGGTTCCGTCAGTATGCCGCTGCTGGTCGGTTGGGCGATGACACGTTTTGGACCGAACACATATTTCATATTTTTAGCGGTGCTGTTGGGGTCAATCGCGGGATACGCAGCCTACCGAACAACCCGCCGTGCGCCGACTCCGGTTGACGAAACTTCGGCCTATGCCGCCGTCCTTCCACAGGCCTCGCCGATTGCTGTCGAGGTCGCTCAAGAGGTCGCAATCGAGATGGCTTTGGAGGACGAAGAAACAGAAGGTTAATTTTTTGCTTGGATATTTCTGAAATTATGCAAGAGTGCATGAGATGGTATCAGAAGGAGTCGCCGGTATGGATAAACTGGCCACAGAAATTCTAGATTTTTGGACCGGTGTTGGCATGAAGGGGTGGTATACCTCGACGCTAGAGTTTGACACCGAAATCACCGATCGTTTCAAAGAGGCATGGGATGAAGGCATGTCCAACAAGTTAACACATTGGCAACTTGAAGCGAAATCCGCATTAGCGTTGATTATTCTACTGGACCAGTTTCCACGCAACATGTTCCGCGGCGAAGGCACATCTTTTTCTTCCGACAATAAGGCGTTGTGCGTTGCCAAAAAGGCAATTAACCAAGATCTCGACAAGCAGATTGACGGTGAAATGCGACAGTTTTTTTATATGCCGTTCATGCATTCTGAATCGATGATGGATCAGGATTGTGCCGTGCGCGCATTCTGCACCCGTATGCCCGGCACCAGCAACCTGCTGCATGCCCGCGCCCATCGACAAGTGATACGGGATTTTGGACGATTCCCTTTCCGTAACGTTGCATTAGGACGTGAATCGACGGAAAAAGAAGTCGCGTATCTGGCGGCAGGTGCCTATTCACACACTGTCGAAAATTTGGATAAATAGCTTCTACATTCTTTGCCGCTGCTCTATGATCGAGATATAGTTTAACACTATACTAAATTTCGAGATGGAGAGTACTATGACTGATACCTCATATGATGTTCTTATAATTGGCGCAGGACCGGGTGGTTATGTGGCGGCTATTCGCGCGGCGCAGCTTGGCCTAAAGGCCGCAGTGATTGAACGCGAACATCTGGGTGGTATCTGTCTGAACTGGGGCTGTATCCCGACCAAAGCAATGCTGCGTTCGGCCGAAGTTTTCCACCTTATGGAGCGGGCCAAGGAGTTCGGTCTAACGGCGGATAAATTCGGCTATGATTTGAGCGCGGTAGTTAAACGTTCACGCGGTGTCGCCAAGCAACTTTCGAGCGGGGTTGGCCATCTGTTGAAAAAGAACAAAATCACGGTGATTATGGGCGAGGCGACGATTACCGGCAAAGGTAAAGTGTCGGTTAAGACTGACAAGGGTACCGACGCGTTAACGGCCAAGAACATCATCATCGCAACTGGTGCACGGGCGCGTGAACTGCCGGGACTTGAGGCTGACGGTGATTTGGTTTGGACATATAAGCACGCGCTTAACCCACCACATATGCCCAAAAAGCTTCTGGTCATTGGTTCAGGTGCAATCGGGATCGAGTTTGCCAGCTTCTTTAACACTCTGGGTGCGAAAACCACTGTGGTGGAGGTTATGGACCGCGTCTTGCCTGTAGAGGATGCCGAGATTTCTTCAATGGCCACAAAACTATTCGTAAAGCAAGGTATGAAAATCATCGAAAAAGCCATGGTCAAGACATTGGATCGGGCAAAGGGTAAAGTTACGGCACATATCGAGATTAGCGGGAAAATCGTTAAGGAAGAATTTGACACAGTTATTTCCGCTGTCGGCATTGTTGGTAATGTCGAAGGACTGGGGCTAGAGGCTCTGGGTATCAAAATTGACCGCACGCACGTGGTCACGGACCAATATTGTGAAACCTCGGTGCCCGGGCATTTCGCGATCGGCGACATCGCGGGCGCGCCTTGGTTGGCGCATAAGGCCAGCCACGAAGGTGTCATGGTTGCCGAGAAAATCGCGGGCCTTAAGGTCCATGCGATCAAGCCGGAAAGTATTGCGGGCTGCACGTATTGCCATCCGCAAGTCGCATCCGTGGGCTATACCGAGGCGAAGGCCAAAGAGTTGGGTTATGAGATCAAAGTCGGGCGTTTCCCCTTTATGGGTAACGGTAAAGCCATCGCTCTGGGTGAGGCAGAAGGCATGGTAAAAACCATTTTCGACGCTAAAACTGGCGAGCTATTAGGGGCGCATATGATCGGTGCCGAAGTAACGGAACTCATTCAAGGCTACGTCATTGGTCGCCAGCTGGAAACCACCGAAGAAGACTTGATGCACACGGTATTTCCGCACCCAACACTGTCTGAAATGATGCATGAAAGTGTGCTCAACGCCTATGGGCGCGCTATTCACTTTTAACGGGTAACCAGATCAACGGTTGATCCGAGAGTATTTGGCACCCTGCAACGTCGCGCCAATAATCGTGCCTTCTTGCCCGTAAACCAGTGCGTAGACGGGCAGGTTGATCGTATTCGTCGATACCCCGAACGAGGCCGAGCCGTCTTGATACACAAACTCGGCGTCCACGCCCAGTTGCCAGCCGTCAGTGCTGCGGAAACCAGTCAGTGTTTCTTGCGTCATGAAAAATAATGCGTGGCTAAACCGTTGCGCACCGATCTGTGGCCCAATCGAGGCTGCCGAGAACGAGAAATACCCGACCTTTGCATCGCCAATCATTAAGCCGCCCTCGCCGTAAGAACCGCCAAGGAAAAATCCAACTTTAGTGATTTTGGGGATGATAAGCACACCAGCGGCCTTCTCGGCCAATTGTTGCGTGCCCGGAATATTACGGAACATATCGGCCCGCGCTACGTCAATGTCATGGTCAATCTGTGCGATAGGTTTGGTGATTTCGGTCGCCGAGCATGCTGCTGTTGCGCCGGTTGCCGCGATAAATCCGCGTCTGGTCCAATTTGTCATCGGATGCTCCTGATTTTTCTGCCTATGGTGGAAATTTAGCATGCAGGCGCCGCTAACGCTAGTTAAACAAATGTTAACGGCAGGATTATGCTTAGTATTCCTCGTTAAGCAGAATTCGCGCAACACGGTTGGCAAAATACGTTAGCACTCCATCACAGCCCGCCCGTTTAAAGGCGCCAAGGCTCTCGATCATCGCTTTGTCCTGATCAATCCAGCCGTTCTGCCCTGCAGCGCAAATCATCGCGTATTCGCCACTTACCTGATAGGCGTAAGTCGGCACGCCAAACTGCGATTTTACCCGCTGGCACACATCCAGATAAGGCATTCCGGGTTTCACCATGACCATGTCGGCCCCTTCGGACAGGTCTTTGGCGACTTCGCGCAATGCCTCGTCAGTGTTGCCGAAATCCATCTGGTAGGTCGTTTTATCGCCCTTTAGCGCACCTGATGCTCCAACTGCATCGCGAAACGGCCCATAAAACGCGCTGGCGTACTTGGCCGAGTAACTCATGATCGCGATGTCGGTAAAGTCATTAGATTCAAGCGCTTGGCGCATAACACCGATACGACCATCCATCATATCGCTTGGGCCCAGAATATCCGCGCCAGCCTCGGCTTGTGCAAGCGCCTGCGCCACAAGCGCCTCAAGCGTTTCGTCGTTCTGGATGATCCCGTCGTGCACCAACCCGTCATGTCCGTCCGAGTTATACGGATCCAGCGCCACGTCCAGCATCACACCAATGTCAGGCACCGCGGCCTTGATGGCGCGGGTTGCACGGTTAACCAAATTGTCAGGGTTCCACGCCTCAGAGGCGTCGGGCGTTTTATCAGCGGCTTCGGTATAGGGGAAAAGGGCAATCACCGGAATTTCCAGCGTCGCGGCTTCTTCGGCAGCTTGAACGGCAAGGTCGATGCTCAGGCGATCAACACCTGGCAGCGAGGCAATGGGTTCGCGCAAATTCTCGCCTTCACGCACGAATATTGGCCAGATCAAGTCCGAAGTCGAAAGCCGCGTTTCCTGCACAAGGCTGCGCATCCAAGGGGTGCGACGCAATCGGCGCGAGCGGCTTAGCGGGAAGGGGGCGTGGATTGGTTGCATGTCTGGCCTCGTTTTTTGGTTGGCTTATGGATGCCATGGGACAAGGACGTTTGCCAAGAGGTATTCACAAAAAAGGCCCGCCGAATTCCTTCGACAGGCCTAAATAATTAGTCAAGTGTTACCTTAGTTCTTGGCTTTATCAACCATGCGTCCTTCGGAAATCCAAGGCATCATTGCGCGCAGCGTTGCGCCAACTTTCTCGATTTCGTGCTCGTCGTTGATCCGGCGCGTCGCTTTGAACGACGGCTGACCAACGGCATTTTCCAGCATGAAATCACGCACAAACTTGCCGTTCTGGATGTCGGTAAGAACCGCTTTCATGCGGGCTTTGGTTTCTTCGTATGGAAGAATGCGAGGGCCGGAAACATATTCACCGTACTCCGCAGTATTCGAGATCGAGTAGTTCATGTTGGCGATGCCGCCTTCATAAATCAGATCCACGATCAGTTTAACTTCATGCAGGCACTCGAAATACGCCATTTCAGGTTCGTAGCCAGCTTCTACCAGTGTTTCGAAGCCCATGCGAATTAGCTCGACAAGGCCACCACAAAGAACGGCCTGCTCGCCAAACAGGTCGGTTTCACACTCCTGACGGAAGTTGGTCTCGATGATGCCGGACCGACCGCCACCGATGCCGGAGCAGTAGGAAAGGCCGATTTCCATCGCTTTGCCCGATGCGTCTGTTTCTACAGCAACGAGACAAGGAACGCCGCCACCTTTGACGAATTCGCCACGAACAGTGTGACCCGGGCCCTTAGGGGCCATCATGATAATGTCCACACCGGCTTTTGGTTCGATCAAGTTGAAGTGGATGTTCAGGCCATGAGCGAATGCCATCGCTGCACCTTCACGGATGTTATCTTTAACGTATTTGTTATATGTCTCTGCCTGCAACTCGTCCGGCATTGTGAACATTATTAGGTCGCACCAAGCAGCAGCCTCGGCAATGCCCATAACTTTAAGGCCTTCGCCTTCGGCTTTGGCTTTTGAGGGTGACCCGTCACGCAATGCAACAACAACGTTCTTTGCGCCGCTGTCGCGCAGGTTCAACGCATGAGCGTGCCCTTGCGAACCGTAACCAAGAATGGCCACTTTCATGTTTTTGATCAGGTTGATATCGCAATCGCGGTCATAATATACGCGCATAGTTTTTTCCTCTCAGGTTTATCTCTGATGCTAAACATAGTAAGTTAGGTCAAAATATCCTTTCTATATCTTCTTTTATCGGGTAAATACGCGAAATATCATTCAATAATAGGGCCTGTAGAAGAAATATCATGCAGATAGACGGCACTGACAGAAAACTTCTACGGCATTTGCAAGACGATGCGACTCTGTCGATCGCGGAGCTAGCCGACCTTGCGGGCATGTCCGCCGGCCCGTGCTGGCGTCGCCTTGAAAAGATGGAGAAATCCGGTGTTATTAAAGGCCGCAAAATCGACATCGACTATCGTACCCTTGGTTACGGAGTGCTTGTGTTCCTGCGCATTACGCTCGACAAGACCCGCAACAACGCTTTTGACGAATTCATCCGCGAGGCCCGAAAACTGAACGAAGTCGTGGCTATTCAGACATTGTTAGGACGCGTCGATATCCGCATGGATGTGCGCGCCCGCGATCTTAACCATTATCACGAAATCTATAAAACCCGGGTGCTCGCCTTGCCCCACATCAACGAAATTGAGGCGTTAATGCTGGTTTCCGAAATTAAAAATACCGAGAGGTTGCCCATATGATCGTTGATCTTGATGACATCGACCGCAAAATCCTGCGCGCTTTGCAGGGCGACGGGGGGCTTAATGCCAAAGAAGTTGGCGAAGTTGTCGGGCTTTCGCAACCTTCGGCGTGGCGCCGGATCAAAAAACTTGAGGAGACGGGCGTGATCTGCGGTCGCTCGATCATTCTGGATCGTGAAAAGCTGGGGTTCGACGTGGTGGTTTACCTCGGCGTTAAACTTCTGGCCAAGGGGCGTGGTAGCATTGATGACTTTGAGCGGGCGGTTTCTGCCATCCCCGAGGTGCAATTGGTGCAATATGTTCTGGGCGTGTATGACTATCGGTTAAAGGTGATGGCGCGTGATTTGAGTGACTTTGAACGCATATTACGGCGTAGAATCATGACTTTACCGGGCGTTGGTAATGTGGAATCCAACATCCTGTTGTCGGACGATACATCTGGTGAGGGCCTTATTTAGCCCCTAAGCCCGCCTTCATTACAGCCTTGCGAAGCGGCGCGATTCCATAGAGCGTTTTCAGGCCTGCCCGCCGTAGATCCCGCAAGTTTTGTGATTTGGCCATGGCCGCGCGATTCAACACATCAACGCCCTTAATCCGCGCGGCCATATCGGGCCAGCGGGTCCGGTTATAGGTGTTCAGAACTTCCGTGCCGCCGAAATCTTTGCCTGCATCTCGCGCCTCAACCGTTAGGTTTACTAAGGCGGACAAATCGGCAAGGCTCATATTCAGGCCTTGAGCGCCGATAGGCGGAATAACATGTGCAGCTTCGGCCAGCAGGGCTGTGCGCGGTCCATTCAGACGCGCGGCACGTTGCGCAATGATCGGCCAGAGCAGGCGTTTACTTGCCAGTTTCAGATCACCCAGAACGCCGCAGGATCGCTTGTTGAGCGTGTCGTTGAAGGCGGCCCCATCCATTTTCAGCAAGTCGTCTGCTTTTGGTCCTGTCTCCATCCAGACGACGGCGCTGTAATGCTTGCCATCCAAATCCGGCAGCGGCACCAGCGTGAAAGGCCCGCCAGAACGGTGAATCTCGGTCGAGACGTTTTGGTGCGGCAGCGCACATTTCACGTTGAAAACCAACGCTTTTTGCCCGTAACGCCATGACTTAATGTCGATCCCCAGCTGTTCACGAATAAGCGAGTTCCGCCCATCCGCCGCCACAACCAGTTTGGTGCGCAGCAATCTGCCATCTGATAGGTTAACCAACACTTCGTCGCTTCGCGGCGTGATGCGCGTGACTTTAAGGGGCGATAATAGGCTGGCATTGGTCAATTCGTTAACGTGGGCGACCATCTCGCGACGCAACAACCAGTTGGGCAGATTATAGCCGAACGCGGGCTGGTCGATATCATGGGCGTCAAAATTGGCCTGCTCTCGGATACCGTGATCCTCGCCACCGGAATCAACAATCCGCATGATCCGCAAAGGGGCTGCGTATTTCTCAAGACGTTGCCAAAGCCCCGATTGTTTCAACAGATCAACTGATGGTAAAAGAAACGCCGTACTGCGCAAATCCGCCCCATCGGCATTTTGGTCCACGATGGGAGGAACCGGATCAACGCACAGCGTTTCGAAACCCGCGACGGCAAAGGCGGTGGTGGCGCTAAGGCCGGCGACCCCTCCGCCAACGATCAGAATATCGGTTTTGAGCTGTTCCATCTTAACGCCTCGTTAACGAACTAGCCGCCTCAAAAAGGCGGTCAGGTCTTCGGTTTGGTGCTGTATATGCGGCGCGGGGTCCGGCGGTCCGACAAGTACGGTTTTCATGCCCATCGAATGCGGGATCGCAAGGTTTCGGGTGTCGTCTTCGAACATCGCGGCACGTTTTGTTTTCAGCTTGTCTGCTTCAAAGATCTTGAGAAATGCCGCGCGATACGGTTTAGGTGCGTACCCTGCGTCTTCCACACCGTAAATCGCATCAAACACCCCTGCAAGGCCTCGCGCCGCCGCGACCTTCTCGCCGTGCAGTCGCGACCCGTTGGTATAGATGATTTTACGTCCGGGCAGGGCGGTAATAGCAGCCTTCAACTCGGGCGCTGCCTCGATTTTGCTCAGATCAAGCTGGTGAACCTCGTGCAGGTACGGGTCTGGATCAATGTCGTGGACATGCATAAGCCCCGCCAGCGTAGTGCCATACTTATGCCAATACTCGCGTCGCAATTTATGGGCAGCTTCTTCGTTAACCTCTAATTCACGCTTTAAAAAATTGGCCATAAGCCGTTCGATCTGGTCAAACAGACGGGCTTTGGGCGGATACAGCGTGTTATCGAGGTCGAAAACCCAATGATCTACATGTGTGAACGCATCATATGGCATGGTCAACAGATATAACGGTGTAGGCGGCGCAGCAACTCGAATCGAGGGATAAACGTGGTTAAAATGGTTGCGTCCTACGGATTAGTAAAATGTGGGCGGATGGAGTAGATTTTTAAGATAGTATGCTGGGGTCAATCGGTGACGCGGGGATAGCAGCCCTTAGGGTGCGTGCTTCGGAACTTGGCTGGCGGTGAGAGGGTAAACAGGCGGCTTGCGAATTGCCGTAACCCACAGTAGCTTAAAGAAAATAACAGAGGGAAATCGCGAATGGCCATACCTACGTCACACAACAAAGACGCGTATTCGCTGGTTCTTCAGGCAATCGACGAAGGCACATATTTGCCCGGCGATCGTCTGGTTGAATCCGAACTGGCCGAGCGTTTCGGCGTGTCCCGCACCCCCGTGCGCGAGGCGTTGCAACGTCTGGAAACGCAATCGGTGCTGGTTCGGGATGGGCGATCGATGGTGGTTTCGTCGTTGGATCACGACCAGTTGGGCGAACTTTACGTGGTTCGTGCCGAGTTGGAAGGACTGGCCGCACGCTTAGCGGCACAACATGCCTCGCCCGAGGAAGTGCGGGTTTTGCGGGAAATGGTTAACAAGGATATGGCGCTTTTGGGTAATCCGCAAAAGTTGTCACGCGCTAACCGGCGGTTTCACAAACAACTGCATCTGGCCAGCCACAACCGGTTTTTAATCCAGCAACTGGATATGGTTCATCGTACTATGGCGCTTATGGCGACGACGACATTTGCGGTCGAAGGCAGGGATTACACTGCACTTGAGGAACACTCGGCGATCGTTTCCGCAATAGAAAATAAAGATGGAGACGCGGCGACTGAAGCATTGAAATTCCATATTTCACTGGCCTACGAGACCCGACTTACGACCGACGCAGAGGCTGGGTAAGTGATTGTTGAAGACATTGCACGACAGATTGTCGACAAACTACCTTGTGTAGATATATCAAGCCATATCCCTGATTTCGAGGCTGCATACGCCACGCAAGATGGTGTGATCAAAATCTTGACGCAGGAATGTGGCGGGTTGGCTGGATATAAGATAGCGTGGAACAGTCCGGAACAAATTGCCCAATTTGCGCCCAATGCTCCGGCCTTCGGGCATTTGTTTGTTAACCATGTTTACCCATCTGGCATTTCATTTACTGCGGCAGACTTTGCCCAATTGGTTGTAGAACCCGAGATAATCGCGGTTATTGGCAGTGATATTGTTGGTGAGGATCACTCAGCGGATTCTGTACTGCCGTATATTGAAAAATTCCACGCCGGATTTGAAATTATGGACCGCCGCGGGGCCGGTGTTGGTGTGTTGCAACACCCGCCCAGCATTGTGGCAAATAATATTTTCAATAAGGGAATGGTGATCGGTGGCGAAGGTGCCCGAGACGTTAATTTCGCGAATATCGAGACTGTTGTGCATCAAGATGGTGTGGAAATTTTACGTATGGTTAACGCCGCACCGCAACATCCGGCATTGGCCGTTGCGACGATCGCCAATATCTTGGCCGGGCGTGGTAAGTCGTTGAAGTCAGGGGATAGAATCCTTTGCGGAACGCATATGCCTCCGTTCGAAGTGAAATCCGGCGCGTTGTGCGTGTCGATGGGCGTTCTTGGTGAGGCGACGTTTACTTACCGTTGATATTTTGGTCATTTCCATGTGTTGTCTTATCCCAATAAAACGGAGCGTAAAACAGTTCGGCTACGGCTTTGTAAGCTGCGAACATGCCCAGCGGCCAGTAGAAGGGCAGGATAATAATATAGGGTATCAAGTGGCGAAGATGTTTGTGGCCTGTAGCTAAAATTATTGCCGTCAGGTTAACGATTTGACCGATGATTAACACCATGGCGAAAAACCACCAAATTTGCGGAGGCAACACGTTGGTAGGGATAACTGGAAAGGCGAAATGCGCCAACCAAAGCGCCCAAAAAAACGGTGTTGCCAGAAACGCGTATAGGCCACCTAAAAGGACCACTTTAAAGTTCAGGAAACCGACTGGGCCAAGGTCTTTTAACAGCGATACGGGGTTCCGCATGTGGGTCGCCCACGTCATGGCGAACCCTTTAAGCCATCGTGACCGTTGGCGAATCCAGGGGGCGGGGCGGCTATTAACCTCTTCCCAAGTTGTCCTGTTAACCATTTCACAGCGATAGCCGAAGCCGGCGAGGCGCATGCCTAGGTCGGCGTCCTCGGTGACGTTGTGAGTATATCATCCTCCGATTTTTTCGAGGATGCTACGGCGGAAAAAAACGGTAGTGCCTCTCAGTGGAATCGGCAAACCAAGAGTTTGGAGGCCTTTAAGGATCACGCGGAACCATGTTGCGTATTCTATTGTAAAGCAACGGGAAATCCAGTCGGTGCGGCTGTTATAGAAATCTAGGTATCCCTGCACACAGGCGACATTTGCTGGGGCGGCCAGGAGGTGGTCCACGACTTTAGTGATTTGATCAGGGTCGGGGCGATCCTCGGCGTCATATATTCCAATAATCTCTCCTGTGCAGAATTTCAAAGCGTAATTCATTGCCTTGGGTTTAGTTTGCAACCAGTCTTCCGGAGTAGTTAACGTATTGATTAAGTTGGGAAGGTGTAGGCGAGAGAGGGCGGTAGGAGTTTGGGTATCCACCTTTTCCAATAGGAATATAACTTCGAGAAATGCTTTCTGATAATCCAAGCGTTGTAGAGTGTTTATAAGTTCGGGAAGCACAGCATCTCCATTGAAAAGCGGCACAAGAATTGTGACTTTCAGCGTCCGTCTAAATGTGGGTATGCGGACGGTGCCGTTCGGTAGCCAGTAGGGTAGCGTCAGGTCTTTTCGCCATGAAATCAGTCCGGCGAGGCGGTGAATTGTCGTGGCTATGTTGGCTGTAATTATAGTTAACAACAGTGTTATTAACCATAATTTAGGGAATGCAAACAGGGTTGTAACGATAAAGAGGACGCCAATCAAGAATCTGGGCTGGGCTGGCGAAATACAGAAATTTCGGCAACTATATTTGTCGGGACAAAGGGTGCGGGCAACGTTTAGGTGCTGCTCGTTTAACTGTTTGTTAAGAATGTGGGCGATTAGGATAGGATCCGCCGAAATGTGGTTAACATGTGTGATTCCGGCGGGTGGTATTGGTATGAAATCCGACGCAAGCGTACCACATGCGTAAACCATTCGGTTGCCAAATCTGCGCCACGGGTTCACCGTGTTGGATAATAGTTCGTTAAGATTCAAGTTGTTTAGTAATGTTGTATCCGGCGGGGTTTTCGACAGGTCCATACAATAGGGCGGCTCGTTAACGCGTTGTTCACATGTTTCCACCGTAATAACACTCGGATCCGCAGCGAGCGGGGGATTCGGGAAAGGATGCAAATTGTTAATTAACACGACGAATATCCAGCAGTTTCAATCCGAATAGAGCCTATTTATCTTAACGGAGGGTTAATCCAGATAAATTAATTATGTTTCCATCGCCGCAACAAACCGCTCAAACAAGTAATAACTGTCTTGCGGGCCGGGGCTGGCTTCGGGGTGGTATTGCACCGAGAATACAGGGCGGCCTTTTAGATGAATGCCGCAGTTCGAGCCGTCGAACAGTGAGACATGGGTTTCCTCGACTCCAGCCGGCAATGTCTGGCTGTCCACTGTGAAACCATGGTTCATCGAGGTGATTTCGACCTTACCGGTCGCATGCTCTTTAACCGGATGGTTGGCGCCGTGGTGCCCGTGGTTCATCTTGAGCGTCTTTGCGCCCAGCGCTAGGGCTAGCATTTGGTGGCCAAGGCAGATGCCGAAAACAGGTATGTCAGCGTCCAGAACTCCTTTAATGGCTGGAACAGCATATTCGCCCGTTGCAACTGGATCGCCGGGGCCGTTGGATAGAAAGACGCCCGCAGGATTGTGGGCAAGGATTTCTTCGGCCGTGGCCGTGGCTGGAAGGACCGTTACATCACAGCCAGCAGACGCCAAGCACCGCAAGATGTTACGCTTTGCGCCGTAATCAATGGCGACAACTTTGTGGCCTGCTATTTGGCGGGTCGGAAAGCCGTCGGGCCATGCCCAGCGCATTTCATTCCACTGATAGGACTGCGCGCACGTAACCTCCTTTGCCAAATCCATACCTTCAAGGCCAGCAAAACCTTTGGCTTTAGCCAATAGATCGTCAAGGTCGAAGTCCCCGTCGGCGCGATACTCCATCGCCATGTGTGGTGCACCTTGCATACGGATTGCCCGGGTCAACCGGCGTGTGTCGATGCCTCCGATCCCGATGCGGGATCGTTTTTTCATCCATTGCGCCAAGCCTTCGGTCGCACGGTAACTTGACGGATGTGTTGGGTCCCATTTGACAACAATACCCGCGGCGACTGGATCGGCGGTTTCGTCATCTTCGGGGTTAACACCAGTGTTCCCGATGTGTGGGAAGGTGAAGGTCACAACCTGCCCCGCATAGGACGGATCGGTCATGATTTCCTGATATCCGGTCATTGCAGTGTTAAAGCAAAGCTCGGCAATGGCGACGCCTTGTGCGCCGAACCCGTTGCCGTAAAATACCTGACCGTCGGCCAATACAATAACGGCCGTAGGGTGGGCGTGACTGTCTGGCGCGGAGGCTTGGGCCTGCTCGGACGGTGCGGCTTTTGACATGTTCTATATCCTTTAGGAATTTGCCGGAAAATAGAGTGGCTACGCGCTGAGGTCAAGGAAAACGAAAAAGTATAAAGTCCCGCAACTACAACGTGTTAGGTAAAATCAGGGGTGTTGCAGTTTAATGTAATTGCCTCTATACAGTGCGTCTTATTGTAATTATTGCGCCTTTGGAGGGCGAACCACATATGCGAAAGCGACTTTCCGAAGCTACGAAAGACGCCATGCGCGCCAAAGACAAGGCGCGTTTGTCCACATTAAGGTTAATGAATGCCGCGATTAAAGACCGCGATATCGCTGCCAGATCCGAAGCCAACCCCGACGGGGTGTCCGACACCGAGATTCTGTCGATCATGGCCAAGATGATTAAACAGCGTCAGGACAGTGCCAAAGCCTATGAAGAAGCTGGCCGGATTGAACTGGGTGAAGGCGAGCGTAGCGAGATCAAAGTGATCGAAGAGTTCCTGCCAAAGCAGTTATCCGCTGAAGAAACCGAAGCAGCTATAAAAGCAGCTATCGCCGAATCCGGAGCCGAGTCGATCCGCGATATGGGCAAGGTGATGGGTGTTCTGAAGTCGAAATACACGGGACAGATGGACTTTGGAAAGACAGGCGCGGCCATCAAGGCTATTCTGGTTTAACGGTTTTCGGCGCGGATATTGATGATATTTGCCCCGAGTATGAACAGAGCACCAACGCCGACTGCCCAGAATACTGGTTCGTCATATAGGACCATTCCCACGAAAGTTATGAACGGCAAGCGGACGAACTCCATCGGTGCAACGATGCTTGCGGGGGCTAGTTTTAACGCGGTCGTTAGGCAGTAATGCGCGGTCAGGCCACAGAACGAAACGACCAGGACCCATTGCCCCCCCTCGACCGAGGGAATGGGGATGCCGCCGGGGATAGACAGGATCAAGCCGAAAACCGCCTGCATCAGTGTCATCCAGAACAATACGCTTAGGACAGGCTCGTATCGCGATATTTTCCTTGTGTAGATGACGTTAAGCCCAAAGAACAACGCCGCACCTAGACCTGCTGCGTGGCCCGCGTTAAGCGTGATTACGCTGGGTTGGGCGACGATTAATACGCCGATAAATCCGAGCAGGGCCGCGAATATGCGGGTTCGGGTCATTTTTTCGCCAAGGAAGATCGGAGCAAGTAGGATTACCCAAATGGGGCTGGTAAATTCTAACGCGACAAGTTGGCTGAAGGGGATCACTGCGACACCGAAGAACCAAAGATTTTGCCCCGCAAAATGGAAAATGTTCCGCTTGACGTGCATGACAAGGCGGTTGGTTTTGATTTGCGCAAAGCCTCCGAGCTTCAAGATCAACAGATTGACGACAACAAAGCCGATGATCGAACGGTACATCATCAGCTCGAATGTATTCATCTCAACCGAGAGTTCGCGGCCAGCCACGGCCATTGCAGAGAATGAGGCAACAGCTCCAAGCATCCAGACTCCGGCGCGGAGGGGGTGCGAGGTCTCGGTCATTTTATGGTGAATTTACGGTGTAGGTGTGCCGTCGCCGTTCCCCACTCAGAGGCTTTAGTGCGCACTTGATGCGCATCGAACGCGGCTTGTGTAGTAAATTCTTCGTCAACCAAGTAGCGATTGGGGTTTTCGGGGTCTACACGTACATCAAACGAAATACACCCACACTCTGCACGACTTAAAATAATGTGCGTAGGTAGGTGTTTTTCGACCAACGCGATGTCTGCATCAGGAACGTCTAGATAACCTGAAAGATTTATTCCCATTCAGTAGCACCATGATAAAAAACTAATATAATCAATAAGGAAATTTTGGGTGGGTAACATTTAAGTAACATAATTGGCACTATCCAGTTCAATATTATCCATAATAACAAAGGCTTGGTGATTTGCCAGCTTACATAGCCAACTGAAAAGCCAAAAGTTTATACTTTTAAAGTGCATCCACCATAATCATCAACGCAACGCTTAATAGTATTATGAATCCAAAGATGTATGTGTAAACCCAATACTTTCTAAACAGTAAATCTAAAAACTTGTGTACATAGAAAAATATATTCTCGGATTTCATTTCAACGCTCCATGGTGTAATTACAACTAACAAGAAATGTTAATCGTTCCTACAGGAAGTGCATTAGTCCAATTATAATCATTAGACCGATGAAAATCCATCACCCCCAATAACCATGCATTTAATTACTCCCATTCGATTGTTCCAGGAGGTTTGGAAGTGATATCGTAGGTTACTCGATTTATCCCTTCGACCTCGTTGATTATACGGGTCGCAGTCTCGCCAAGGAATTCATGGCTGAACGGATAGTAGTCCGCTGTCATTCCATCCACGGAAGTCACCGCGCGCAAGGTACAGGCAAAATCGTATGTTCGGCCATCACCCATCACGCCAACCGTGCGCACTGGCAGAATTGCAACAAAGGCTTGCCAGATTTCGTCATAAAGGCCGTGTTTAAGAATCTGATCCAAATAAACAGCATCCGCTTCGCGCAAAATATCCAATTTCTGACGTGTAATTTCACCAGGGCAACGAATGGCAAGGCCAGGTCCGGGGAAGGGGTGGCGGCCAACAAAGCTCGCAGGTAGGCCAAGTTCACGACCCAGTTCCCGAACCTCATCTTTGAATAGCTCACGAAGTGGTTCAACCAACTCCATATCCATACGTTCCGGCAAACCGCCTACGTTATGGTGGGATTTGATTGTAACTGACGGTCCGCCAGAAAAACTGACGCTTTCAATCACGTCGGGATAAAGTGTGCCCTGTGCGAGGAACTTTGCGCCTCCAACGGATTTCGCGTGCTTCTCGAACACGTCAATGAACAACTTGCCGATGGTTTTACGCTTCACCTCGGGGTCGGAAACTCCTTCGAGCGCATTAACGAATAAATCACCCTCGGCGGCGTGAATTAGTGGAATGTTATAGTTTTCGCGGAACATGGTCAGGACTTCGCCAGTCTCGCCTTTGCGCATTAGCCCGTTGTCAACATATACGCATGTAAGCTGCTCGCCGATGGCCTCGTGAATCAGGATCGCGGTGACGGACGAGTCAACTCCGCCTGACAGCCCGCAAATAACTTTCTTATCGCCAACTTGCGCACGAATTTTCGCGATTGCTTGATCCTTGTAGGAATCCATCGTCCAGTCGCCGGTGAAACCTGCTAGGTCGGTGAAATTCTTATAGAACCTCGCGCCATTTGGTGTGTGGTGGACTTCTGGATGGAACTGTACCGCAAAAAAATTGCGCGAAAGGTCAGCAGTTATCGCGTAGGGCGCATTGGGCGAGGTTCCGTAAACCTCGAAACCCTCGGCAAGTTTTGACACATGGTCGCCGTGAGACATCCAGACTTGCTCGTCTCCATCTGCAAACCAGCCATCCAGCAAAGGCATGTCAGCGGCGGGCGAAACATATGCGCGACCAAATTCGGCGGTGCCATGCCCGCGCTCAACCTTACCGCCAAGCTGCTGCATCATCACCTGTTGGCCATAACAAATGCCAAGGATAGGCAGGCCCATATTAAACAAACCCTGCGGCGCACGCGGGCTGCCTTCGTCGATCACGCTGGCAGGGCCACCGGACAGAATCACGGCTTTGGGTCCAAAGTCGCGAATGAAATCTTCGTCCACGTTCTGAAACGGATGGATTTCGCAATAGATATTGCTTTCGCGCAGGCGTCGCGCGATCAGCTGCGTTACTTGCGATCCAAAATCAATGATGAGAAGGCGGTCATGTGTTTGATGTGTCATACGCGCTGTTTAGGGCTGTGCGTGGATTCGCGCAAGCGGATCGTGGAAATGTCGCGGATGGAAGTTTTCGCGGCGGTAATGTCGTTCGGTTGGGAAGATTATCTATATTAATATCGCCATATCTCAAACTGCCCTGAGGATTTGCACGATGTCCGACCCATCTAAATTATCAACTGATCTTCCTCGTCGCCGCAACCGTGGCGGAGGTGCCGCGCGTAGGGCGGAACGAACAGCACCGAAACTGGAATTCACTCGATTCATTGATCGCAACATCCCGAACTTCGAAATCCTTAATGCCGAAGCTTTGGAAGTCATTGAGTACAACGCTGAAACCGTGCTGGAAGAGATAGGCGTAAACTTCGTAGACAACCCCGAAGCGCTTGCCCGTTGGCGCGACGTTGGCGCAACTGTTGATGGCGAGCGCGTCCGAATCCCGCGTGGTCTTGCCCGCAAACTGTGCGCGACTGCGCCCAGCCGTATTACCCAACATGCCCGTAATCCTGAACGCAACGTTGAGATTGGTGGTAACACGTTGGTATTGGCCCCCGTTTACGGGCCACCCTTTGTGCGCGATCTCGATGGCGGACGGCGTTATGCAACGATCGCCGATTTCCAGAAATTCGTGAAACTTGGCTATATGTCCAAATGGCTGCACCACTCCGGTGGTACGGTGTGTGAGCCGACCGATATTGCTGTGAACAAGCGGCATTTCGACATGCTGTACGCGCATATGACGTTGACGGACAAACCATTTATGGGTTCGGTCACCGAGCCTGTGCGGGCGCAAGATACGATTGATATGTGTAAAATCCTGTTTGGGGATGAATTCGTAGATAACAACGCGGTCACTACCAACCTGATTAACATTAACTCTCCGTTAACGTTCGACCCGATTATGATGGGCGCGCTGGAGGTTTACGCCGCCAACAATCAAGCCTGCATCGTCTCACCGTTTATCGTCGGCGGTGCAATGGCGCCGGTCTCGGTTGCTGGTACGCTGACACAAGTGTTGGCCGAGGCGCTGGCGGGCATTGCTTATTCCCAGATGATCCGGCCTGGTGCGCCTGTAATTTTTGGGGCGTTTGTGACCTCGATTGATATGAACTCGGGTGCGCCGACGTTTGGCACGCCGGAAGCCTCAAAAATCCTATACGGGGCAGGGCAGTTGGCGCGGCGGATGGGTTTACCGTTCCGCTCGGGCGGAGGTCTTTGCGGCTCTAAATTGCCGGACGCGCAGGCAGCCTACGAGACGTCAAACACGTTGAACGCGGCACTGTTGGGCGGTGTGAATTTCATGCTGCATGCATGTGGTTGGCTGGAAGGCGGGCTGGTTTCGAGCTTTGAGAAGTTCGTGATGGATGCCGATCAACTTGGCGTTTTGCATTCAATCGCTGCGGGTGTTGATATATCCGAAAACGGGCAGGCCATGGGCGCAATTTCCGAGGTCCAGCCTGGCGGGCATTTCCTTGGATGCCAGCACACACAGGATAATTTCAAAACGGCGTTCTGGCGCACGCAAGTGCTGGATTATAAACCGTTTGAGCAGTGGAGCGAAGAAGGCTCACATGACACTGTGACGTTGGCGAATATGCGCGTTAAAAAGATGCTGGACGAGTATCAAAAACCCGCGATTGACCCCGCCATAGACGAGGCTTTGCTTTCCTATATCGCGAAGAAAAAGGAAAGCATGCCGGACGCTTTCGGCTAGGCAGCTCTTTTCACAGGTTTTCTACCTGCGGTCTCAACCAGAATCGCCGCCAAAACCAAAATGTGTTTGCGAACGTCGTAGGAGACGGATTTTTCCGTCCGCTCTGCGTTCAATTCTGCCTCGCGAATATGTAGCGCGGCCAGCACATCAGTGCCGATCTGGGTAAGTGGTATCCCTCCAATCTTTTTCAAATCCCGTACGGGGCAATACTCGTACATTCCTGCACGCGCGGCTTTTATTAAGTACGGGGAGGCGGATCGGGTTTTGTAATGTGTGAATATGGTTCATGTTTACCTCAATTGGTAATCATGTCAAACCATCACACAATCTAAGGGGGTGTTGCGTTAACGTGAGACCGCACGAACGTATATAGATGACATCGCAGACTTTCGCTGTTGTTAACAAAATCTTTAGATTGGCAACCCTAGGTGGAGTTAACGATTTACTTAAAAAGCGAGTATAATTTGTCCAAATTTTACAATCCACGATCCACAGCGCCGACGCTTTCAAAGCCATTGATAAATTACATCACACATATTTCCAGCGGTATCAGCATTCGAGAGTTGGCCCGTCAACAAGGGAGCCACCCGTCAATGGTGCTGAGACAAATTCGTAAAATCGAGACCCGACGGGATGACCCGCTATTTGATGCGGCGCTCGATCAAAATTTCGGGCAAATTACCAAAACCCAACTCCATCTACATTTGGAGAATACACATATGACTAGCCAGCCTATCCTCGACGAATCCGAAATTGCCCACATTTTACGGCGACTGTGTGAGAACAGCTCGTTTCTATTGGTTTCGCCACAAATGGAGATGGCCGCGGTTTTCAAGGAAACCGTTTCGGGGCGGCGCACCCGTATGGCTGTGGTGGAACAGAAATATGTTCACGCTTTCTCGTTGAAAGAATGGATTTCGGGCGAGCAGAGAGGCAAGATTGGCCGATATACAATAACCTCGATCGGACGGACCGCGTTGCAGCGGATGTTAGCGAAGGATCAAGAAGAACTGTCCGAAGGTGCGGAGTTTCAGGAACAACACAAGGAATTCGGCGAACGTGTTGTGCATATATATGACGGCAGCGGGCGCAAATCGCAGCAATATAACCTTGCGGAAAGCCCGCTGACGTTGCCGGCCGAAAAAAGGATAAGACGGGGGCATGTTATTTGTCGGAAGATCTGTTGGAGTCGGGTGAACGGTTACGAGAGGATTTTGAGCGTGCTCAACTTGGGCCGAAAGTGGCGCAGAACTGGGATCGGTTTTTGACGGGGGGCGGGGCGAGGTGGAACGCGGACAGTGGGAATTCAGGCCCAGCGGATGCACGTGATCGCGTGTCATATGCGTTGCACGTTATGGCAAGGTTGTATTAAAAATCGAGTTGCAGAGGTTGGCCGATCATTACGGGATCACGCAGCCGGACGTGCAAAAGGCTGGATAGTGTAATTGCCCCCGCCGGATTTTTTGAGCGGGGGCGTTTCGATTAACTTGCGGCTTTGACGATGCCAGCAAAGTCTGCGGCCTTCAACGAGGCCCCGCCTACCAAACCACCGTCAACGTTAGAAACCGCAAAGATTTCCGCAGCATTTTCTGGCTTGACCGAGCCGCCGTATAGCAGCCGCATTTCGTTACCGATTTCTGCGCCAAATCGTGCGACCAGTTTGCCGCGCAAGTAATCGTGAACTTCGCCGACCTCGTCTAGTGTCGGGGTGCGGCCTGTTCCGATAGCCCAGACGGGCTCGTATGCGACGATGGTATTTTCGGCTGTCGCGCCTTCAGGTGTTGATCCGTCAAGCTGGCCGCCGATAACCACAAGCGTTTCTCCGGCGTCGCGTTGCGTTTCGGTTTCGCCAACGCAAACAACAGCTTGCAAACCAGCACGCCACGCGGCTTGTGTTTTTCTGTTAACTTCTGCATCTGTCTCGCCGTGATCTGCACGGCGTTCGGAATGGCCAAGGATCACTGCGCCAGCACCTGCATCGGCCAGCATTTCAGCGGAAACGTCGCCAGTATGCGCGCCGGTTTCATTCCAGTGGCAGTCCTGACCGCCAACGATAATTCCACTGTCACCAACCGCTTTCACCATCGCCGAAACCAGCGTGGCAGGCGGGCACAAAATCACGTCGCAAGACTTGCAGTCGGTGGCTTTCAGGGCCTCGATCTCGGCCAAATCTTCCTTCAGGCCGTTCATTTTCCAGTTACCGGCGGCTACTTTCCGACGCATATTAATTCTCCCGTTTATTTTATGTGTATTTTACATGCCTGCGAATTTGATGGATTCGCCACAGCCGCAAGCCTCGGTCACGTTCGGATTGTTGAACGAGAAACCGGCCTCTAGCAATGAGACCGTATAATCGATTTCGGTGCCAAACAGGAACATCTGTGCCATCGGGGCGATCATCACACGCGCGCCATTGAATTCAATCACTTCATCGAGCGGATCGACATCATCGACGTAGTCCATGGTATATTCCATCCCCGCACAACCACCTTTTTTGATGCCGATACGCAGGCCTTTTTTCTCGCCGTCGTTCATCAGACTCGAGATTTGTTTAGCGGCGGCATCCGTCATCGTAACGGCTTGTTTTCCAGGGATTGCAAACATTATTCGGACTCCGTTGGCGTAGTGGCTGGAATTTCAATGGCGTCGATTTTCGCGCCTAGTTCTGCGATTGCATCGGTAATTTCCATCAGGTCAGGGTCGGTCGGTGCAGGGATGGCGTCGATCTTGGCCTCAAGATTGCTTAGAGTATCGGCAAGGTCGACCAACCGCTGTGCATTCTCGGATTCCATCGCAGTAATGGCCGAGGCCATGTTGTCGTTGGCCTCCATTAACGCTTTGTTAGTTATATCCTGCAGCTCGGTCTGCATTCCTTGCTCGGCGCGGTAGGATTTAATCACGCGGTCATTGTTCAGATAAATTAGCCCACCAGCAACAACGGCTCCGACAATGGCGGAGACGCTGACGCGGTAGATCAGATTTTGAACAACTCCGGCCATTACATGAAGCCCAGTTCTAGGCGGGCTTCGTCGGACATCATGTCCATGCCCCATTGCGGCTCCCAAACCAGCTCGACGTTAACCGTTTTTACGCCTGCGATAGGCGTGATTGCATCCGCGACCCAGCCCGGCATTTCGCCTGCAACAGGACAGCCCGGAGCGGTTAACGACATCTTAATTTCCACGTGAGACTCGTCGTTGATGCCGATCGTATAGATCAAACCAAGATCATAGATGTTCACGGGAACTTCGGGGTCGTGCACGGTGCGACAAGCTTCGACAATCGATTCATACAAAGGATGATCGGTTGTCGATGGTAAAATCATTGCGGTGCCCTCCATGGGCATTTCGGCTTCAGCGTTCATGGTTTCTTAATCCTTTTCGGAATTCCTGACTAAACATATAGGGTATAAGAATGCCAACGTCTAGGTGACGGTTAGACTTGAAACTGCGGCAAATTTGAGGTTGAACGCGCGGTAAGCCTAAAAAGTCAGGAAAATATGTGAAAAACGTATCGTTTAATATCAGTCAAAAGCAGGGAAAAGCCCGTACAGGTGTATTGAATACCCCGCGTGGCGACATTCGCACACCAGCGTTTATGCCCGTGGGGACTGCAGCAACGGTCAAAGCGATGATGCCTGAAAGCGTCGCGGCGACAGGTGCTGACATCCTTTTGGGCAATACGTATCACCTGATGTTGCGGCCTACCGCCGAGCGGATTGAGCGTTTGGGTGGACTTCACAAGTTTATGAACTGGGATAAGCCGATTTTGACAGATTCGGGTGGTTTTCAGGTGATGAGCCTAGCGGGCTTGCGCAAACTGACCGAGGACGGGGTAAAGTTTAAATCTCACATTGATGGTTCTGAACATAATCTGACGCCGGAACGCTCGATGGAGATCCAGCGGATGCTGGGCAGCGATATTGTCATGTGTTTTGACGAATGCACGCCTTTCCCGGCTGAACCGAACGTCGTGGCCGATTCCATGCGTATGTCGATGAGGTGGGCCCAACGCTCCAAGGATGCCTTTGGTGATCGGCCAGATAACGCATTGTTTGGCATCCAGCAGGGCAGCACCACGCCTGAAATGCGCGAGGAAAGCTCCGAGGCGTTGAAGTCCATCGGATTCGACGGCTACGCCATCGGCGGTTTGGCCGTGGGCGAGGGGCAGGCGGCGATGTTCGATGTGTTGGACTATGCCCCTGGAATGCTGCCAACGGATAAACCGCGATATCTAATGGGCGTTGGCAAACCTGATGATATAGTTGGTGCCGTTCAGCGCGGTGTCGATATGTTCGATTGCGTTCTGCCGTCCCGTTCGGGGCGTACAGGGCAGGCGCAGACGCGGATGGGTGCGATCAATATTCGTAACGCACGTCACATAGACGACCCACGCCCGCTGGACGAAGAGTGTTCGTGTCCGACTTGCCAGAATTATTCCCGTGCATATTTACATCACGTCCACAAATCAAAAGAGATCATCTCCAGCATGCTGTTGACCTGGCATAATCTGCATTACTACCAAGAATTGATGCAAGAATTGCGCGGTGCAATTGATGCGGGGACTCTGGACGATTTCGCCGCCGCATTCCACGCACGGAGGGAACGGGGCGATATTCCTGCGTTGTATGCGAGTTGACGCTAATTAACTGCCGACAATGATTTGGCTTCAAACGTTTTTAGAACCATTTCGGCCGTTGGCCCATAGTTAGACGCATCTTTTTCCAGCTCGGGGAATAGTTCGAAAATTTCAATTCGTGCGTCATCACCCAAACCATCAAGCGCCCATTGCCCGGGACGGAAGCTCTCGGTTAACGAGTCGTTTGCGTAGATGATTTCGTGTTTGTCGAACAGGATGTGGTAATACTCGACGCCATCCTCGGGCGTTTCGATCAGAATCGAGTGATCATTAACCAGATGTTTAGCTGCGGTCAGCGCGGAACGTGTGCCGAACATCAGTTCCACCTGCCAGTTATCAAGCAACATACGGTGTTGTTGCGATACCACAAGATCGGTGGAGGGCAGGTTGTTCCCAAGGGCGCCAGTGCGGATATGAACGGGGGCGAGGTGCGGTTTGCGTTTCAGCTCGGCATTTGTCAGCGACCGTTTACCTATCTATTTGATTTCGCGAAGGGAGCCGTCGGCGGTGACAACCATGCTGCCGATTTCCAACTGTTCCACCAAGGTGCCTCCGTGCTTACATCGGATCACCGCCCCTTTTGTAAAGCAAACCGGTAACGGATCTACTATTACACCATCCGAATCCAAACTGAATTCTTTGCTCAACATGGAATCTATAGTGAGTTTATCGATGGCTGGGTTCTCGCTGAAGAAAAATAGTCGGTCGCAGCCAGTTACGGTGATTACGGCGAAACCTTCGCCGACGAGGTCCATGCCGTTGACAATCAACTGTGGATCATATGCCAAATGGCCAGAAAATTCGATCGTGAATGTAGTCCATGCCCCACCGTCAACGCTAATCCAAGTGTTGCCATCGACAAATCCAGTCCCGGGCTGTCCAAGGATAAGATCACCTATTGTAGCGCCACCATCAGGAGTACTAGAAAACAGAATCTCAACCAACGCAACCTTTTTCAAGCCTTCTACGTTGATTGAGTTGTTGCCGCGGACGAACTATCACCACGTGCCCAATATGTTGGAGATAATGCCATTAGCGCCACCCATTAAGTTCAATAGCTTCGTCGACACCGACGTAAAACAAGCAATGTTACAATCGCATTCTGTATAAGAAAGTTTGAGAAAAAAGTAAAAAGATAAATGGATCCGTTGCGCTCCATCAACGGTTAGTTCAGCGTTGATAATTCGTTCACCAGTCCAAACACCCCTTGAATCCCCTCGCTACACACTCCAAATTACACCTCAGACATTGGAGGTGGGCTATGTTCCGGTAATCGGGCAGCTCGGCCTTGAAAATATAAGGAATACCTATGACGGATCTAAGCAGCGTTACCTATCCGGTTCTCCCGCTTCGGGATATTGTTGTTTTCCCTAACATGATCGTGCCGCTTTTTGTCGGCCGTGAAAAGTCCGTTCGCGCGCTCGAAGAAGTGATGCAGGACGACAAACAGATTTTGCTGTCCAGCCAGATAGATGCGGGCGAGGATGAACCTTCGGCGGAAACTATTAACCGTGCGGGCGTTCTGGCGAATGTTTTACAATTGCTCAAGTTGCCGGACGGAACCGTCAAGGTTCTGGTCGAAGGCAAGCAGCGTGTCGCAATCTCGAAGTTCCTTGAGAATGATGAATATTTCGAGGCCGAGGCTGATTTGGTCGAGGAAACCGTTCAGGACGCCGATATGGCTACTGCTTTAGGCCGCTCGGTTACCGACGGATTCGAGCGTTACGCAAGGCTCAACAAAAACATCCCCGAGGATGCGTTAACTGCCGTGCAGGAAGCGTCGGATGAATCCAAGTTGGCCGATACTGTGGCTGGCCATATGGCTATTCCGATCGAGGAAAAGCAAAAACTACTGGAAATCACTGACGTTGGCGCACGTCTCGAGAAAATTTTCGAGCTAATGCAGAGCGAGCTATCTGTCCTGAAGGTCGAGAAAAAGATCAAATCCCGCGTGAAAACGCAGATGGAGCGGACGCAGCGCGAGTATTATCTTAACGAACAGATGAAGGCGATCCAGAAAGAACTGGGCGATAGCGAAGAAGGCCAAAGCGAGATCGGCGAACTGGAAGAGCGTATCGCGGGCGTTAAGCTGTCCAAAGAGGCGAAAGAAAAGGTCGATGGAGAACTCAAGAAACTTAAAAACATGTCGCCAATGTCTGCCGAGGCTACAGTTGTCCGCAACTACCTCGACTGGATGTTGTCTATCCCTTGGAACAAGCGCAGCCGTGTTAAGAAAGATCTGAACAAGGCGCAAACGGTTCTGGACAAGGACCACTACGGCCTTGAGAAGGTTAAAGAACGCATCGTTGAATATCTGGCCGTGCAACAACGCAGTCAGAAGATGAAGGGGCCTATCCTGTGTCTCGTTGGCCCTCCGGGTGTTGGTAAGACTTCGTTAGGGAAGTCCGTGGCGAAAGCGACAGGGCGCGAATTTATTCGTATCAGCCTTGGTGGCGTGCGGGATGAATCTGAAATTCGGGGTCATCGTCGGACATATATCGGCTCGATGCCCGGCAAAATCATCCAGTCGATGAAAAAGGCCAAGACGATTAACCCGCTTATGTTGCTGGACGAGATCGACAAGATGGGCATGGACCATCGCGGCGATCCGGCAAGTGCGATGCTGGAAGTTCTGGACCCTGAGCAAAACGCGACGTTCATCGACCATTATATGGAGGTCGAATACGACCTGTCGCATGTGATGTTTTTGACGACGGCGAACTCCTACAACATGCCGCGTCCGTTGCTGGACCGGATGGAGATTATTACGCTAGCCGGTTACACGGAGCTTGAGAAAACCGAGATTGCCAAACTGCATCTGATCGAGAAGCAGATTAAAGGGCATGGATTGAAGGCCGGCGAGTTCATTCTTCAGGACGACGCGCTGCTGGATATCGTGCGGTATTACACGCGTGAAGCGGGCGTTCGTAACCTTGAGCGCGAGATTGCCAAACTGTGTCGTAAAGCGGTGACCGAGATCGTGATGAAACGCAGCGAATCCGTAACGGTATCCAGCAAGAATATTGCAGATTACCTTGGTGTACGCCGTTTCAAATTTGGTCTGGCCGAAGAGGAAGATCAGGTTGGTGTCGTCACGGGCCTTGCATGGACAGAGGTAGGTGGCGATCTATTGCAGATTGAGGCGTTGCGTCTGCCCGGAAAAGGCAGGATGAAAACAACAGGCAAGCTGGGCGATGTGATGAAGGAATCCATCGAAGCTGCAGCCAGTTTCGTGCGCGCCAAAAGCGTCGAGTTTGGAATTAAGCCACCGGAGTTCGAAAAGATCGACATTCACGTTCACGTTCCCGAGGCGGCAACGCCCAAGGACGGGCCGAGCGCGGGCGTTGGTATGGTGACCACTATTGTTTCCGTTCTGACCGGCATTCCGGTGCGCCGTGACATTGCCATGACGGGAGAGGTGACTTTGCGTGGCAACGTGTTGCCAATCGGTGGCCTCAAGGAAAAACTGCTGGCAGCGTTGCGCGGGGGAATCACGACTGTGCTTATTCCTGCGGATAACGAAAAGGATCTGGCCGAAATTCCCGATGTCATCAAGGATGGCCTGAAAATCATTCCTGTGGCCGACGTGATGGACGTGCTTGAAATGGCTTTGGTGCGCATGCCCGAGGCGGTTGAGTGGGACGAAGAAGCCGAGGCAGCTAAAGCCGCAGCTTTGACGATTGCTAACAAAAAAGCGACCGGCGCGACAGCACATTAGCTGGTCTTTAACCTATCTAAAACGGGCCACAGTAATCTGTCGGCCCGTTTTATTTTACCTTGTCGGGAAAAATCCTGAAAAAGCGCAAATAATTTTGAAACAGTGCTTGCCGCCCTCGAAGTTTACGTTTATCAGCCTCCCACGGAATGGGTGATTAGCTCAGTTGGTAGAGCGCTTCCTTTACACGGAAGATGTCGGGAGTTCGAGCCTCTCATCACCCACCATTCCGCCCTTGGGCACGGCCTGCAGGGATGATACGTAGAGGCTGTGCGGTTGTAGCTCAGCTGGTTAGAGTGCCGGCCTGTCACGCCGGAGGTCGCGGGTTCGAGCCCCGTCAACCGCGCCACTGCCTCTTCGTTTCATAAATTGCGCGGTTGTAGCTCAGCTGGTTAGAGTGCCGGCCTGTCACGCCGGAGGTCGCGGGTTCGAGTCCCGTCAACCGCGCCACTTTTACATTCAAGACTATAGCGAATTCACAGGGCCTCTGTGAGCCTGCGCTCAGTTTTCAATGTAGAAGGAAATACCATGTTTAACAAATCGTTAATGGCCGCTATTGCCCTTACGATGACGCCAATCAGCGCTAGCGCCCAACCCTTTGTGGATGCCTCTGACGTCAATGTCGTTGCAACTCTTACCCAGAACGAAGGATATCGTGCGGTTATTGGCGCGGATTCGATAGGCGACCCATTGATTAAGTCCGCAGCCAACGGATATGATTTCGACGTATTTTTCTATGGTTGCACAGATGGCGAAAACTGCCGCGATATCCAGTTTAGTGTTAGCTTTGATATGGAAGACGGAATGTCGTTAACAAAGGCGCAAGATTTCAATCTGGAAAAACGCTGGGCCAAGGTTTATTTAGACGAAGACAGTGATCCACGGCTGGAAATGGATTACAATATGTATGGTGGTGGGTCCGAAACAAACTTTAACGATACACTCGACTGGTGGGTTATTATAATGGATGAATTCATGGAATACATTAATTTTTAATTAATATTAACGTTGAGCTGATCGGGCTCGAAGAGTATTCGCGCCCGTTTTTATTTGCGAAAACTTGTCAGTATACGATCCACGGACAGCGGCCCCGCACCCTTGACCAAAACGACCATCAGCACGAACACCCAAAGCAAGCGTTGGTCCATGATTATACCATAGGGCAGGCGGTCGAACATCTGGCCTATGGTTGTTGCATAGGCATTATGGCCGGTGACGTCAACGTAGCTCATCATTGCGATAAATCCGATCATACCGACGCTGGCAAGACGGGTGAACAGGCCAAGGGCGATCAGGGTGGGAAGTGCGAATTCCGCATAGGTACCCGCTAAAACGAGCAACGTATCGAGGTTGGGCTTCAGGCTGGCATCATATCCGAACGAGGGCGAAATGATGCTGTCTCCGAGCTTGGTTTTTCCCGACGACCAGAAGATCAGAAGATCAGCAATAGCACGGAAGTAACCGAAAAACGGGCAGCGGTGGTGATGAACCACGGGGCCAACAGCGATGACAACTCGCCGAAAATCCGATCGTGCAGCATTAATAGAAAATTCATACGGATTACCCTTTAGTTAATATCGATGAGCAAGCCCGTGGCCAACAGATCGGTCATGTTCGCGGCCAGATCGAAATTTGGCTCGGCGGCTTTGGCCTTGACGATGGCGACACCTAGCACGTCAGTTTGTAAAGATTCGACGAACGTGGCTGTGCCTTTGGTGATGTTGTTCATACACATTTCGCTGTCAGGTCTTGAGACCAGAACCGTCTCGCGGGCATTCCCGATAGGGGATTTGTCCTCAGTCGAATTGAAGCGCCAGATCGAGAAGATTGGATAGCGTGACCGCACGATGTGGATGCTCGGGTGCAACGTTAACCTTGCGTTAAACAATTTGTCGCCGGTCAGCTTCGTCAAGGCGTTTGGCGGGCCGGGGGATGCATCTGCAGCGTGGTAGGCGGCGCGTCGCGCTCGTTCAACCCGCGCAACGCCTGGCAAATACCAAAAATGTGCGGCGGGGGGAAAGCGGGTCAGAAATTAGGGAAATTCTTCACCGTAAAATATCATCAACGGCGTCTTGGGCGGATGCTTGCGAACGTGCACGCCTGCCATGGCGGTAAAAATCGGACCCGACAACTGCGCGAACCACGGGATACGCGGCGGCGAGAGCCTCGGTCAGGCTGACCACGACGTTATTGCGATAAACGTCGTAACGGCGACCAGCGGCGCGACCATGGGGGCCGACGACTCCGTCAGGTGCAGGTTGGTCAGGGTCCAACAGACCTTTGGCAAATTCAGATTGCCTGGATCAGGCGGCCACTTTGTTTTGTAGGATGCTGTCGGCAAGGCCGGCCTCGCGGGCCAGCACAGACCATTCAAGAATGTCGTTGTCCCACTCGATCAGCGTTGGCAGCGGTCCGGTGCGCGTGATTAAAGTTTCGTAAAGGGTCCACACTGAGTCAACGACAGGCTTGTTATGGCTGTCAATCAGCAACGGGTCGACAAAGTCGCCTTCTTGTGCCTCATGCCCTCCGAGGTGCACTTCGCCGATATGGTTAACCGGAAAGGCAGCCAGATATTCTTCGGGCGAGGTTTGCAGGTTGGTGCAAGAGATGTAGATATTGTTAACATCCAATAAAAGCCCACACCCAGTACGCGTTACAACTTCGTTAAGGAATCCGATCTCGGTTATCGTGGATTGTTCGAGCATCACATAAAGCGAGGGGCTTTCAAGCAGCATCTGGCGACCGATGACTTCTTGAACCTGATCTATATGCTCGACAACCTTTCCCAGCGTCGCCTGATCGTAGGGCGCGGGTAACAGGTCGTTAAGATATCCGATGTCATGGGTAGACCGTGCAAGGTGCTCGGAAAACAGGGCGGGGTTCAGCCAATCCACCAGCTTTTTCAACCGCGCGAGGTGTTCCTTGTCCAGCGGACCCTCAGAGCCGATCGACAAGCCAACACCGTGGCAGGACACAGCGAACCGTTCGCGAAGATAGCGCAGTTGCGGCCCGCTGTCGCCCATATATTTTTCGGAGTGGACTTCCTGCCAGCCGATCGCATCCGGTTCGGTCAATATGCCGTCTAGATGTACAGACTTATACCCGACACCTGCGCGGGCAGGAATAGTGTTGATCTGGAAAGAGTTCATTATCGCCTCGGTACTGTTGCGGGTCCGCGGATTGTACGCGGACCCAAATTTATTACGCAGGAACACCACGTTCCAGCGCTTCGAGCGAGCCAGCGCGCATTTCACCCTCCATAGCATTCGGCAGTTCGATAGTTTCGCACGTTCCAACTGGAAGCAAAGTCCAGGCGTTGCCTTGGTAGTCTACAGTTGATGTGCCTGCACAAGCTGTGCCCGGCCCGGCGGCGCAATCATTTCAACAGCGAGCGAAACGCCGAAACATTTCTCTTGTTCGCCAGCCGCGTTTGCAACGCTTGTGTGTGCAACGAATGCAGAAGCAACGGCGCCAGCCAATGCAACAGTTTTAAGTACAGTATCTGACATGTAATATTCCCTTAATGAGTTTGTGTTCATGCGTCGTTATTCGACAAACAAAGGGCTAACCGATCCGCGCCGCAACACGCCACACACATCCCCGTGAGATAACGTTCACTTGACCGAACGTCAGAATATCGCTGTTTTTTGAAATAATTTTGGCGAAAACTGAAATGATTCTCGTTAATTGCTGAAATACCTGAAATATGTATGCAAAAGTATACTTTTGCGAACCTCGATTATTGTGCCGCTGTGATCAATTGACCTCAACATGCAAATCTTTGTTTTGAAAACGTAAAATATATAGTAAAAACGCCAACATTGCTGGGTTTCAAGTCTTGGGTCTGTTGACCTCGTATATGGCGAGGCGTAAACAATTCTCGACTCAAATTTATTGATCTCGTGTGGATTAAGGAGTGACTATTTTGGAAGACTTCCTACTTGAATACCTTCCCATTGTAATTTTCTTCGGACTGGCTATCGCATTGGCGATCGTTCTGTCGCTTTCTGCGGTGATCGTAGCGGTTCGAAATCCTGACCCCGAGAAAACTTCTGCCTATGAATGCGGGTTCAACCCGTTTGATGACTCCCGGATGCGTTTTGACGTGCGGTTCTATCTGGTGGCCATCCTGTTCATTATCTTCGACCTTGAAATTGCGTTCCTTTTCCCTTGGGCTGCCGCCTTCAAGGATGTGGGTCTGTTTGGTTTCTGGTCGATGATTGTGTTTCTTGGCGTGTTGACCGTCGGGTTTGCTTATGAATGGAAGAAGGGCGCTTTGGAATGGGATTAACTTCTACGAATGCTGTTGGTGGTGATAAAGATTTCGCGACAAAAGCCTTGAATGATCAGTTGGCCGATAAGGGCTTTCTTCTAACAACCACCGAAGACATCATCAGTTGGGCGCGCACCGGCTCGTTGCACTGGATGACATTCGGGCTGGCATGTTGCGCCGTCGAGATGATCCACGCCTCTATGCCACGTTATGACCTTGAACGTTTCGGAACTGCCCCGCGCGCTTCCCCACGCCAGTCTGATCTTATGATCGTCGCGGGCACGCTGACAAACAAAATGGCGCCAGCGTTGCGTAAAGTTTACGACCAAATGCCTGAGCCACGTTATGTGCTTTCGATGGGCTCCTGTGCAAATGGCGGTGGGTACTACCATTACTCCTATTCCGTTGTGCGCGGTTGTGATCGCATCGTTCCAGTTGACGTTTACGTGCCGGGTTGCCCACCGACGGCCGAGGCGTTGATGTATGGCCTTTTACAGTTGCAGCGGAAAATCCGTCGCACTGGCACGATTGCAAGATAGGGGGCTGAAATGAGCGAAGCACTTAAAGATTTAGCCGCCACACTTGAGGCCAAACAGTCTGACGCAGTTGTATCCACGTCTATTGATTTCGACGAGCTTAATGTGGTTGTGACCAACGCAGGCCTGCTGGACTTCGTTGATTTCCTCAAAAGCAATTCTACGTGCCAGTTTACAACGCTGGTCGATATCACTGCCGTTGATTATCCCGGCCGCGAGGAACGTTTCGAGGTTGTTTACCATTTCCTGTCCATGGTCGTTAACCAGCGTATCCGCGTGAAGGTTATGGTCGAGGAAGACGAGATGGTTGAATCTATTACATCTATCCACGCTTGCGCCAACTGGTTTGAGCGCGAGTGCTTTGATATGTATGGCATCCTGTTTGCGAACCACCCAGACTTGCGTCGCTTGTTGACCGACTACGGGTTTGAGGGGCATCCATTGCGCAAAGACTTCCCCACCACAGGGTACGTAGAAATGCGTTATGACGAAGCGCAGAAACGGTGCATTTACGAGCCGGTGAAACTGACGCAGGAATATCGCCAATTCGATTTCATGTCTCCGTGGGAGGGTGCCGAATACATCCTGCCGGGCGACGAGAAGAAGGACGCTTAGAGTATGGACGGATCAAAAGGCGACGCTCTGACCACAGACGAAAAAGTCCGCAACTTCTCGATTAACTTCGGCCCTCAACACCCTGCGGCGCATGGGGTGTTGCGTATGGTGTTGGAACTTGACGGAGAGATTGTCGAACGTGCCGACCCGCACATCGGCCTGCTGCATCGTGGCACCGAAAAGCTAATGGAAAGCCGGACGTATTTGCAAAACCTGCCGTATTTCGATCGGTTGGACTATGTGGCCCCGATGAATCAGGAGCACGCCTGGTGTCTGGCGATTGAAAAGTTGACACGTGTTGAAGTGCCACGTCGGGCCAGCCTGATCCGCGTATTGTATTCCGAGATTGGGCGTATTGCGAACCACCTGATGAACGTCGGCTCGCAAGCGTTGGACGTTGGTGCATTGACGCCGAACCTTTGGGGTTTCGATCAGCGCGAAAGCCTGATGATTTTCTATGAGCGCGCTTGTGGCGCACGCTTGCACGCTAACTATTTCCGCCCAGGTGGTGTGCATCAGGATTTGCCGGAAAAGTTGATCGCTGACATCCAGACATGGACCGAGCAGTTCGAGTCGTTCTTGCAGGATTTCGAAACTCTGCTGACCGAAAACCGCATTTTCAAACAACGTAACGTTGATATTGCCGTTGTTACCAAGCAGGACGTGTTTGACTGGGGCCTAAATGGCGTCATGGCACGCTCGGCAGGATTTGCATGGGATTTGCGCCGCTCGCAACCTTATGAGTGCTACAACGAGTTCGATTTTTTAATTCCGGTTGGCAAGAATGGCGATTGTTATGATCGCTATTTGATGCGCTTGGAAGAGATGCGCGAAAGCATCAAAATAATCCAGCAATGTATTGTTAAACTTGATGAATGCAAAGGTGGAGATATTCTTGCACGCGGTAAACTGACACCGCCGAAACGCGCAGACATGAAAACCTCTATGGAGGCGTTGATCCATCACTTTAAACTTTACACCGAAGGTTTCCACGTTCCTGCTGGTGAAGTTTACACCGCGGTCGAGGCTCCGAAAGGCGAATTCGGTGTGTACCTGGTCGCTGATGGGTCGAACAAACCTTACAAAGCCAAAATTCGTGCGCCGGGGTATTTGCATTTGCAAGCCGTGGACCACCTCGCAACAGGTCACCAATTGGCCGACGTTGCTGCCATTATCGGCACAATTGACATCGTTTTCGGGGAGATTGACCGTTAATGCTACGCCGCCTTCATTCAGAACAACCTGATAGTTTCGCTTTCACCGCGGCAAATCAGGCGTGGGCCGAAGCCCAGTTAACCAAATTCCCCGAAGGTCGTCAGGCCTCCGGCATCATTCCTTTATTGTGGCGCGCGCAGGAGCAGGAAGGGTGGGTTTCCAAACCTGCCATTGAAAGCATCGCTGATATGTTGGGCATGGCCTATATCCGCGCACTCGAAGTGGCTACGTTCTACTTTATGTTTCAACTCAAACCAGTTGGTTCTGTTGCGCATATTCAGATTTGTGGCACGACAAGCTGTTTGCTTTGCGGGTCCGAAGATCTGATCGGCATTTGCAAAGAAGTTATCGCGCAGAACGCACATGAAATTAGTGCCGACGGCAAGTTTAGCTGGGAAGAAGTTGAATGTCTGGGTGCATGCACGAACGCGCCAATGGCGCAAATCGGTAAGGATTACTACGAGGATCTTACCGCCGACAAATTCCGCGACATTCTAAAGGTGTTCGCGAACGGCGAAGTTCCGACACCTGGCCCACAAAACGGCCGTTTCGCGGCTGAACCGTTAAGCGGACTAACAAGTTTGAAAGATATGAAGGGCGAGGCGGCGAATGGTTCCGTCGCGCTGGCAAGCACGTTCGGGGATACGATTAAACGTATTCAAGGCGACGAAGTGCCGATCATCAAGTAGGAGAGAGACGTGACCAACAACCCCGACAAACTCAAGGCACAAACGCGATTGGCTTCAATCGTGATACTTGTGGCGATGATTGGCTGGATGTTGGTGACATTTCTCGGTGGAAAATTAGGTCTGCCCGTGCGCTTCGCGTTTTTGGCGGACTTTGCAGCTTTGGGCGCATTCGCTTGGGCGCTGATTGTTTTGTTTATGGTTTGGCGGCAACGCCAAAAAGGAGAGTAGGATGCTCGACGACAAGGACCGTATTTTCACGAACCTTTACGGTATGCATGATCGCAGTCTTGCTGGCGCGCGGGCGCGTGGCCATTGGGACGGAACCGCCGGGTATATCCAGAATGGACGCGACTGGGTTGTCGATCAGGTCAAGGCATCCGGCCTGCGTGGTCGTGGCGGCGCTGGCTTTCCGACGGGTCTGAAATGGTCGTTTATGCCCAAGGAAAGCGATGGTCGTCCGTCGTACTTGGTGGTTAACGCCGATGAATCCGAACCGGGCACATGTAAAGATCGCGAGATCATGCGCCATGATCCGCACACATTGATCGAAGGATGTCTGATTGCCGGCTTCGGCATGGGCGCAAACGCTGGATATATCTATATCCGCGGTGAGTTTATTCGTGAACGCGAGGCTTTGCAGGTCGCGATTGACGAGTGTTACGACGCGGGCTTGCTTGGAAAAAACGCGGCAGGTTCCGGTTGGGATTTTGATCTTTATCTGCACCACGGTGCGGGCGCATACATTTGCGGTGAAGAAACAGCATTGCTGGAAAGCCTAGAGGGCCGCAAAGGAATGCCGCGTATGAAGCCGCCATTCCCGGCTGGTGCTGGTTTGTACGGTGCGCCGACGACTGTTAACAATGTTGAATCAATCGCGGTTGTACCAACGATCCTGCGTCGTGGACCAGACTGGTTTACCTCGATGGGGCGGCCTAATAATCACGGCACGAAGCTGTTCGGGATCTCCGGCCACGTTAATAACCCTTGCGTGGTTGAAGAGGCGATGTCTATTCCGCTGGAAGAGCTGCTGGATAAACATTGCGGCGGTGTTCGCGGCGGTTGGAAAAACCTTAAGGCGGTTATTCCGGGGGGCTCGTCCGTTCCGCTTTTGCCTGCCGATATTGCCAAAGACGCCATCATGGATTTCGACTGGCTGCGTGAGCAACAGTCAGGTCTGGGAACCGCGGCGGTTATTGTCATGGACCAGTCCACCGACGTTATCAAAGCGATTTGGCGGCTGGCGAAGTTCTATAAACACGAGAGCTGTGGCCAATGTACGCCGTGCCGCGAAGGCACTGGCTGGATGATGCGGGTTATGGATCGTCTGGTGACAGGCGAGGCCGAGCTTGAAGAAATCGACATGTTGCTTTCCGTGACCAAGCAGGTTGAGGGGCACACGATCTGCGCGCTCGGCGATGCGGCGGCTTGGCCTATTCAGGGGCTGGTCCGGCATTTCCGTAACGAGATCGAAGACCGTATTAAATATCAGAAAACGGGCCGTGTAAGCTCGATTGCGGCGGAGTAGGTTGATGGATTGTCAAACTTGCGCTTACTGGTGGCCTTTTAGCCGTAAGAATATTGGCACTCGCACCGAGATTGATCGCGCGACGGCGAAAAAGGGCGAGTGCCGGAGATACGCAATTAAAAAGACTGCACTTGAAGGGGATATGTTTCCTGTTTCCCGAGCTGAACAATGGTGCGGCGAATATATAACTTTTGAGGCAAGTAAATGAGCGACCTTAAAAAAATCATCATCGACGACCAAGAAGTCGAAGTCGATGGCGCGATGACCATCCTTCAGGCAGCCGAAGTCGCGGGCATCGAAATCCCGCGTTTCTGTTACCACGAACGTCTGACAATCGCTGGCAACTGCCGCATGTGTCTGGTCGAGGTTGTTGGTGGTCCGCCAAAACCGGCGGCCTCATGTGCGATGCAAGTGCGTGATTTGCGTCCGGGGCCAGAAGGCCAAACACCTATTGTTAAAACAAAATCGCCTATGGTCAAGAAAGCTCGCGAAGGGGTTATGGAGTTTATGCTTCTGAATCATCCGCTCGATTGCCCGATTTGCGATCAGGGTGGCGAGTGTGACCTGCAGGATCAGGCCATGGCTTATGGCGTGGGCTTTTCCCGTAGTCGCGAGGCAAAACGCTCGGTCGAGGATCTCGATCTTGGGCCGCTCGTTTCCACCACAATGACACGCTGTATTTCCTGCACTCGTTGTGTTCGTTTCACTTCGGAAATTGCGGGCATCACTGTGATGGGCCAGACGGGGCGAGGTGAGGATGCCGAGATTGCGACTTATCTGAACTGCACGCTGGACTCCAACCTTCAGGGCAACATCATTGATCTGTGTCCTGTTGGCGCGCTGACCTCGAAACCCTACGCATTTTCTGCCCGTCCGTGGGAGTTGAAGAAAACCGAAACCATCGACGTGATGGACGCGCTTGGATCGAACATTCGCGTTGATACCAAAGGCCGAGAAGTTATGCGGATCGTTCCGCGTAACCATGACGACGTAAACGAGGAATGGATTTCTGACAAAACGCGTTTCATCTGGGACGGTTTGCGCAGTCAGCGCTTGGATAAGCCTTACGTGCGCGTTGATGGAAAGCTAATGCCCACGACTTGGGCCGAGGCTTTTGCTGCGATCAAGACTGCTAGCAAAGGCAAAAAGGTTGCGGCGATTGCGGGCGATCTGGCATCGACCGAAGCGATGTATGCCTTGAAGGGCATGATCGACGGGAACGTCGAGTGCCGCGTTGACGGGACCTATCTGCCAGTCGGTGACCGCAGTGGTTACGTTGGAACGGCGACGATCGAAGACATTGATACCGCGCAGGCGATTATGTTGATCGGGACAAATCCACGGCTTGAATCTCCAGTGCTGAACGCACGAATTCGCAAAGCTTGGTTGAACGGTGCAAAAATCGGCGTTGTAGGGGAGGCGGCCGACCTTACCTATGAATATTTCTATCTCGGTGACGGGCGCGAAGGGTTGATGAAAATCGCCGACGGGTCAGGTTCAGATGCGGTTGGCAAAAATACCGTGGTGATCATCGGGCAGGGTGCGCTAGCGGGCAAAGACGGCGAAGCTGTTCTGTCGCAAGCGAAGCGTTTTGCCGAAGTAACTGAAAGCAAATTCATGGTTCTACACACCGCCGCGGCGCGTGTTGGCGGCATGGACATCGGGTTTACCACTGAGGGCGGCATGATAAACGCGCTCGACAAGGCCGAGGTGATTTATAACCTTGGCGCTGACGAGCTGGACATCGACGCAGGCCCATTCGTGATTTACCAAGGCTCCCACGGTGATCGCGGGGCGCACCGCGCAGATGTGATCCTACCCGCGGCAGCTTACACCGAAGAATCCGGTATTTTTGTCAACACCGAGGGGCGACCGCAAATGGCGCAACGTGCAGGCTTCGCACCAGGTGACGCGCGCGAAAACTGGGCAATCCTTCGGGCGTTATCTGCGGAATTGGGCACGGCGTTGCCTTATAATTCGCTAAACGAGTTGCGCGCTACAATGTTCAAAGACTTCCCGCATCTGGCTGCTATTGATGAAGTTCCGGTTAACACGTGGAAAGCTGCGGCGCCCAAAGAACTGGGTTCCGGCAGTTTTACTAACGCAGTCACAAACTTCTACCAGACCAACCCGATTGCCCGTGCATCGAGTGTGATGGCAGAGATGGCGCAACTGGTGGCAAGCCAAAAACCAATGGCGGCGGAGTAACGACATGGAATTTTTGATCGATACATTCGGCCTCTATTTCGGGACATTCCTGGTCATACTCGGCCAATGTCTTCTGGTGGTCGTCCTGATTCTCGTCGCGCTGGCATTTCTGATGTACGGCGACCGAAAAATCTGGGCAGCCGTTCAGATGCGCAAAGGCCCCAACATGGTTGGCGCGTTCGGCCTGCTGCAATCCTTCGCGGATTTCATCAAATACATTGCCAAAGAAGTGATCGTGCCATCGGGCGCTGACAAAATCGTCTTTTTCATGGCACCGATGATTACCTTCATCATGGCCGTGGTTGTCTGGGCGGTGATCCCGTTCAACGAGGGCTGGGTCGTTGCTAATATCAATGTCGGCATCCTCTATATCTTCGCAATTTCCTCGTTCGAGGTGTACGGCGTGATTATGGGCGGCTGGGCCTCGAATTCAAAATATGCGTTTCTTGGGGCACTTCGTTCTGCCGCGCAGATGATTTCGTATGAGGTTTCCATCGGCTTGATTATCGTCGGGGTTTTGATCTCGACGGGTTCGTTGAACTTGACGGATATTGTGCTGGCGCAGTCCGGCAACTACGGAATTTTCAGCTGGTATTGGTTGCCGCACTTCCCGATGGTCTGGCTGTTCTTCGTCTCGGCCTTGGCTGAAACCAACCGTCCGCCGTTCGATTTGCCCGAAGCGGAATCCGAGCTAGTGGCTGGCTATCAAGTTGAATACTCGTCCACTCCGTTCCTGCTCTATATGATCGGTGAGCTGATGGCGCTGGTGTTCATGACCGCGATGATGACTATCTTGTTCTTCGGCGGCTGGCTATCACCAATCCCGGGTTTGCCTGATGGTATCCTTTGGTTCGTCGGCAAAATGCTGTTTTTCTTCTTCCTGTTCTCGATGGTCAAAGCACTTGTTCCACGATTCCGCTACGACCAGTTGATGCGCCTTGGTTGGAAAGTCTTCTTGCCACTGTCGCTTGGATGGGTCGTTCTTGTGGCTGCGTTCGCGCAATATGGTGTCCCGGGCTATGCCCGCTGGGCAGTGGGGGGCTAAAACTATGGCTGTAACTCTAAAACGAGTGGTCAATAACTTCCTTCTGAAGGATTTTCTTACTGGTTTTGCACTGGGCATGAAGTATTTCTTCAAACCTAAGTACACGATCAACTACCCGCACGAAAAAGGCGAACTTAGCCCTCGTTTCCGTGGCGAACACGCGTTGCGTCGCTATCCCAATGGTGAAGAACGCTGCATTGCCTGTAAATTGTGCGAGGCAATCTGCCCTGCGCAGGCAATTACGATTGACGCCGAACCACGTGAGGATGGCTCTCGCCGGACTACGCGTTACGACATCGACATGACGAAGTGCATCTACTGCGGTTTCTGCCAAGAAGCCTGCCCAGTTGACGCAATCGTTGAAGGCCCGAATTTTGAATACGCGACCGAAACACGCGAAGAACTTTTCTATAACAAGGAAAAACTTCTAGCGAACGGTGACAGGTGGGAAGCCGAGATCGCACGTAATATCGAACTGGATGCGCCTTACCGTTAAGGCAAATAACTCCGCATGAAGCGGGAAGAAGGAAGGGGCAGATTATGGTCATAGCGACCTTTTCATTTTACCTATTTGCGTTCACCGCTGTGGCGTCCGCGATATTTGTAGTGCTTTCGCGCAATCCGGTTCACTCGGTATTGTGGCTGATTTTAACGTTCTTCTCGGCGGCGGCCCTGTTTGTGCTGCTTGGGGCGGAATTCATCGCCATGCTGATGCTGATCATATACGTCGGCGCGGTGGCGGTATTGTTTCTGTTCGTCGTGATGATGCTGGACGTGGATTTCGCCGAACTACGTGGGTCTGTGGCTGGGTATATGCCGCTCGGCCTCACCATCGGTTTGATTTTGCTAATGGAACTGGGGATCGTCTTTGGAACCTGGATATTCGCTGATAATGCGCCGGCCCTTCGCGCGGCTATCGCGCCTGCACCCGAAACCACTGAAAACACCGTGGCACTGGGGCAGCTGATCTATACTGACTACGTATTCTTGTTCCAAACCGCTGGTTTGATCCTGTTTGTGGCCATGATCGGCGCGATTGTTTTGACTATGCGTCATCGTCCGAACGTGAAGCGGCAAAGCATTGTTGAACAGATATATCGTGATCCAAAAGACGCATATGAAATGAAAGACGTTAAACCGGGGCAAGGGATATGATTGGATTAGAGCATTATCTCACCGTCGCGGCGGCGCTGTTCGTTATCGGCATTTTCGGAATTTTTCTAAACCGGAAAAACGTCATCGTTATTTTGATGTCGATCGAGCTGATGTTGCTGGCCGTGAACATTAACTTCGTGGCATTCTCGGCGCATCTGGGCGACCTTGTGGGGCAGGTATTTACCCTGTTTATCCTGACGGTTGCCGCTGCCGAGGCGGCGATTGGCCTTGCCATCCTCGTTGTATTCTTCCGTAACCGTGGCGCGATTGATGTTGAAGACGTCAATGCGATGAAGGGATAACTGATGCCTACGATTATTCTCTTTGGCCCGCTACTGGGTGCGTTGATCGCCGGATTTGGCTGGCGCGTGATTGGCGAGAAAAACGCGATGTATCTGACCACGGGACTGCTGTTCCTGTCAGCGTTGCTGTCGTGGATCCTTTTCTTCGGCGACTACGACCATGTGCAGACCATCGCGTTATTCCGTTGGGTCGAAAGCGGCAGCCTATCGGTTGACTGGGCCATTAGAATGGACCGTCTGACGGTTGTGATGTTGGTCGTTGTAACAATGGTTTCTAGTCTCGTTCATCTGTATTCCATCGGTTACATGAAAGACGATCCACAATGGAAAGAAGGCGAGAGCTACCTTCCGCGTTTCTTCGCCTACCTGTCGTTCTTCACCTTCGCCATGCTGATGCTGGTGACATCCGACAACCTGCTACAAATGTTCTTTGGTTGGGAGGGTGTTGGTGTAGCCTCGTATCTTCTGATCGGTTTCTACTACCGCAAGCCCTCGGCGAATGCAGCGGCGATGAAAGCATTTATCGTTAACCGTGTTGGCGATTTCGGGTTCGCGCTTGGTATTTTTGCCATCTACATGATGACCGACAGTATTAACTTCTCGGAAATCTTTACGCAGGGGCATTACCTTTCGACGGTTTCGTTTACGTTCCTCTATATGGATGTAAATGCGGCCGAAGCGATCACCTTGCTGCTGTTTATCGGCGCAATGGGTAAATCGGCGCAACTGTTCCTACACACATGGCTTCCCGACGCGATGGAAGGCCCGACCCCTGTGTCCGCGCTTATTCACGCCGCGACCATGGTTACGGCCGGTGTATTCCTCGTGGCGCGGATGTCGCCACTGTTTGAATATGCACCAGGGACGTTGGCGTTTGTGACCGTGATCGGTGCCAGCACCGCATTCGTCGCCGCAACGATTGCCCTGGTTCAGAATGATATCAAACGTGTGATCGCCTACTCAACCATGTCGCAGCTTGGCTATATGTTTGCAGCCGCTGGAGTTGGTGTGTATCAGGCCGCGATGTTCCACCTGTTCACACATGCCTTCTTCAAGGCGATGTTGTTCCTTGGCGCGGGTTCCGTGATTACGGCCATGCACCACGAACAAGACATGCGCAGCTACGGAGCGCTTCGCAAAAAGATCCCGTATACGTTCTGGGCAATGATGATCGGCACGTTGGCCATCACTGGCGTTGGTATTCCCTTAACTAATATCGGTCTGGCGGGCTTCCTTTCTAAAGATGCCATTATCGAGAGCACATTTGCTGCTGGTTCCGGCGTTGGTAACTACGCCTTCTGGATGTTGGTTGCCGCCGCCGCGATGACCAGTTTCTATAGCTGGCGTCTGATGTTTATGACTTTCTACGGCAAAGAAAAGGGCGACAGGCACACCCACGACCACGCCCACGAAAGTCCGATGGTAATGATCATAGC
The DNA here is from genome assembly GCA_050256375.1 of Paracoccaceae bacterium. GTDB lineage: Bacteria > Pseudomonadota > Alphaproteobacteria > Rhodobacterales > Rhodobacteraceae > NORP23. The sequence continues at coordinate 28,028 of JBBWVU010000022.1, read as the reverse complement.
ACTAGCGGTTCTGGCCGTCGGCGCAGTTTTCGCGGGCATGTTCTTCTACAATAACTTCTTTGGCGACGACGTTACTGAATGGTTCTCCGTTGCAGTTTACAACAACCACGATACCAACACCGTGTTGCATGATGCGCATGACGTATCGAACTGGGTCAAGGTTGCTCCGTTCCTTGCGATGCTCGGCGGCTTCCTCGTGTCGTATTATTTCTATATGGTCAACGCGTCCTTCCCGAAGGCCTTGGCAACGCGAAACCCGGGCCTTTACAAGTTCCTGCTTAACAAATGGTACTTTGACGAGGTTTACGACTTCTTGTTAGTGAACCCCGCTAAACGACTTGGCCATTTCCTTTGGAAGAAGCTGGACGGCAGCGTTATCGACGGCACAATCAACGGTATCGCCATGGGCTTCATCCCTTACCTGACACGCAAGGCCAGTAAGGCCCAGTCGGGGTATCTCTATCACTATGCGTTCGCGATGATCCTCGGGGTTGTAGGCATACTATCATGGTTCGCCATTTTCGGAGGGGCGCACTAATATGGATAACCTTCTTTCCATCGTCACCTTCCTGCCGCTATTCGGCGCGATTGTCCTGATGTTCTTCCTGCGCGGCGACGACGAAATGGCCGTGAAAAATGCTAAACTTCTTGCGCTATTTGCAACCGGTGCAACGTTCATTGCCTCCCTGTTTATTTTCCAAGGGTTTGACCCGTCCAACACAGGCTTTCAGATGGTCGAAGAGGCCGAATGGCTTGGCGGCCTGACCTACAAAATGGGCGTGGACGGCATCAGCATTCTGTTCGTGATGCTGACGACCTTCATGATGCCAATCGTTATCGGCGCAAGTTGGAAGGTCGAGCACCGCGTCAAGGAATACATGATCGCTTTCCTAGTGCTGGAAACGCTGATGATCGGAGTATTCCTGTCGCTGGACCTCGTACTGTTCTACGTGTTCTTTGAGGCTGGCCTTATCCCGATGTTCCTGATTATTGGTATCTGGGGTGGAAAAGAAAAAATCTACGCGGCATTCAAGTTCTTTCTTTATACACTGCTCGGTTCGGTTCTGATGCTGATCGCTATGATCGCGATGTCGTATGATGCTGGCACAACAGACATCGTGAAACTGCTGAACCACGAGTTCTCGTCCGGAAACATTTCAGTACTCGGTTTCCAGATCGTTGGCGGCGCCCAGACCCTCATGTGGTTGGCGTTCTTTGCGTCCTTCGCAGTGAAAATGCCGATGTGGCCCGTTCACACATGGCTTCCGGACGCGCACGTTCAGGCACCCACGGCTGGCTCTGTTGTTCTGGCAGCAATCCTGATCAAAATGGGTGGCTACGGCTTCCTGCGGTTCAGCCTGCCGATGTTTCCTGTGGCCTCGGATATTATGCAGAACTTCGTATTTTTCTTGTCTGTGGCCGCGATCATCCTGACCTCACTGATTGCACTTGCGCAAACTGATATGAAAAAGCTGGTCGCCTATTCTTCGGTTGCGCACATGGGTTTCGTAACCATGGGTATCTTTGCGTTCAACCAACAAGGCATTGATGGCGCGATTTTCCAGATGATCAGCCACGGCTTTATCTCTGGCGCGTTGTTCCTGTCGGTCGGCATTATCTATGACCGTATGCACACCCGCGACATCGAAGCATACGGTGGCCTCGCCATCCGCATGCCGGTTTACGCAATGATCTTCATGTTGTTTACAATGGCAAACGTCGGCCTTCCAGGCACTTCCGGCTTTATTGGCGAGTTCCTGACGCTGGTCGCTGTGTTCAAGGTCAACACCTGGGTTGCGTTCGGCGCGACCTTCGGCGTTATCCTGTCCGCTGCATATGCACTGTTCCTCTATCGTAGGGTGATTTTCGGTGACCTCATCAAGGAAAGCTTGAAGGGCATTCCCGACATGGACACGCGAGAAAAGCTGGTAATGGCTCCGCTGATTCTGTTCACGCTGCTTCTGGGTATTTATCCAGCACTGGTTCTGGACATCATCGGCCCCTCGGTCGAGGCGCTGGTGCTTAATTTTGAAACTGTTGTTGGCGCGGCTCAAACCGCCGCCCCAAGCCACTGATCGGGTGAAGATATGTTAAGCAACGATATTTCCGTAATCCTCCCCGAGCTGCTGCTGGCGGTCTATGCGATGGCAGCCCTGATGTTCGGTGTCTGGTCTAATAAACAAGAGGTCGCGTCTAGTCTGGTCCTTTTGGTAACTGCTCTTAGTTTCGTGGGAATCGGTGCATGGATTGGCATGGCACCCGTAGGGATGGAAACTGCCTTCAACGGCAGCATTGTAAACGATGGCTTTGCCCGCTTTGCCAAAGTTGTGATCCTCTGGGGCGCGGGGGCAATGCTGTTCCTGTCCAAAGATTATCTGCATAAGAATAGTCTATTAAAATTCGAATTCCCCGTCCTGATCGTACTGGCCACGATAGGTATGATGATTATGGTCTCCGCTGGCGACCTGATGACGCTGTATATGGGGTTGGAGCTGCAATCCCTGTCACTGTACGTAATCGCCGCTTTCCGCCGTGACAGCTTGCGATCTTCCGAGGCCGGGTTGAAATACTTCGTGTTGGGCGCGCTCTCGTCAGGCCTTCTGCTTTATGGAGCGTCGCTGGTTTACGGCTATACGGGCACCACTGTGTTCACTGGCATCTCGTCGGTTGTTGAGACCGAAGGCATGTCCCTTGGCCTGCTGTTCGGCATGGTCTTCCTGGTCACAGGCATGGCGTTCAAAGTGTCCGCGGCACCGTTCCACATGTGGACCCCCGACGTTTATGAGGGTTCACCAACACCCGTAACAGGCTTCTTTGCCACCGCGCCCAAAATGGCAGCGGCAGGCATGATGGCGCGCCTTTTACACGACGCCTTCGGCGCAGCGGTTGCTGACTGGCAGCAAATTCTGATCTTCCTGTCGATTGCATCGGTTTTTCTTGGTTCGATCGCTGCGATCGGACAAAAGAACATCAAACGCCTGATGGCATACTCGTCAATCGCCCACATGGGATTTGCCTTGATGGGTTTGGCTGCTGGTTCCGAAGAAGGCGTGCAAAGTTTGCTGATTTATATGGCCGTATACGTCACCACCAACGTCGGCGTATTCGCTTTTATTCTGAACATGGAACGCGATGGCCGTCCCATCACTGACATAAAATCCTTGAACATGTATTCACGAGTATCTCCCGCTCGCGCTTTGGCGCTATCGGTGCTGATGTTTAGCCTTGCCGGATTGCCACCCATGGTCGGGTTCTTCGCCAAATTCTATGTTCTGACCGCTGCCGTTAACGCAGGCTTAATGTGGTTGGCAATTGCAGGCGTAATCGCGTCGGTAATCGGGGCGTATTACTATCTGCGGATCGTATACATTATGTACTTCGGCGAAGAAGGCGACGCGCTGAACGGAAAAATGTCCGCGCTGCACTGGGTACTCCTTGGTGGATCGTCGAGCGCGATGGTAGTTGGTATCGTTAACCTTTTCGGCGTCGAGTCAATTGCTGGAATGGCTGCTGCAACGTTGCTTAATTAACCATGAACCTCTGGCCCGAAGGTGTTGACTGCGCGATATACGAGACGCTCGGTAGCACCAACGCCGAGGCCATCCGCCATGCAGCCGAAGGGCTGCGCGGCCCAAAATGGTTCCTGACCCGCGAGCAAACCCAAAGCCGCGCACGGCGTGGACGGCCATGGGACAGCGGCGAGGGAAACTTCTCCGCCTCGTTGCTGATACGCCCCGAAGGTGGATCGGAACAAGCGGCATTGCGTTCCTTCATCGCCGCATTGGCACTACGCGAAGCCTTGGTTGAGATTTGTGGCCGCGAAGATATTTTCACGTTAAAATGGCCTAACGACGTTTTGTTAAACAATCGTAAACTCGCAGGCATACTCCTTGAAGGCGGCATGGATGCTTCGGGTTCCTACCTTTGCATCGGGATCGGCGTTAATCTGACTAGCGAGCCTGACGCGGAATATATTGAACCCGGCGCAATTGCCCCGATCAACCTAAGTTCGGTCATCGGCACAAAAATCGACCCCGTGGATTTTCTGACCCCGCTTGCCGCTGCGTTTGCACGTTGGGAAAGTCAGTTTCAGCAATACGGATTTGCCCCGATCCGCACCGCTTGGTTGCAACACGCGACCCGCCTTGGCGAAGTTATTACCGCAAAGTTAATAGACCGCACCGAGGTGGGGACATTCGAAACAGTGGACGAGACAGGGGCAATTGTCTTAAGAACTTCGAAAGGTTTGCTGCATTTGCCAGCGGCCGATATTTATTTCGGAACGGAGGGCTAACCATGCTGCTCGCGATTGATGTTGGAAATACGAACGCGGTGTTCGCGCTACACGACGGTGAAAAGATAGTCACTGAATGGCGCTGTTCCTCCGATTACCGCCGAACTGCCGACGAGTATTTCGTTTGGTTGCAAAGGTTAATGGAACATGAAGACATCACTCAGACAATTAACGAAGTCATAATTTGCTCGACCGTTCCACGCGTAGTTTTCAATCTGCGCGTCCTTTCCGACCGCTATTTCAACTGCCGCCCCATCGTCGTTCGCCGTAACGAGGTCGAGCTGGGCGTGCCAATCCGCGTTGATGCCGACACTGGCATCGGACCGGATCGCCTTGCAAATACAGTCGCCGCCTACAATCTTTACGGCGGTAACGTCATCGTCGTTGACTTCGGCACGGCCACAAATTTTGACGTAGTGGGCGAGGACGGGGCCTATGAAGGCGGAATAATCGCGCCCGGAGTTAACCTTTCGTTAAGGGCGATGCACGAAGTTGCAGCGGCCCTGCCACACATAGACGTGTCCAAACCTGACAAGATTATCGGCACTGACACGGTGGCATGTATGCAATCTGGCATTTACTGGGGTTACATTTCACTGATCGAAGGCCTATGTAAGCGCATAATGGACGAACGCGGCACGAAAATGAAAGTCGTTGGAACCGGTGGATTGTCCACCTTGTTTGCGCAGGACTTAAAAACCCTCGAAATTATTAATACAGATTTGACGATCCACGGACTCGTGTTGATCGCAGAGTTAAACAGAAAGTAAACTAAATGAGTAAAAAAGATCGTTTGATCTACCTTCCCCTCGGTGGGGCGGGTGAAATCGGGATGAACATGTATCTGTACGGATACGGCCCGAAAGACAATGAACGCTATATTCTGGTGGATGTCGGCGTGACATTCCCCGACATGGACAGCACACCGGGCGTTGACCTGATTATGGCCGATGCGTCCTACATCATCGCGCGGGCGGATCGTCTGGACGGGGTGATCATCACCCACGCACACGAGGATCACATTGGTGCGGTCGGATTGTTGCATGCAAAACTTCAAGCGCCGATCTATGCACGGAAATTCACTGCCGCCATCGCAAATAACAAGATGGAACGGGCAGGGCATGACCCTGACATGGTTAACGTGGTTCCGGTCTGGCCTGCGCAGGTGGACATTGGACCGTTTAAGGTTGGTTTCATTCCAATCGCGCACTCGATCCCCGAGGCATCCGGCCTGGTTATCGACACCCCTGCGGGTCGCATTGTGCATACGGGCGACTTTAAAACCGACCCGACTCCGCTTGTGGGTGAGCCGTTTGATCCCGTCATGTTGGCCGATATTGCCCAAGGCGGCGTTAAAGCGTTAATCTGCGATTCCACCAACGTTTTTTCCACAGGTGTGGGAAGGTCAGAGGCGGATATATCTAAAGATATCAATGAACTAATGGCTACAGCTAAAGGGATGGTGTTTGCTACCACCTTTGGTTCCAACGTAGCGCGTCTTAAGACTCTGGCGCAAGCGGCGACCGATCAAGGTCGCTCGGTTGTGGTTGTCGGGCGGGCAATGGATACAATGATCTCGACGGCATTTGCGACGGGCGTACTGGAAAACTTCCCGCCAATCGTGGATCTCGAAGATTCCGGAAGCATTCCTCGTGACCAGATGTTCGTGCTGGCCACCGGTTCGCAAGGCGAACGTCGCGCGGCGACGGCTGGTCTGGCGCGTGGCAAGTATCGTGGGCTGGAGCTGAAAAAGGGCGATACGTTCTTGTTCTCCTCGAAAACCATTCCGGGCAACGAGAATTCCGTCGCGTATATCCTTAACCAGATGGCCGAAAAAGGCGTGACCGTTATTGACGACACCGACGGCCGTTATCACGTTTCGGGTCACGCTAACCGCCCTGATCTTGAACAGATGCATGCGCTGATGAAGGCCGACGTGGTTGTGCCCATGCACGGTCAATACCGGCATTTGCGTGAGCATGCCGAGTTGGTTCAAAGTAACGGAAACGCAGCAATGATAGTGCCGAACGGCTCCATGCTGGATCTGACGCGAAAACCCAAGGTCGTCGAACATATCGAGACAGGCCGCACGTATCTGGACGGCAAACAACTGATCGGCGCGCTTGACGGGATCGTTCGGGAACGTATTCAGATGGCGCTTCGCGGGCATGTTGTAGTGTCGCTAGTGCTGGAAGAAGACGGTTCCATGATTGACGGGGTCTGGGTCGAAACCATCGGCCTGCCGGATGATCCGCGAGTTTCTCGCGGGCTTCAGGGTCAATTGGAAGAGGCAATCGACAAAGGTTTGGCCACTGCTAACCGCAAAACGTTAAATAGTGATGAAGGTGTCGAGTCGCTCGTCGGGCGGATATCGAACCAGATTTGCAAGGATATCGTCGGAAAAAAACCGGTTTGCACCGTTCTTATTAACCGTTTGGTAGCGGAATAAACGAAAAAGGCCTCGCGTTGATTGCGAGGCCTTTTTTAATAGATCGGTAACCTTTTATTCGGGTTTTTCTTCATCCGAAGGCGTCGCGACAGTTTCTTCCGCTGGCGCTTCTACCTTTTTCTTTGCAACCCGACGCTTGCGAGGTTTCTTCGCAGGCTTTTTCTCGGGCGCTTCATCTTTCGCTTCCGGCTCGACCGTTTCAGCTGGTGTCTCGTCCGACGAAGCATCTGGTTTAGGTTCTTCAATCTTCTTGGGTACACGACGACGGCGCGGCTTTTTGGGTTTTTCCTCGACCACTGCCTCTACTGCGACGGCCTCGACTGGTTCAACAACAGTCGCTTCAACCTGATCCTCAACCTCGGCGATCGCTTCTTCGGTTACTTCAACCGGTGCTGCCACCTCGGGAACGATGCGGAAATCACGCAGCATGAAGGCGGGAACGTGATGACCCATACCCAAAACGCCGTTGCCTTCATTGCGCCCACGTCCGCGTCCGCGGCCACGCTGGTTGCGCTGTGAATTGTTCGAACGGTTATCGGAACGCTGGTTGTCAGAAAGCTGATTGTCCGAACGTGTATTCTCGGGCGTTGGAGCTTCAGATTTAGGTTCGAGTTTTTTAGGAACCTCGACCACGACTTCATTCGTTGGGGCCTGCGTTTGCGACTTCGGTTTGCGATGTCGCGAGGGTTTATCCTCGGCCAGCTGTTTTTCAGTGCCGGAGGTCAGCGGATTATCCATACGTGGGACTTCGTTTTTAATAAGATCTTCAATCGCGCTAAGATATTTAGCTTCGAAAGGTAAACAAAGGGTTATCGCCTTGCCTTCACGGCCCGCACGACCTGTCCGGCCAATGCGGTGAACGTAATCTTCCGAGTGGATAGGAACATCGAAATTAAACACATGGCTTACGTTTGGAATATCCAAACCACGCGCGGCTACATCCGAGGCAATCAGCAGCTTCAATTCACCATCGCGAAAACTGGTAAGGATTTTCGTGCGCAAGGACTGGTCCAGATCACCGTGGATCGGGGCCGCATCGAGGCCGTGTTTCTTTAACGATTTAGCAACAATATCAACGTCTCGCTTGCGATTACAGAAGATGATCGCATTGGTTAACGTATCCCCTTCGCCAGTAATCAGCGTCCGCAGTAGGTCGCGTTTTTCTTTGGGTGCCTGATCTTTACGGGACGGCGTGTGCATACAAACCGCCTGCGTGATCGTCTCGGAAGTTGTCGCCTGCCGGGCAACCTCGACACGCACAGGGTTGTGAAGGAATTCTTCGGTGATACGGGTGATTTCAGGGGCCATCGTCGCCGAGAAGAACAATGTTTGACGGGTGAATGGTGTCATCTTGAATATACGCTCGATGTCAGGGATGAATCCCATATCGAGCATCCGGTCAGCCTCGTCGATTACCATGATTTGAACGCCGTTAAGCATCAATTTACCACGTTCGAAATGGTCGAGCAATCGGCCCGGTGTTGCAATCAGCACGTCAACGCCCCGGTCGATCAAGCGATCCTGATCCTTGAAGCTAACACCGCCAATAAGCAGCGCCATCGAAAGCTTAACGTGTTTGGCGTAAGTTTCGAAATTCTCGGCAACCTGCGCGGCCAGTTCCCGTGTAGGACAGAGCACCAGCGAGCGGGGCATACGCGCCCGTGCACGCCCTTTGCCCAGCATTGTGATCATAGGCAGCGTGAAGGACGCTGTTTTGCCCGTGCCCGTCTGCGCGATGCCAAGCACGTCCCTGCCTTGCAAAGCGTGCGGGATGGCCTCGGCCTGAATTGGGGTAGGGGTTTCGTAACCTGTTTCGGCTACGGCCTTAAGAACTTTCGGGTCAAGCCCGAGATCATTAAAAGAAGTCATGTTTATCCGTTGGTTGCGGCGTTTATTAATGCCGCATAGTCCATCGCGGCACGGGCAACCGTATTGTTACCCTTTCATAAGGGTGTTCAATAAACGGGAAATTGGCCGAGGTCAACGGAAGCTGCAAAAAAGGGGTATATTCCGTGCATTCCCGGCGTTATACGGCGCTTAATGATTGATTAAGGATTTATTCATGTCGGACGAGCGACCAAAAGCCTATCGAGGCGTGGCATTTTTGAAAGTTACATCGGTTAAGCATTACACCGACAAGACTTTTAGCTTCACCTGCAAGCGGCCTGACGCGTTCCGGTTTCGCTCGGGCGAATTTGCCATGCTCGGGCTTGAGAATGGTAACAAGCCGTTGTTGCGGGCGTATTCGATTGCCTCGCCCAATTGGGCCGAGGAGTTAGAGTTCTATTCGATTAAGGTTGCAGACGGTCCGTTAACTTCTCGTCTACAAAACATACAAATTGACGATGAAATTGTCATTCGACCCAAACCCGTCGGCACTTTGGTACATGATGCGTTAATATCTGGTAAACGTTTGCTGTTGTTTTCGACAGGAACAGGGATTGCGCCTTTCGCCAGCACCATTCGCGACCCGGAAACCTACGAAAAATTCGAACAGGTTGTTTTGGCGCAAACTTGTCGCGACGTTAATGAACTGGCCTATGGCAAGGCGCTGATCGGCGAAATTAAAAATGACGCATTGCTGTCCGAAGTCGTCGGCGACAAGCTGACTTATATCGGCACCACGACGCGCGAGAAATCCAACAATATGGGCCGTATGACTGATTGGTTGAAGGATGGGCGTTTTGCTGCGGCCACAGGTTCGGCGCTGCACCCTGAAACCGATCGCGTTATGATCTGTGGGTCAATGGCGATGCTGAAGGACCATAAACAGATTTGCGAGGACGCAGGCATGGAGGAGGGGTCCAACTCTGAACCCGGCCAGTTTGTTATCGAAAAGGCCTTCGTCGATTAGGGCAACAAATTAGTGATGCCTACGCCGCCGCCGCGAGCGACTTCGGGGTCAAGCGACATCGGGATGTATTCTCCGCGCCGCCACAGGGCCGCTAGATCATCGTAGTGCGGTGACAGCAAATGACCGGACTGGCCAGTGGCGATCATCATGACAGAACTGTCGAGATTCGAGAAATCATACACCGCCCTGAATCCGCTGGCATGCACGTTGGTGAACGGAGCGCTTCCTGTGCCGCGCGACATACCACGAAGCAACGTGTTGTCGCCGCCCGGTGTTTCCTGACGAATGTTTGCAAACCATGACACAAACGGGATGCGTCCCAATACGGGCGCCGTGTGCAAGGCTTGGTGTGCCGTCCCCCACCGCCAGCGAGCAATGTTTTTGCCGTAGGTTTCTTCAAGTCGTAGTAATGCCTCGTCCAGAGACAGTTCGGCCATCTGCTGACAGGTTTCGACGCGGGTGGTTTGCTGGATGTCACACCAGCTTTCAGCACCGTTTTCGTTGCGAAATACTGACTCGATGAAGTCCGGCTTCAGGCGTGTTAACTCTTTGGAAAGGTTTCCGAGTTCATCAACTATTAACCTTTTTTGCAGCGTTTGCACCCAAGCGGCGTAGATAAGAGGTTCGGGGTCGTGCTCGCCCATTTCGCCGTTCCAATTGGCCAACAGCTCCAGCGCTTCTTGTCGCCGCCGCTCAAACGTGTCGGTGGCGGCTGGTTGTCCTGTCCACCACAGATCCCGAGCGATAAGGGGCAGCAGATTGCGTGCTGTGATGGAAATAGTGTCGGTCTGGATCTCGATAAAACTGTTAAGGGTATGAAACTCGCGAGAGTTCAAAAGATCAGTCGCACGCTCAATTCGTTGGGTGTCGCCCCATTCAAAGCTGAAATGCTGCGGGAAGGGTTGTTCGACGATTTTGTTGTTGGTGTTAACGACTATACCGCTGTCAGGATTCTTAACGTACGGATTCTCTTCAAACGGGAAAAACCCTTGCCAAACGCTAGCGTCGATCCAACCCGGCGTGGGCATCCGGCCTTGTGTCGGGTGGTCGGGATTACGCTTTGGGATAAGACCGCCGGTCACTAGAACAATATCGTTTTTGTCGGCCAGTATGAAATTATTGCTAGGGGCAATGATATCGGCAATAACCTCGACCGCATCATCGACGGTGTGTTGGCGCATAAGGTTCAGAACTGAACCAATGGAGCGATCATTTTCGTTTAGCGCCGTCCAAGACAAAGTCGCCACATGCCCTGCAGGTGTGATCGCAGCAAGGTTCAGGCGGTGCCCGGGAAGGACGGGACCGTTACGGCTCCAGCGCAGGCGGCGGGGCACAGATACCTGATCTTTGATGCCGATCAGGATGTCACGGGTTTCGAACGGGACAAACCCATCCCCGGTCAGATATTCGTCTGCGTTTTGCGGGTTCAGTTGTTCGACGACAATATCTTGATCATCCAGATAGCTGGCGGTCATACCCCAACCGATATCGGCGTTACGGCCGACCAAAATACCGGGAATGCCGGGGATCGTCCCGCCAATTGCACCACCGTCGGAAAATTCAAGCCGCGCAAGCATCCAATAGCCTGGCGCTTGCAGCGACAGATGCGGATCGGTGGCCAGCAACGGTAGGCCGCTTGCTGAACGCGATCCCATGGCCGCCCAGGCATTCGATGCGCCTGTCAGGTCGATGGGGGACAGAGGGTCGAGCGCATAGGGCTCGGCAGCTGCGATATCAGTTGGCGTCTCGGGGAACAAGCTGGCGAACTCGGGTGCGGCCATTGCGGCCATGCCAGTATCTTCGGGATAGATGTCGGCGAGGCGCTGGGGCGGTAAAACGAGGGATAGACGAGCGCGCAGGATTTCTCGGCTGGCTTGGTCGGACAATTGCAAGGCCAACAGTTTCGACAAGGCAATGGAATCGGCAGGGCGCCAAGGGGCGATCTGGTTGGGAGCGATGAAGAACTGCGGGGCGCCGCGGCCCAGAGCTTCGGTCGCGATGGCGGTTATCCAAGCGTTCACGCCGGCAGAATATGCTTCGAGCATAAGGATCGTTTCGGGCGACTGATAAGATACGGCCTTTTGCGAGATGTTATACAGGTCCAGCGCACGCATATATTCGTCGGTTGGCAAAGCGCCGGGGCCGAAAGCCTCGGCTAGTCGTCCTTGAACTGTGCGGCGCTTTAGCGTCATTTGCCATAAGCGGTCTTGTGCGTGACTGAAACCAAGGCCGAACAGCACGTCAGTGTCAGTGGTCGCAAAAATATGCGGAATGGCGTAGGTGTCGCGTACGATTTCAACAGGGCCATTTAGTCCGCGCACTTGCCAGTCCATGTCATAATCGGGCAACGAGCGGGAAGCCAGATAATACACACCACCACCGACAAGCAGAATCAGTGCAAAAACGATTATCAAACCCCACATCATCCATCGAAATATAGTTATCATTCGCTTTCCCTCAGCAATAAGCTTGACCCTGTGTGGATAGCAGGCCACTAAAAACATAACAACGGAACTCAACAAAATTATTGGAGGAAACATGGCTAAAGTTTCATTTTTGGGTCTGGGCGTGATGGGCTATCCCATGGCCGGACATTTGCAGGCGGCGGGACATGAGGTGACGGTTTACAATCGCACCACGGCCAAGGCCGAGAAATGGGTGACAGAACATGGCGGAGCGTTCTCGGCGACTCCGGCCGACGCAGCAAGCGAGGCCGAGGTGGTTTTCGCTTGCGTGGGGAACGACGACGATCTGCGCAGTATTACTGTGGGCGAAGGTGGCGCGTTTGCTGCGATGGATTCAGGCACTGTGTTTGTGGATCACACGACAGCCTCCGCCGAGGTTGCGCGCGAACTTTACGATCTGGCGCAATCGGCGGGTTTTGATTTCATTGATGCGCCAGTTTCTGGCGGCCAAGCTGGAGCCGAGAACGGTGTTTTGACGGTAATGTGTGGCGGCGAAGAAGTGCCTTTTGCGCGGGTTGAGCCACTGTTGGATGCATTCGCCAAGTCATGCCTATTGATGGGCAAAAGCGGCGCAGGACAATTGACCAAAATGGTTAACCAAATTTGCATTGCAGGTTTGTTGCAAGGCTTGGCCGAAGGAATACACTTTGCTCAAAAGGCGGGCCTGGATGGAAAACGGGTTTTGGACGTAATTTCCAAGGGTGCTGCGGGAAGCTGGCAGATGGAAAACCGTGGTAATACGATGCTGGACGATGAATTCGAACTCGGTTTTGCCGTTGACTGGATGCGTAAGGATCTGGGGATTTGTCTGGGCGAGGCCAACAATAACGGCGCGTCTTTACCTGTGACGGCGCAAATCGACCAGTTCTATAAGGATGTTCAGAATATGGGTGGTAACCGTTGGGATACATCAAGTCTGGTGCGCCGGTTGCGTCGGCTGGATAATTAACTATGTGCATAAGGCAATGCTGCCATTCGGGGCGTGTTTCTATGCAGACACGCCCGCGATTTTAAGGTAAATCGGCAGTATAACGGAATGTTAGGGGGCCATATGTCCACGCGCGATCTTAAAGATAAAGCACAACGTCATCCTGAAAAGGCGCATAAGGCGGACACGCCGATCTTGCGTAAGCCAAGCTGGATACGTGTCAAAGCGCCCAATTCTGCTGGGTATAAGGCAACGCGGGAAATTTTGAAAAACAACAATCTGACGACTGTGTGTGAAGAGGCTGGTTGCCCGAATGTGGGCGAATGCTGGTCGCTGGGACACGCCACGATGATGATTATGGGCGAGATATGCACACGCGGGTGCTCGTTCTGTAATATCGCGACGGGGCGGCCCGATGCGCTGGATGTATTTGAACCCGGTCGGGTGGCCGTTGCGGTTGAAAAGCTGGGGCTTAAGCATGTGGTGATTACGTCTGTGGACCGCGATGATCTCGCCGATGGAGGGGCCGAGCATATTGCCCAGACGATCCGTGCCATTCGCCGCAAGGCACCAGATACAACGATAGAGGTTCTGACGCCTGACTTCCTGAAATGCGGACCCGATGCGCTGGAAACTGTTGTCGAGGCCAAACCAGATGTGTTCAACCACAACCTTGAAACCGTTCCCGGTCTGTATCCGGTGGTACGCCCCGGCGCGCGGTATTTTGCGTCTTTGCGCCTGTTGCAGCGGGTTAAGGAATTGGATCCGGGCATGTTTACCAAATCCGGCATCATGGTAGGCCTTGGTGAAGATCGCCAAGGGGTTTTGCAGGTGATGGACGATATGCGCGCTGCGGACGTGGATTTTTTAACAGTTGGTCAATACTTGCAGCCAACGCCCAAGCATCACGTGGTGGAACGGTTTGTGGACCCTGACGAATTCAAATCCTACGAGAAAGCCGCCTTTGGTAAGGGTTTTTTAATGGTTTCAGCGACGCCGTTAACGCGCTCTAGCTATCACGCCGGGGATGATTTCGCGCAACTTCGCGCGGCGCGGCAGAAAAAGTTGGCAGATTAGACTTTAGATTTCTCGGTAATTTCAGCGATTATATTAGCCCACGTCTCGGTGTTTTGCGCACCGCTGACTGCGTAACTTGCGCCGATGATGAAGCAAGGCACACCCTGAACTCCCATTTCGCGTGCTTTCTTATCTTCAGCGATGGTTTCGGCCAGATCAGATTCGCCTTCCAGAAGGCGGCGAACCATTTCGCCATTCATGCCCACAGTTGTGGCCACGTCCACCAAAACGTCGATGTCGGAAATATCCTGCCCCTCACGAAAATAGCAGTGGAACAGCTGCGATACGGCTTGCGATTGCTTGCCTTCCACCCGCGCCCACAGGATCAGGCGGTGCGCGTTCAAGGTGTTCGGCGTGCGTTTGATTTTGTCGAAGGCGATGTCCAAACCGGTTTCTTCGGCGGTTTTGGCAATTTGGCCGTAGACCCTGATAGCACCTTCGCGGCCTCCGAACTTCCATTCCAGATACTCGCGACGGTCCATACCTTCGGCTGGCATGTCAGGATTAAGCTGGAACGGTTTCCAGTTTATTTCAAACTGATGGCCGGGTGCGGCCTCTAGGGCGCGGTCTAATTTTGCCTTGCCGATATAACACCACGGGCAGATCGGGTCTGAAATTATGTCCAAAGTTGTCATTTTATTGTCGTCCTTCTTGCGCCTCAGGCAAATCATCGCGTATTACAAGGTAGATATTGTTCAAGGGTGACCAATGCAAGCTAACAAACCGAGTGTTTTAACAATTGCGCGTGAGGGCAGGGATGCCGAACCGGCAAGCCCGCTGGACCTCGGAGAACGTGTGCGCGAATTGCGAAAAGCGCGGGGCTGGACATTAGAACAGACTGCACGACAGGTTGGTTTGGCGCGTTCAACCTTGTCCAAAATCGAGAACGGACAGATGTCTCCAACCTTTGAGGCAGTTCGGAAGTTGGCGAGCGGGATGAACATCACGATCCCACAGCTTTTCACAGCCCCTCGCAGTGACAAGATTTTGGCACGACGCTCAATCACCCGCGCGGGTGAGGGCAAGCCATTGGTTACCGCCACCTATGAGCATGAAATGTTGGCCACCGATTTGTCACAAAAACAGATGATGCCGTATCGGGCAACGGTTCGGGCACGAACAACCGACGAGTTCGATGGCTGGGTAAAACATGACGGTGAAGAGTTCATGTATGTGCTGTCTGGTACTGTCTCGTTTTACACAGAGTTCTACGAACCCGTTGAAATGAAGCGTGGGGACAGCGCGTATTATGATGCCTCGATGGGCCACAACGTGATTTCAACCAGTCAGGACGATGCGATTATTCTATGGATTACGTCGCTGCATTAACCAAAAAAACGCCCTCACAAGGAGGGCGCAAGTTATTGAGGCAGGTTTCATACAGGCAGAAACCTATCGAGCAGTATATTAAACATAGGCACGGAAACCCACGCTGCCAAGGTAAAACTTCGGAAAAGTTGTTTAAACGTCCGTGGTTACATCAAAGATTAACCATCAAGCATTAAGTTGTTGCAAAGATGCCACGGATTAGGCGTCGATCGGGTGCGCGTCTGTGCTGCGGATTCAGACTGATTCTATCCGAATCGCGATTCGTTAATCGAAGATCAGTTTGTAGGCGAGGTACCACATCAGCGCTCCGATCAGTATGTCCAAGATTTTCCAAGCGCGCGGCGTTCGTAACATGGGCGCTAGAAATCTAGCGCCGTAGCCAAGCGAAAAGAAAAACACGAACGAGGCGCTGACGGCCCCAGTTCCAAAGGCAAGCTTGCCCGTTTGAGAGGGGAATTCTGTCGAGATGGCTCCGAGCAGGCCAAGAGTGTCGAGATATACATGCGGGTTCAACCACGTCAAAGCCAGAGTGATCAGAATGGTTGGGCCCAGTCTGGTTGGTGCGGAGTTGGCTAGCTCCAGTTGGTTGCCTTTATAGGCCTCGTAAAAACGCGAAGCGCCGTAGAAGATCAGGAATATACCGCCAGCGATTTGCATCATATTAGGCAAGCGTGGGAATTGGGTTGCAATGACGCCGAAGCCTGCAACCCCGGCAGAGATCAGCACAGCGTCGGAAACGGCGCATGTAAAGCAGACCCAGAATACGTGTTGGCGCAGGATACCGTGTTTAAGGACCAACGCGTTTTGAGCCCCGATTGCAAGGATCAGCGCAAATGATGTTAGAAAACCGGTGGAAGCGGCGGCCGCCAATCCGGTCATTTTGAGGGTGCTGGTGCAGGTTTTTTGCCCGCGGCAATTTCTGCTGCGTTTGGCGGGTTCACCAGTCCGGCGGAAATCACAAGTTTGGCGGCATCTTCGACGCTCATGTCCAGAATGACGACGTCTTTACGCGGCACAAACAGCAAAAATCCCGAGGTCGGGTTTGGCGTTGTTGGCAGGAATACCGACATCATCTCGGATTCTCCGGTTTTGGAGAGGATCTCTCCCTTGGACGGCGCCGATATAAACGCAATGGCCCAGATCCCTTTGCGGGGGTATTCGATCATGCAGGCGTTCTGGAAATTGGCGTTGGATTGGCTAAGAACCGTTTCGACGATTTGTTTCAATCCGGAGTACACCGAACGGACGACGGGTGTGCGACCAATAACGTTCTCCCAGATGCGCAGGACTTGACGACCTAAGAACCCTTTGGTTAACGCGCCGATGATTGCGGTAGATAGAAGGAATATAACAACACCAAAGCCCGGAATATCCTGTCCCAGATAGGTGCTGGGGTTGTAAATGGCTGGTACCAGCGGAACGACGCGGGAGTCGATGAATGTGACGATGCTCCAAATCAGATAGATTGTGATGATGACGGGCGCAACAACGATGAGTCCGGTGAAGAATATAGACCTAAACCTTTGCAACAACGTTGGCGAAGATGCCGAGTCTCCAGGTTTCTTTTTCATAATCGCCATGTCGTCCCCGTTTCTGTTACAGTTACTTAGTCGGACTCGTTAACAAGAACAATAACAAGCTACGATTTAAGTACTTTTGCAATCTTCGCTGAGAGCACCGCATTATTTTTGACCAGTGCAATGTTGCAATCCAGCGAACGCCCATCGGTCAACTCGAATATGCGTTGCAGCAGGAACGGGGTTACGGATTTTGCGGAAATTTTCTGGGCGTTTGCCTCGCTGATTGCTTGTTCAACGATCGGGGCCATTTCCTTAACGGGAATTTCATCTTTCACGGGAACCGGGTTGGCCACAAACATGCCGCCCTCAAGGTTTAGCGATTCGCGCATCGTAAATGCTGCCGCGATTTCAGCAGGTGTATCGGCGCGTAACGGGGACTGCAGGCCGGATGAGCGCGACCAGAAGGCCGGAAGTTCGTCTTGACCATATGTTATGACAGGAACGCCGCGTGTTTCGAGAATTTCGAGCGTTTTTGGTAGGTCAAGAATTGCCTTCGCGCCTGCACCAACGACTATAATCGGCGTTTTCGCCAGTTCCTCTAGGTCAGCGGATATGTCGAACGTGTCTTCGGCCCCACGATGCACACCGCCGATGCCGCCTGTTGCGAAAACGTTTATGCCGCCGAGGTGGGCGCAGATCATTGTCGCCGCCACCGTCGTGGCACCCGTTTTGTTGTTGGCCACGGCGAAGGCAAGATCGGCGCGTGACAGTTTCATCACGTCTTTGCTTTGCGCCAATGCCTCGAGTTGCGCGTCAGAAAGTCCGATGTGTATCTGCCCGTCCATTATAGCGATGGTTGCTGGAGTCACGTTCAGACCGCGAAGTTCGGATTCAATCATTCGGGCGGTTTCGACGTTTTGGGGGTAGGGCATACCATGCGTGATGATGGTTGATTCCAGTGCCACAATAGGCCCGTCGGCGGCCATGGCCTCCATAACTTCTGTGGAATAGGTGATTGGAAGCTTCATGAAGTATCTTTCATTACGTGGTCAGCGGCGGCTTTTACTGCCGCCTCCATAATTTCATCCACGGCCATTGTCGACGCTATTTCCGCACCTACGAACGTCGCGAGGAAAACATCGCCCGCACCTGTTGTTGTTTTAGCCTCCACTTGTGGCGGGGTCACACTGATCGATCCATTTTCGTCACAAAGCGCACTTGGGTTCGGACCGTCCGTTACAACCGCGCGGTACGCCCCGAGCGCGCAGAGTTTCTCGGATGCCTCAATACTGGTTTCGAACGTGGCCTCGCAAAGTATCTCCGCCTCTGTTTTGTTAACAAACAGCGTGCCTTTTTGCCCCTTCAAAGCAACACGCAAACGTTCAGCCTTACCGGGACTGGCGGGAACAAAGGAGACATGTGCGTCATCAAAGTCATGGTTGGCAGCGATGGACTCGAGCGTCGAAACCGGTAGATTTCCATCAATAATGACCGAACCCGGCCAGCGTGCGGAACTGTCGGCGAGCTGCCCGTTTCTGACCGGATCAAGTATTTTGTCTCCGGTTTTCTCTAACGAAGCGCAATCGGCGATTGCCCCGAATACTACACCAGCGGTTTCCTCGATGGCTAAATAGTTGTCGGTCGGGTCATCGATACGAGTTACATAGCTGCAATCGACACCGATCTCGACCAGCTCATCAATGAGTGCGTTGCCTTGCGCGTCGTTGCCGATGGAGGTCAATAGCGCGGCTGGTTGCCCGCGTTCTACCAGCGCGATGGCTATGTTCAGCGCCACACCGCCGGGTCGGCGGCGGATAATACCTACCACATCGTCACCGGGTTTCATTGGGCGGCTCGAGCTAGCGATAATATCCCATAGAGCTGAGCCAATGCACAGCACCGGAGGTTCTGGATTGTTTGTCATACTGGTTTCCTTACATATCCGTCCTGCAATCGTTTTTAAGGCATCTGATCGATGTTTCAATCCTTTGCGTGAACACGCCGATTATCTCGCAGTTTGGAAAATTACCGTTTCTGGACTATGGTGCGATTTCGAAACAAAAAGGGGGATATGACCATGGATGCGAATTCGCATACTGCCTTGTTTACTATGTATACCGGCATTGTCGGCAACACGCTTCGAACTTTTTTGTTCGGGCTTTTGGGAGCGATGGCGATCATCGCTTTTGCTGATATTTTCGAATATAAACTGGCGATGGCAGCAATTATCATTACGTTCACAGTACTTGGGGTTCTTCGAACAAAAGGCCCAATTGGTTCGTTAGAGTCACTGTCAACCGATATGTTGTCCGAGTTGGCTGAATCGAACTACGGCAAAACTCTTGCGGATGCTCCATTCGGGATGTTCAAGATAGTTACTTCTGCTTTGTTCCTAGCTACTGGACTGGCGCAACTTTGGGCTCTTTGGTAAATCCAGCGGCCAGACAACTTGACAAGATTCTTGCCCGCCGGAACCGTTTGGGCCAGAATACCTTTGGTGCTTTAAATGCTGGAATGTAGGGCTTGCAATCAGCCTGAGGTTCCGCTATTTGGCCCTCACTAGAAATCCACAGGCGGGGTCGCGGCTCTTGAGGGAGAAATCCTTGAGCGTCCACCGGTTGGGGCCAATATGGCGCCTTCTCCCTGCTGAGGCTAAACCGGAAAGGTATACTACAATGGCTCTACCCGAGTTTACATTGCGCCAGTTGCTTGAAGCAGGCGTTCACTTTGGTCACCAGACACACCGCTGGAATCCCCGCATGGACCGTTATATCTATGGTTCGCGCAATGGCATCCACATTCTGGATCTTACACAGACTGTTCCAATGCTCGACGCAGCGCTTGCTGCTGTTCAAGCTGTTTCCGCCAAGGGCGGCCGTATTTTGTTTGTTGGCACGAAGCGCCAAGCACAAAAAGGTATCGCTGATGCGGCGGAACGTTCGGCACAGTATTACATGAACCACCGTTGGTTGGGTGGCACTCTGACAAACTGGCAGACAATTTCCAAGTCGATCACACGCCTAAAGAATCTGGACGAGCGTCTGGAAACCGGTGTTGAAGGTCTAACCAAGAAGGAGCTTCTAAAGATGACTCGCGAGCAGGGCAAACTGCAAGCTTCGCTTGGTGGTATCCGCGAAATGGGCGGCACGCCTGATATCATGTTTGTTATCGACACAAACAAAGAATCGCTGGCTATTGCTGAAGCCAACAAACTCGGGATCCCTGTGATTGCTATTGTTGACTCCAACTCCAATCCTGTCGGCATCGACTTCCCGATTCCGGGTAACGATGATGCGGCGCGAGCAATTGCACTTTATACCGACCTAATCGCGCGTGCAGCGCTTGACGGAATGGCTGCCAACCTTGGCGCTTCCGGCGTTGATCTTGGCGCAATGGAAGAAGCACCGCTTGAAGAAGCCATTGCTGAAGAAGTTGTAGTCGAAGAAGCACCTGCTGCCAAAGAAGAAAAACCAGCCGCCTAGTAAGGCATTTGGTTCTGGTCTGCCGCTTGTTTAACCAGCGGCAGGCACATTTGAATTTCCCTTGCGCCTAAGCCATCCGCTTACGGCGCCGAAATACTTAAGGAGAGCTGTGATGGCAATCACTGCAAAAATGGTTAAGGAACTGCGCGACGCAACTGCCGCAGGCATGATGGACGCGAAAAAAGCGTTGGTCGAAACTAATGGTGACATGGAGGCCGCGGTTGATTGGCTTCGCACTAAAGGCTTGGCTAAAGCAGCTAAAAAATCGGACCGTACGGCTGCTGAGGGCCTTGTTGGCGTTACCGTTGAAGGCGGCGTTGGCGTTGCTGTTGAAGTTAACTCCGAAACTGACTTTGTTGCTAAAAACGCTGAATTCCAAGGCATGGTTGCCGATATCACGAAAGTCGCGCTTGGCGTTTCCGATGTTGAGGCGCTGAATGCAGCTGACATGGGCGGAAAGTCTGTTGCAGACGTTGTTATCGCCAAAGTCGGCACAATCGGTGAGAACATGTCAGTTCGCCGTATGGCGCGTGTCGAGGGCGACTCGGTTGCGGCATACGTTCACAACGCGGCTGCTGACGGACTTGGCCTGATTGGTGTTTTGGTTGCTGTTAAAGGTAATGACGAGAGCGGTATTGCCAAGCAGATCGCTATGCACGTGGCTGCGACAAACCCTGCGTCTTTGTCTGAAGCTGACATGGATGCGGATATTGTAGCGCGCGAAGAAAAAGTTCTGACCGAGCAAGCTAAAGAATCCGGCAAGCCTGACAACATCATTCAGGGCATGATCAAAGGTCGCATGAAGAAATTTTTCCAGGAGGTTACACTTCTGAACCAGAAATTCGTTATGAACCCTGACATAACAGTTGCACAGGCAGCAAAAGACGCTGGCGTCGAAGTTGTTGCATTTGCCCGCGTTCAGGTTGGCGAAGGCATCGAAAAAGTTGAAGAAGATTTCGCGGCTGAAGTTGCGAAAACTATGGGTGGCTAAACTGCCCACCAGTTAAGAATTAAGGGCGTTGCGATCCGAGAGGTTGCAGCGCCCTTTTTTATCGTTGAATGTCTTGCTGCATGGCTTTGGCAAGCAACTGCGTTCGCGCCATTTCCTCAAAACCGGTTTTGGGAACCTTGCCCGCATCCTCCCACAGGGGAAACGATGATGGAGGGTGCTGCTCCGTGTAGATTTGGCGGGCGACAACTTCGATGAGATAGTCTGGTAGTTCAATTATAGTCCATCCATCAGGTCTGTATTTACCATTGAATTCACCCTCATTTTACGTCATCTTACGCCAAATCACAAACAGGAGATTCTTGCGATGCCGGATGGAGAAAATTCAGCCAAACCGCCGTATAGCCGTGTGTTATTGAAAATTTCGGGCGAGGCATTAATGGGAGACCAGCAGTTCGGTCTGCACCCACCTACCGTCGAACGTATAGCGAAGGAAATCAAGAAAGTCCGCGACAGTGGCGTCGAAGTTTGTCTGGTTATAGGCGGTGGCAACATCTTTCGCGGTCTGCAAGGTAGCGCACAGGGGATGGAGCGCACAACTGCTGACTATATGGGAATGCTTGCGACTGTGATGAACGCGCTGGCCATGCAAGGCGCGCTTGAGGCGCTGGATATTCACACACGGGTGATCTCGGCCATTCCCATGGATCAGGTTTGCGAGCCATACATCCGCCGTCGCGCCGTTCGCCACCTTGAAAAGAAACGCGTCATTATCTTTGCTGCGGGAACAGGAAACCCGTATTTCACGACCGATACCGCGGCAACATTGCGCGCTTCAGAGATGAAATGTGATGCGATCTTTAAAGCGACGCAAGTTGACGGGATTTACGACAGTGACCCCAAAGCCAACCCTAACGCGAAGCACTATGAACGCGTGACGTATGACACTGTGTTGCAAAAGAACCTGAAGGTTATGGACGCTTCGGCGATTGCGCTGGCGCGAGATAACGGTTTGCCGATTATTGTATTCTCGCTGGATGCGCCAGGCGGATTTCTCAGCATTTTGCATGGTAAAGGCAAGTTTACCGTCGTAGAACCTAGTTAAACATTCCGCAGGAGACGAAATATGTCTGACGAAATCGAAGACGTTGATCTGGACGATCTGGAAAAACGCATGGCCGGGGCGCTGAATAAGCTGAAGCATGATTTTAATTCGTTGCGTACAGGCAGGGCATCCGCGTCGATGCTGGATGCGATCATGGTCGAAGCTTATGGTGTTCCCACTCCGATTAACCAAGTTGCCACGATCAACGTGCCAGAGCCGCGCATGGTTTCTGTTAACGTTTGGGACAAAACGATGGTTGCGGTTGTGGATAAGGCGATCCGTCAATCCGGTCTGGGTTTGAACCCGGTGATGGATGGTACAACATTGCGCTTGCCGATTCCCGAGCTTAACGAAGAACGTCGCCGCGAGCTGTCCAAGCTGGCTGGCCAATATAGTGAAAATGCGCGTATTGCTGTGCGTAACGTTCGGCGCGACGGCATGGATCACCTGAAGAAGCTTAAGGATTCCATGGGCGAGGATGACCAGAAACTGTGGCATGACGAGATTCAGGAACTTACCAATGCAGGTATTGCCAACATTGATAAGGCTCTGGAAAATAAGCAACAAGAAATTATGCAAGTCTAATTTGAGTACTGTGGGCAGGACAAATTATGAGCAGTAAGTCGAATAAATTTCTCGACCTTGGTACACGTATTTTATCGGCCATTGTAATGATCTCCATATCGGTGCTGGCCTTCTGGCTGGGCGGATACTGGGCGATCGGATTCATTGGCCTTGGTGCTTTGGTATTGCTGTGGGAATTTCACAAAATGCTGCGGCACAAGGACGTTCTTGGCAAAATTGATCTTCCGATCATGGGCGGTTCAGCCGTTGTTTCAGTATATGCAACGTTCACGTATGGTTGGGTTTTCGGGGCCATAGCCCTGATCATCGGGGCGGCTGCATTGTATAAGAGTGATCATGAAAACTGGTTCTGGTTGTCGTCGGGCCTGCTGTATATTGGCGCATCCATGACCGCGATGCTGATGATTTTCCTATCACCGGAACACGGCCTGTTCGATGTATTTTGGGTTGTGTTGATCGTAGCCTTAACCGATATCGGTGGCTATTTCGCGGGGCGTATCATTGGTGGGCCAAAACTGTGGCCCGCCGTCAGTCCCAAAAAAACATGGGCTGGAACGATGGGTGGCTGGGTTTTAGCTTTGATCGCGGGCGTGTTGTTGGGGTGGTTTGGGCCAGAACCGGTTTTGCGCTCGCTAGTGATCAGCATCGTAATTGCCATCGCCTCGCAACTGGGTGACTTGCTGGAATCGTGGTTAAAGCGTCAAAAAGACGTGAAGAACTCCAGTGATATAATCCCGGGTCATGGCGGCCTGCTGGATCGCCTTGACGGAGTCATGGCGGCCGCGTTGGTATTTGCCTTAATCCAAGGTCTTTCTTAAATGCGACGAACTGTAAGCATCTTTGGCTCAACAGGGTCGGTCGGATGCAATACTGTTGATTTGTTGCGCCGTCAGGGCGGAGCAGAGGTCTACGACATCAAGGTTCTGACAGGTGCTAACAACGTCACGCTGTTGGCACAGCAAGCGATTGAGTTGAAGGCCGATGTTGCAGTCACTGCGGAGGCCTCGCGTTTGGTAGATCTTGAAGCTGCGCTTGCGGGCACTGGTGTTCGTACGACGGCCGGCGTAGATGCTGTGGTGGCTGCTGCCAATATATCTGTTGATTGGGGCATGTCTGCGATCGTCGGATCAGCCGGTCTTGCGCCAACGCTGGGGCTGGCGAAACAAGCGGGAATTCTTGCGCTAGCTAACAAGGAAAGCCTCGTTTGTGCAGGGGAACTGGTGAAAGTTACCTGTGCAGAATCCGGCTGTATTCTCATTCCTGTGGACAGTGAGCATTGCGCAATTTTTCAAGCATTGGCGGGCGGAAATAATGGCGATATCTCGCGTATAATCCTGACCGCATCCGGAGGGCCGTTCAACGACTGGACGAAGAGCCAGATGGCCGACGCGACACTGGAGCAGGCGATGGCACATCCAAACTGGGATATGGGGCAGAGGATTTCGATTGACTCGGCCACTATGTTTAACAAAGCGCTGGAAGTCATCGAGGCGAAGCAACTATTCGGTGTCAGAAGCGACCAAATCGAAGTTATCATCCATCCGCAATCCATCATTCATTCTATGATCGAATACAATGATTATTCGATCATCGCTCAGCTTGCAGCGCCCGACATGCGCGGGGCGATAGGTTTTGCACTGAACTGGCCCGATCGACCCGCATTGCCAGTGGACAAGTTAGATTTTGGCGCAATTGCAAACCTTGATTTTGCTACGCCTGATGAAGATCAATTTCCGGCGCTGCGTTTGGCCCGACGGGTTTTAAAGATCGGCGGCCTTGCAGGGACGGTGTTCAATGCCGCCAAGGAATCCGCGCTGGATCGGTTTATTTCTGGCAACATCGGCTTTCTGGATATGGCGCGGCTTGTTGAATCGGTGTTGGAAGACCTCCATATTAAAGCGGGTAAGGGCAGCAGTCTTGACGGTTTGAGTGCGGTCATGGCCATCGATTTAGAGGCCAGAGAGCGCGGTTTTAACTGGGTACCCGCGTAATCGGGCGGAGGGTTCATGGAATACATTTCACAAATTCCCGTATTTGGCGGATTTATTTCAACAGTAATCGCCTTTGTTCTGGTTCTGGGCGTTGTCGTCTTTGTCCATGAATATGGCCACTATATAGTCGCGCGTTGGTGCGGCATTCACGCTGAAAAATTCAGTTTGGGATTTGGCCCGGTAATATGGTCGCGAATCGATAAACGAGGGATGCAATGGCAGTTGGCCGCTATACCGCTTGGTGGATACGTCAAGTTTCTTGGGGATCGAGGCGCGGCTAGTGAGATCGATCAGGACGCAATGGATGAAATGTCCGAAGCTGATCGTGCCCGCAGTTTCCCGTCCGCGCGGTTAATATTCCGGGCATTAACGGTGGCGGCTGGCCCGTTTGCAAATTTCATTTTGGCGACAGTAATATTTGCCGGACTAGTTCTGTTTCAGGGGATTTCGACCGAAAAAGCCATAATCGGAACGGTATTTCAAATGCCGGAGTCAAGCTATGGCCTTGAAAGCGGGGATGAAATCCTCGAAATAGAAGGCCAAACCGTTAACAAATTCAGCGATGTAGTTGAATTTACGCTGGCGATGGACCCACCGGGTGATATGGAGCTTCTTGTCTTGCGCGATGGCACGCAACTTCTGGTGACAGCTCCGTATTTGCTGATCCCCGGTGTATACGGGGTTGATCCGTTGTCGGCTGCAAGCCTTGCGGGGCTAAAGGCCGGAGACCTTGTGGTTGCTGCAGATGGTAAAAGCATCAAGACATTCGGAGAGTTGCAAAAGATAGTAGCCAACTCCGTTGATATAGAGATAAATTTGCAAATCTGGCGTGATAGTTCGTATCTGGAACTGCCCATAACCCCTGTATTACGCGAGTTCCCCGACGGAGACGGAGGGTTTACTGAACGCGTGATGATCGGAGTCTATGGCGCCTTTGCATTTCTACCGACAACCGAAGCGCCAACACCGTGGAACGCGGCCTATATTGGGATACGTCAAACGTATTATTACATCGAAAGCTCGCTGAACGGTATCAGGCACATGTTCCTAGGCAACCTTAGCCCGACTAATCTTCAAGGGCCGATCGGAATCGCAAGCGTGTCAAAAGAGACGGTTAATCAAGGTGTTGTCAAGTTTATTTCGTTCATCGCTGTAATTTCAACTGGCATCGGGATGTTGAATTTGTTTCCCATACCGATGTTGGATGGCGGTCATCTGATGTTTTACTTATTCGAAGCTGTACGCGGACGCCCGCCTGCGCAAAAAACAATTCAGGCTTTCATGTCAATAGGTCTCGCCATGGTGCTGTTATTAATGGTATTTGTTACATATAACGATTTAATGCGATTGTGATGTTTAGCGGTTTTTTCTGGTCGGCATAGCGCTGGCAAAACCAAATGGGCGGATTGTGTATGAAACTTATATTACGTACGAAACTTAGTGTAAAATCTTGTATTACAAGTATTTTCTTAAGTTTGCCATTAGCAGCCCCGGTTTTGTCGACGACTGTAATTGCGACACCAGCTTATTCGGCAGTCATATCCTCGATCTTTGTTCAGGGGAACAATCTGATTCCTTCGCAGACGATTCGAGACTTTGCAGGCGTTAGTTTTGGCAGCAGTCTTTCCGGTGCCGACATTAACGAAGTCCTGCGACGCCTGTATGACTCGGGTATGTTCGAGGATGTTGAACTTGTCGTTTCCGGCTCCACTCTGATTATTAAGGTCGTCGAAAACCCTACGATCAGTATTATTGCTTTCGATGGAAACGAAATTCTGAAAGACGACCGTCTTGCATCCGTCGTTCGTTCTCAAGTACGCCGTCCCCTAAATCGCCTTACAGCACAATCTGACGCCCAGATCATTGCTCAGTTGTATGCGCAAGAGGGGCGCGTTGACGTTTCCGTTAATCCTGTAGTCATTAAAGTGTCCGAAGGCCGTGTTAACCTTATCTTCGAAATCACGGAATCCGACGTGGCGGGCGTTAAGCGAATTAGTTTTGTCGGGAATGCCGCCTTTTCAGATCGCAGATTGCGCGGTGTAGTCGAGACGAACGAGACCAACATGCTGTCGTTCTTACTGCGCGGGGACACGGTGGATGCCGGTTCAATCGCACGGGACCGTCAAAACCTTGCCGAGTTCTATAAGAACAAAGGTTACATTGATTTCGAGGTGCTGTCTTCTGTTAACGAACTCTCGGCCGACCGTGGCGGTTTCTTCCTTACCCATACTTTGAATGAAGGTTTTAAGTATTTCTTCGGCGAAGCGTCCATCTCTTCGTCGATCAATGGTGTAGATGCCGACGATTTCCAAAAATTCGTGAAGCTGCGGTTAGGACGCGTCTATTCGTCGAATGATGTCGATGAAGTCGTCGAGAAGATTGAAATAGCTGCTGTGCGCCAAGGGTTGCCATTCTTGCGTGTAACACCGAAATATACGCGAATTACTGAGGACCGGACCGTTGATGTAGATTTTGAACTTGTGGCGGGCCGCCGCGCTTATGTAGAGCGCATTGATATCGTCGGCAATACGGGCACCCTTGAACGGGTCATCCGTCGGCAGTTTGACTTCGTCGAAGGAGACGCATTCAATGCGCGAAAGATGGCGATTGCCGCAGACAAACTACGGGCGCTGCGGATTTTTAGGCGAGCTGATGTTTCTGTCAGCGAAGGGTTTTCACCTGAAAAAGTTATCGTTAATGTCGAAGTCCAAGACATGCCGACCGGCACTGTGGGCTTTGCGATTGGCTATTCCTCTGATGCAGGTGTCAGTGGTCTTGTTAACCTTACAGAAAGAAATTTCCTTGGCCGTGGTCAAGATTTCGCGCTAGAGCTTAGTTACGGGGAAACCTCTCAAGTGTTCTCGCTTAGCTTTTCGGAACCGGCATTGTTCGACCGTAATCTGTCCGCAGGTTTCGGCTTGTATTACAGAAATTCGAACCGCAGTGAATCCTCGTTCCAGACCACCAACTTCGGTTTCGAGCCAACTATGCGCTTCCCCG
>JBBWVU010000021.1:0-9482 GCA_050256375.1 Paracoccaceae bacterium | reverse complement strand
TGGTCCAGTTTGAATGTTAGTGCATGATTGGCCTTCGGTCTATCAAGATGATGGATTCCGGCGCTGGTGGGCGGTAGCCCAATGCACTGTGCTGTCCGTCATCAGAGTAATTGGGCAATCTTGTGCCTCGCGTTGGTCCTTGGTCATGAACATCTCCTTCTTCCCAAAGCTGGGAGGTTAGTGGAAATGTCCCGCGAGTAACGACATATCTACAGAAGCCAAGCGCCCGAAGCATGGTCTGCGCAAACCTTAACCTGACGGAGTTTTTCTAATGTTTTCCGGCAACCATGTCGCAAGCTCAGGGAAGGCAACCAAGATCACCACCATCAGCAGCATTATCCCCACCATCGGAAGTGCCGTTTTCGAAATGTAGGAAATTTCGTGCTTGGTCATTCCCTGCAGAACGAAAAGGTTAAACCCGATAGGCGGTGTAACTTGCGCCATTTCGACAACGACAACGATGAAGATACCAAACCAGATCACATCGATTCCGGCTTGGCGGATCATCGGTTCAACAATCGCCATGGTTAGAACTACAGAGGAAATACCGTCAAGGAACATGCCAAGGATAACGTAGAAAACCGTCAGTGCTGCGATCAACACAATCGGCGACAGATTCATACTGTCAATCCACGCAGCCAAGGCCCGCGGCAGTCCGGTAAAACCCATCGAGAGGGACAAGAAAGACGCCCCCATCAGGATTAACGCGATCATGGCCGAGGTGCGCGTGGCCCCCATCAGAGAGGCGACGAACGTCTTCCAGTTCAATGAGCGTTGTATGGCTGCAAGCGAGAGGGAACCTATCACACCAACGGCGGCCGCTTCTGTGGCCGTAGCATAGCCCATATACATGGACCCGATCACGATGGTCACCAAAACCAGCACCGGGATCAGGAAGCGGCTTTCAGATATCATTTTTCCCAGGCTCATGTGAGGTTCAGGTGTCGGGCGTTCCCCTTTGCTAAAGAAATGCCAACCCATGATATACAGCGTGAACAAACTAGCCAACACAAGGCCGGGGATGATGCCCGCCATAAACAGCTTGGTAACAGATTCGTTGATCGAGACGCCGTAAACGATCAGGGTCAATGACGGGGGTATCATCAGACCAAGCGTCGCAGCACCAGCGAGGGTTCCGATAATCATATGCTCGGGATAGCCGCGTTTACGCAACTCGGGGATCGACATTTTCCCGACCGTCGTTAGCGTTGCAGCCGATGAGCCGGAGACCGCGGCGAAGATTGTGCAGCCCGCGATGTTGGTGTGTAGCAACCCTCCGGGCAACCATTTCATCCAGGGCACGAGGCCACGGAACATGTCCTCGGATAATCGAGTTCGATAGAGTATTTCGCCCATCCAGATAAACAGCGGTAGCGCCGTTAGAGTCCAGCTGGACGCCCCTGTCCAGATGGTAGTAATCATCGCGTCGCCAGCAGGACGGATGGTGAAAAGCTCCATCCCGACCCACGCCACGCCCATAAGCGCCAACCCGATCCAGACCGAGCTGCCAAGAAGGGCAAATAGAACAATCACGAATATTCCCGTTGTAAAAAGTTCGGTCATTCTACTGTTTCCCGTTGAATGCTGCTTTCCCGATTAACCAGAAGGCGTGTCAGATGATCCCAAATCGCTACGGCCAACAGTATTGTGCCAATCGACATAGGTAATTGCGGCAACCAGACAGGCGTATAAACCCAGCCGTCGCCTGTTTCTGCCCAAAGCTGACCCCATTTCCACGGGGCTGTTCCGAACATGGAAAAGAACGACAAAAGCCACTCCGGCACGAAATCCTGCCCCTGTGTGCGGTCGTTCAATATTTCGGACATGATGTTCGTCTTGATCGCAAACCTCGCAAAATAGGTGGCTATGATTGCTGCCATCAACATGGCGACCGCGTCCAGCCAGAATTTAAAGAAGTTGTTAATATTTAGGAGAATGGAAACCCGTATATGTGCCCCGCGGGTAAGCGCGTGGGCCAGTGCAAAGAACGAGGTCGCGGCCATTGCATAACCGGCGTACTCGGTTGATCCTGGAAAGGTTAGGCCTGACCAGCGTGCGATCATTTGGGCCACGATAATCAACAGGATGAGCAACATGCAACAGGCGGCAAGGGCGCCTGACGCCACATACACCTTGTCAAGAACGCGCCACACGGGGCGTAGTATCCGCCCGGCAGGTTCGCGTTGTACTAAACAATACACCGCGATCAGCGTGGGTATCACAAAAAGCCACACCCAAAGTGGAAGGCCCAAAAATGGTTGCCAATCTCTCAATTTCTTATTCTCCGGAAAATGAAATAACCCGGCCCCATTAGCTTTGTGCAAGGGGCCGGGTTTTGTTTACGTCTTAGTTGGCGTTGTAGGCATCCAGAATGGATTGGCCAACAGCACCAGTTGCTTCCAGCCAATCAGCCGTCATCTTCACGCCAATTGCCTGTAGTTCTGCAAGGAACTCAGGGCCAGCATCTTCAACTGTCATGCCGTTAGCCTCGAGTTGCTCGAAGTACCAATTGGCCAGATCGGCAGATTTTGCCGAACAGTCAGCACCGGTTTCGTCAGCAGCTTGCTGAACTTGTGCTTGAACTCCGCTGTCTAGCGCATCCCATATACCTTTGTTAACTATCACGTAGTTGCGCGGAAGCCATGCGTTAACTTTGTAGTAATGCGACAGGGACTCCCAAACTTTCCGGTCATAACCTGTAGAACCGGACGAGATGAATGCTTCTGCAACACCGGTTGCCAGTGCTTGCGAAAGCTCTGCAGCTTCAATTTGTACCGGAATCATACCCAAGCTTTCAGCAAAGGTTGCCGTAGCCGTGTTGTAGGAGCGGAACTTCACACCCTGTGTGTCAGCCGACGATGTAACTTCTTTATTAAAGTAGAAACCCTGACCCGGCCATGGGCATGTATAAAGCGCCACAAGGTTCAGGTCGGACAGTTGGGCGTTAACAGCATCTTTGGCAGCCACCCAGAGCCGCTCGTTGTCTTCATAGGTTGTTGCAACAAATGGCAGATTGTCCCAACCAAGAAGCGGAGCCTCGTTGGCGTGTGCAGACATGAACCGCTCACCAATCGGCGCCTGGCCTGTCTGAACGGCACGTTTGATTTCGCCGCCTTTGAACAACGAACCACCCGGATGGACGGTGATGTCGACTTCGCCGCCAGTGTATTCACGTACACGGTCGGCAAAAACCACACCCATTTCGGAGTGGAAGTTCGTCGCGGAATACGCCATCGGCATGTCCCACTGTTCCGCAGCCATTGCAGAGGCAGCAAGTGCCAATGTCGTTGCAGCAACTGCTGCTGTTAGAGTTAGTTTAGGTGCTATCATGGTTAATTCTCCCTTTGTTGAAGCACAGCATCAAATTTGTTGGGCCTTTTATGCAAACCGGTTTGGTTCATAAGGGCTCATATCGTTATTGGGGCTTTTTGCAGAAATAAGATCTGCAATCATTCGCCCGGTCTTTGGGCCACCAGTCAGCCCGATGTGGTGATGACCAAATGCTGCGAAGACGCCCGAATTTCCAACTTCGCCAATCAATGGCAAGCTGTCACTTGGGGCAGGCCGGAAACCCAGCCATTCTTCCTCGCTTTCGGCGGTCATCGCCGGAAACACTTCGTTTACTTTTTTGCGCATCAATTTTAGCGCGGATTGCGACATGGTATCTGTTAATCCACCAAATTCAACCATTCCCGCGCAACGCAACCCTTCGTCCGTCGCCGTGGCCACAAATTTACCCGAGGCCAGCATCATCGGATTGTTCGGTCTTTGGTTAGGATTTCGATAAACCACGTGATAGCCACGCTCGGCTTCTAGGGGGACGTTGATACCAAGTTTTTTCATCAAAGGTTTTGACCAGACGCCTGTAGCCAAGACGGCCTGGTCACAGTGGAATCGGCCTTGATCCGTATCAATCGCGGATATCCGCCCCCCACTAAGGTCAAAATCCTTAACTTTGGCCCGAACAAATTTCCCACCCATTTCTTCGAGCAACTTCACCAAGTCTTTGACGTAATTACCGGGGTTTAAAATGAAGCCGTGATTTTTGTTAACGGCCAGTAGATTAACGGATGGCCCCAAAATCGGCTCTTTTTCCTGTACCGCCGGCCCCTCGATCAATTCTGGCACAAATCCTGCCTCGCGGCGCAGCGCCCAGATATATGCGTCAGCATCAAATGCCGCGCGATTGGCATAGGCGAAATTGTATTCGCTTTCTTGAACCCATTTAGCAGCATCCGTGCCTGCGGTTAGGGCCTGATGCTGCTCAAGGCTGTCACCAATAATTGTCGTTAATCCTGCGGAGATACGGCGGGTATCTTTGTCATTTGCATTGGACATATATCGCACCATCCACGGCACCAGTTTCGGCAGATAGCTCCACCGCATGAAAAGCGGAAAGTTCGGATCGGCGAGGTATCTGGGCGCCTTCATGGCCAAACCCGGCATCGTAACCGGTACAACCGAACAGCTCGCGAGAATCGCACCATTACCAAAAGAGGTTCCCATACCCGGCTCCCCTTTATCGATAAGGGTTACGTTGTGACCTGCCCGTCGTAACCAGATAGCACTGGCTGCACCGACGATACCTGCGCCGATCACGATCACCGCTTTGGGTGTATCTGAACTGTTTCGCGACTGTTTCGGCACTAATCGTCCCCCTCGCATTGATTCTGCGTGTGTCTTTCCCGCCGTTGCTGAACTCTGCCAGAAGAAAGTCATCATATCCAATACAATTATATCGACAGTTCATAAGAAAAAGTGATACTATTTGGTATGGAACTTAGATTTCGACAGCTTCAGGCCTTTCACGCCATTATTGAAACCGGTGCCGTAACAAGTGCTGCGTCGCTGTTGGGCATCTCGCAGCCGGGTGTTTCGAATTTGCTAAGCCAGCTTGAACGCCAAACCAAACTGAATCTGTTTGAGCGTGTTAAAGGCCGTCTGGTGCCCACACCGGAGGCTGCCGTTCTTTATCGCGAAACCGATACGGTGATCCGCGGACTTGATCATGTTTCTCAGGCGGTGGTGGATTTACGCAACAAAAAGGCGGGGCATTTACAGGTCGCATCACCGCATTCCATGTCGTTCGGCTTTATGCCCAAACTGATCTCGCGTTTTGCGAAGGATCGACCGGATATGATCATATCCTTCCAGTCACAATATTCGGCAAAAATTCAGGAATGGGTTCTGACGGGGTTGTTCGAGGTCGGCGTGTGCGAGATGCCGCCGCTTTACGATGGCCTTAACTATTTCCCGCTACATGTTGAAACCTTACTGGCAATTCCCGAGGACAGCCAGCTGGCCAAGCATGATGTCCTAACCCCGGAATTGTTAGCGAATGAGCCGTTTATCGTTATGGGGCCAGACCATATGTCCCATCGCCGTATACGCGAAGCGTTTCACAATGCAGGAATTCCCTTGCGCATCCGTGTGCACTCGCATTTGTTCAAAAACCTGTTAAGCTTCGTGAAGGAAGGTATGGGGGTTTCCATTATTGACCGCTTCGGTCTTGATTTCGATAACGAAGGTGGGTTCATCACACGCCCATTTGAACCCGCGATCACAATCGATTTGGCCGTGATTACATCAAAAACACGCCCAATGTCAGTGATCGGGAAAGAGTTCGAAAAGCTGCTGATGGAAGCGTTGCAACCCTTTATAATAAAAGGCGATACGAAAAAATAATGGATGCCTACCCCATCCAGCGCCGCACAGGCGCGTTGCTTTCTTCCAATGCCTGACTAACAACTTCGATCAGCGTTGGCCCGTCATGTTCAACGGCTTGTTTAAGTACTTTTTCCATGTTTGCGGGGTCTTCGACGCGCCATGCTTTCACTCCATAAGCTTCTGCTATTGCGACGTGGTTGACGCGATTGAAATCTACGTTGTAGTACCGCGCATCCGTATCCGCATATTGGCTGGCTTTGATCCAGCCAAAGTTAGAATTGGCAAAGACGATATAGGTGATCGGCGCGCCTGCGCGGGCAATTGTTTCCAACTCGCCACCCGTGAACCCAAACGAACCGTCGCCCATCATGGCCACGACTTTGCTTTCAGGGCGGCCATACCACGCGCCCAACGCGGCAGATATCGAATACCCCAACGCGCCATGTGCACGGTTGGTAATGAAGTGGCGGCCGTCCTGTTGCAGTTGGTAATAAGCGGAAAAATACGGGCAGCTTGTGCCGGGGTCTGACAATATCGTGGCATCGGCTGGCAGTACTTTCATCATCGCATCGATAACACGCTCGGGCCGGATCGGGATGTCGGTGCTTTGCGCCAGCTTGTTGAAAACCTTGAATTTGCGTTTCTTGATGTCGGCAACGGCGGCAGCCCCGCCAAAGGTTTCAGCCCCTTGACCGCGGGCATCCAGCACCGCGTTCACTTGTTGTAAGGACAGGCGCAGATCGCCCACGACCCCGACTTCAACCTGATAATTCGCGCCGATAACCAACGGATCATTATCAAAATGCACCACGCGCGTGCCTTGCTTGGGGGCCTCCCATCGCGAGGTTGTTGTGGAACCTGCGCGCGCTCCCATGAATACGACCAGATCTGCGGCTTCCATCATTTCCCACGTTTCGTCCGTCCCGCCGTTGGAGCCAACGACCCCCAGACATTGCGGGTTGATTTCCGCCAACGAACCTTGCCCCGAAATCGAAGTCGCAACCGGAATATCAAGCCGCGTTGCCAAGCGGTTCAGTTCGTCCATCGCGCCTGAAATCACGACGCCACCACCGCAAACGATAAGGGGGTTTTCCGCGGACAGGATCGCGTCCACCGCGTCTTCAGCAGCGCCTGTTTCGGGTGCCTGCGGGTAAGCAGGGTAGGTCGCAGTTTTTGGATCAGCCCAGATATCTGACTGTTCCACCTGATCATATTGAATATCGTAGGGCAAACCAATGTGCGCTGAACCCGCACGCCCTGTGGTCATTGAACGAAATGCCGCGCGGACCATGCGCGGGATATGATCCGCGCGTTTCACAACAGTATTCCATTTGGTCAGCGGTCGCATCAGGGCTTCTTGATCGACCTCGGTAAGGGGATATTTGCCATAAGACCCAACCGAAATATCGGTCGTTATGCCCAGCACCGCGTAAGAACTTTCCGACGCTTCAATCAGCCCGGGTAAAATATATGTCGCGCCACCACCGGAGGGACCCTCGCAAACGCCAACGCGCCCCGTAACCCGCGAATAGCCGTCAGCCATATAGGCCGCACTTCGTTCATCGCGGACCAAAACATGTTTGATGTTGTGATCAAGCCGATACATCGCATCGTAAAATGGCAGTGTTGTATCGCCGCATAATCCAAAAATATGACGAACACCTTGGGCTTCGAGCATTTTAACCATCGCTTCCGCGCCATTCATCGAATTTTTCACTGCATTTTCCGCTTCGTTGCTGGGCGGCCAATACGGGCCGGCGGGTAGGATACTCAGAATCAAGTGTGTATACTTAACTGTATACAATTACATATTCAGTATTGAGTTCAAGTCAATCATTTTGTAGCATCTCGCCCAAATGCCAATGCGACAACTGGTAAAATGATGAGCCAAAGCACCACGAAAAAGAACAGCAATGTCGATAGGGTCTATGTCAAGCTCAGGCAGCTAGCGGCGAATTTTGAATTCAAACCAGATGCGAGAATTAACGAAAGCGCCCTTTCTTTAGAACTTGGCGCCAGCCGTACGCCGCTTAGGGAGGCCCTGAACCGGTTGGCAGCAGAAGGCTTCTTGACCTTTCAAAGTGGGCGCGGATTTTTTTGCCGCTCGCTTAGCCCGTCGCTTGTTCTTGATCTTTATGAGGCTCGTGTCGCCGTCGAAACCGAGGCCATGCGGCTGGCCTGCAAACGCGCAACCGATGAAGAGTTACTGTTGTTGAAGGAAACGTTGGACAGACATGAAAAGACTGGATTGCCGTCAAGTGAACCTGACATTTTGCTGAACCAAGACGAGGAGTTCCATCTTGCAATCGCCCGCCTTTCCCAAAACGCGGAGCTGGTCGGCATGCTGGAAAACCTGAATGATCGCGTGCGGTATGTGCGCCTTGTCTACCTTAAGGCCAAGGTCGACCAAGCAGAGCGCAGCGATGGTAGCAAGGGTAAAACCTCGGCACATCGGGTGATTCTGCTCGCGCTTATGGAGCGCAACACTGAATCAGCGTGCATGGCAATGCGGCGGCACATCGGGCGACGGCGTAAAGACGCGGCCGAAGCCGTACGCATTGCATATTCGCAACTTTACGTCCCTGATGATCAAACTATGGAAAGAAGGCTCTGAGATGAACGTGCAACATGGTGGTAAAACGGTTTTTGGCGCTTCTATCGGGATCTTGATGCTGGAAACACAATTCCCCCGGGTTTTCGGGGACATCGGCAATGCGCAAACATGGGATTTTCCGGTTCACTATCGGGTGGTTCGTGGTGCTACGCCCGATAATGTCGTAAGGGGCGATCCTCGCGATCTGGTAGAGGATTTTATCGAGGCTGGTCGCGATCTTGTCAGGATGGGTTGTGACGGGATTACCACCAATTGTGGCTTTCTGTCGTTGATTCAGGATCAGATAAAAGCGGAACTCGGCGTGCCCGTTGCGACATCATCGTTGATGCAAGTTCCGATGGTTCAAGCGTTATTGCCGGCAGGAAAGCGCGTAGGAGTATTAACCATTTCAAAGGCGACCCTTAGCGCCGAGCATTTGATTGCCGCCGGCGCGCCGGTGGATACACCTATCGCGGGAACGGATACGGGTCGCAACTTTACCAAAGAAGTTCTTGGTGATGCGGAGAGTATCGACTTTGAAAATTGCCGACAGGATTTGCTGGACGCAGCTGCCGCGCTAGTTACGCAAAATGAATGTATCGGCGCAATAGTTCTGGAATGCACCAACATGGTGCCCTACGCGGCGGATATACGCAAACTGACCGGGCTACCGGTTTACACGATCTATTCTTTCGTGAACTGGTTTCAGGCCGGCCTAATGCCGCAAAAATTTGTGTTGGAACTAGATGATCCACGTCTCGACCTAACGACTTATGGAGAGGGTTAGGGAACATTTTACCGGAACTCCAAGCCACGTCACAAAGGTCGGCATTCGACCGACGCGCAAAATGGCATTCCTCAGGTATTGCGAATTTAACAAAATCGAGAACGGCAAGATAACCGAGACTGCAATGTTCTTCGACATCCCGCATCTGATGATGCAGGCCGGGCAAAACCCCTTCCCATCACAAACAGAGGTGCTGTCAGACTAATTCGAACTAGTCTCCGTTTCCTGTAATTC
The DNA here is from genome assembly GCA_050256375.1 of Paracoccaceae bacterium. Classification (GTDB taxonomy): domain Bacteria; phylum Pseudomonadota; class Alphaproteobacteria; order Rhodobacterales; family Rhodobacteraceae; genus NORP23. The sequence goes on along the minus strand of JBBWVU010000021.1, from coordinate 201 downwards.
GCCGGAACCTATGCGGAACAAAGCTGCCGCCACTCAGAGAGAGCGGCGGAGCGATTTAGTTTGAAATTTTCTCGTGAATAAAGATGACGTTCTTGGTTGAAATGGTTGTGGATAGAAGAGTGAACGGCGACGAACTTTTGCAAACTTCGCATACGCCGGAAGCGTAACATGCCACGCTCTCGTCGTCGAAACGGGAGGTGC
>JBBWVU010000020.1:0-114286 GCA_050256375.1 Paracoccaceae bacterium | reverse complement strand
ATGTCTCGAGAGTAACCCCACCTTACAAGCCAACCGTGTGGCGCGGCCCAAATTCCCGACACGGCTCATGACTTGGAGGTTTCCCGCCCTTGGCGGGCTTGTCGGCTTTCGGCCCGCATCTTCTTTTCGATCATGACTAGCTGTGCTCCACTGCGGCCCGTCAGAACCGTCATCCGTGGGCTTGCGCAATTTTTCCAATTCCGAAGGTCACCAGAGCGGACAAATCTGCCGTTCGCATGAATCAAAACCGATCATCCGACCAACCTTTGGTTTTTGACATGATATAAGGCCGATGAAATATCATGAAGAGGGTTTTTAGGAACAATAAATGCCAGAAACGATCAATATCGCCTTGTTAGGAGCAACCGGAAAAGTTGGCGGACGTATCTAACTTTGCTTGGGAGGCGCGATTTAATGTTCGCGCGTAAGTACGCGATCCCGTCAAGTTGCCCGCCAGAGAGAGGATAATCGTCATCAAAGGTGACTTGACTCAGCCGTCAGATGTAGCTGCTTTAATTGCTGGCGCAGACCTTCTTTTTAGTTGCGGCGGCAAATCCAAAGATACTTACATTATGGAGGACACCGCGCGCAGTGTCCTCGATGCGGCCCGTGCTCTCCAAAACGTCCAAAGACAGTTTTTATCTCAAGACTCGGATGTAGTGCTACGTCAGGATTGTGTTGATTATTCATTTCGTCGGGTACTAGCAGCAGTTGCCCATGCTTTCTCGACGTGAGTGGCATCGCTTCAAGCTATGTCGCGTTGCTACTTTGGGATTTAGATACCATCAGCAAATAGCTGGCAATTTACCAAGTCATAGGAGAGTCACTGTTGCGTATAAATCGCAACTAAAAGAGCGCCACAAATCCGCGACTGGTCCGATCAGACGTTATAGTAGCGAAATAAGCGGTCGTGCCGGATTCAGGGACGCGCTGCCTCCTTCATCAACCATTGCTCGAACAAACGCGCCGCTTTATTCTCGGGTAATTTCACGGGGCGAGCCACGTAATACGCGCTGTCGTTCACAACACTGGGGCCGATTTGCACCAGATCATTGCGCGCCAATTCCGGTTCAATCAGGAATTCGGGCATCAGGGCAACACCGACGCCGGCAATACAGGCCTGAGAGAGCGTCGAGAAATGCTCGAACGACATACCGTTTTTTTCGTCCAGAATAATTCCCTGAGCTTGAAACCAGTTCGACCACGCAGTCGGGCGCGAATGCATGGAAAGGCGGGGCAAACGTAGAAGGTCAATCGGCGCAGCGACGCGGTTTTCCTTCCGAAATGCAGGCGATACCACCGGAACCACGGTTTCGTTCAGCAATAAAGTGCATTCAACATCGGGCCAATCCGGAATTCCATGGTAAATCGCGATATCCAGTCCGTCGGCTAAAAAATCAAATCGTCCGATACGCGTTGTAAAGTTCAGCGTAATGTTCGGATATTGCGCAACAAATCCTGAAATACGCGGCATCAACCAGCGCGTGCCAAACGTCGGCAAGATGGCGATGTTCAACACTTGGTCTTGCCCCTTGGAAACCACGTTAAGCGTCGCGTCGCGGACTATCCGCAAGGCCTGCTGCACTTCGACAGCATATAGTTGACCTGCTTCGGTAAGTTCGACCTTGCGACTGCTGCGCTTGAACAACGAACAATCCAACTGCTCTTCAAGCACACGCACTTGCCTGCTTACGGCGCTTTGCGTCAACGACAGCTCTTGCGCGGCCAATGTAAAGCTGCCGCTTCTTGCAACCGCCTCAAATGCAGTTAGTGCGGATGTAGACGGGATTAGGCGACGTTGACTTCTCATGTTACATTCATAAATGGAATAGATGAATGAGGCAATATCGTTTGTAATAACATCTATCAACGTGCAAAAAGCCGTAAAACCAACCGTTTAGGAATGCGACATGACAAACCCTACCGACAAAAACCAATTCACCTGGGATGACCCGTTTCTGCTTAACGAACAGTTAACCGAAGAAGAGCGCCTTATCCGCGATGCAGCCAATGCCTACGCGCAAGACAAACTGGCCCCTCGTGTGATCGAGGCTTACCGGAACGAACACACCGATCCCGGTATTTTTCGCGAGATGGGCGAGATGGGCTTGCTGGGTATGACTATCCCTGAGGGATATGGCGGATCGGGTGCGAGCTATATATCTTACGGGCTGGTCGCACGTGAAGTGGAGCGCGTTGACAGTGGATATCGCTCAATGATGTCCGTGCAGTCGTCCCTAGTGATGCACCCAATTTACGCTTATGGCTCGGAAGAGCAGCGGATGAAGTATCTGCCAAAACTGGCCAGTGGAGAGTTCGTTGGCTGTTTTGGCTTGACCGAACCCGACGCGGGGTCCGATCCAAACGGCATGCGGACCCGCGCGATCAAAACTGAAAGCGGATATCGCTTGGTCGGATCAAAAATGTGGATTTCAAATTCGCCAATTGCAGATGTTTTCGTGATTTGGGCAAAATCCGAAGCACACGGCAACAAAATCCGTGGCTTTGTTCTGGAAAAGGGAATGGCGGGTCTTTCTGCGCCGAAAATCGAGGGAAAGCTATCGCTTCGCACGTCGATAACTGGCGAGATCGTCATGGATAATGTCGAGGTTGGCGAAGACGCGCTGTTGCCGAACACAGAAGGCCTAAGTGGCCCGTTCGGGTGTCTAAACCGCGCACGTTATGGAATCGCTTGGGGCGCTATGGGTGCCGCCGAAGCTTGCTGGTTTGCGGCGCGCCAATACGGTCTGGACCGACACCAGTTTGGTCGTCCATTGGCAAACACCCAACTTTTCCAAAAGAAACTAGCGGATATGCAGACCGAGATTGCTCTGGGCTTGCAGGCTGCCCATCGTGTGGGCCAACTGTTCGACGCGGGCAAAGTTGCGCCCGAAATGATAAGCCTGATCAAGCGCAACAATTGCGGCAAAGCGCTGGAAATCGCCCGTCATGCCCGTGATATGCACGGCGGCAACGGTATTTCCGACGAATTCCCTGTCATGCGCCATATGCTCAATCTGGAAACTGTAAACACTTACGAAGGCACTCATGATGTGCATGCCTTGATTATGGGGCGGGCGCAGACCGGATTGCAGGCGTTTTTCTGATGCCGGATGCGCCTCTGAAGGGCACGAAAGTTCTTGAACTTGCCCGCATTCTGGCAGGCCCGTGGATCGGCCAGACGCTGGCCGACCTAGGCGCCGAAGTCATCAAGGTCGAAAGCCCGGCCGGAGATGACACACGCAAATGGGGACCTCCGTTTGTGATTTCGAAAGATGGTGAACAGTTGGACGCCGCTTATTTTCATGCCTGCAATCGCGGGAAAAAGTCGGTCGTGATAGATTTTTCGACCACCGATGGGCAGAGCCATATCCGTAGGCTGGTAAGTGAGTCCGACGTCCTGATAGAGAATTTTAAAGTTGGCGGATTGCAGAAATATGGGCTGGATTACGCCAGCCTGCGGGATGTTAATCCACGTTTGATCTATTGTTCGGTTACAGGTTTCGGCCAGACCGGACCTTACGCCCATCGTGCGGGCTATGACTACATCATTCAGGGCATGTCGGGCATTATGGACCTAACGGGTGATCCCGACGGCGAGCCGCAGAAAATCGGAGTGGCCTTCGCCGATATTTTCACTGGCCTTTACGGCGTAATAGGGATTCAGGCGGCACTGACGCAGCGCGCAATTTCTGGCAAAGGACAACATATCGATATGTCTCTGCTGGATAGCATGGTCGGAGTTCTGGGTAATCAGGCCATGAACTTTTTTGTGTCAGGTCAGGCGCCACGCCGAATGGGAAATATTCACCCAAACATCGCCCCCTATCAGGTATTTCCAGTGTCGGACGGGCATTTGATAATCGCAGTCGGAAACGATGGACAGTTTGTGCGATTCTGTGAGGCTTTGGAACTAAAAAGCCTGCGGTGTAACCCCGACTATGAAACGAACTCTAGCCGAGTAGCCAATCGCGAGATGTTAAGCACCATAATCAGCGACAAAACTCGCCAAATCAAAAGAGACGATCTGCTAGCCATTCTGGAGCGCGCCGGTGTTCCGGCTGGCCCGATCAACACCGTCGCGGACGTATTCGCCGACCCACAGGTTATCGCCAGAAACATGCAGATCAGCCCTGCATCAGGAAGAATGGATGTGCCCGGTGTGCGAACCCCTATTCGGTTCTCGGATACAGAGTTGAGTCTCGAAAAAGGCGCACCAGCGCTTGGGCAGCATACAGAGGAAGTATTGAACGGCCTAATTTGAGCGCCGCCAAATACGGGTTGTGTAGTTACCTACAATTCAAATTTAATTATGTGTATGCAGGACCGGTTTTAATCATATAAATGCTGACTTACGCCAGCAATGCCTCAATTTTCCGAAGCAAGCGCTTAAAATCAATCGGCTTCGTATCATAGTCGTCACATCCGGCCTCTAAAGCCTTTGCTTTATCACCGGCCATTGCATGAGCTGTAGGTGCTATGATCGGAATCGATTGTGTCTCGGGGTTTGCATTAAGGTGACCAGCAACCTCCCAACCATCCATAATCGGCAGGCTCATATCCAGACCGCGCAAAACTTCGCCCCGTGATTGCAGTACATTGGCCAACGCATCACTTGCCTTCGCTTTCTGGTTTGCGGCGTTAATCGGGCTGAAACCTAAAATCTGGTTGACCGCCGCAATCATAATCAAAAACAATCCTTCGCCGAGGGCCAGCCAACCCAGCAACGGATGAAACCCAAAGATAGCAATCAAAAAGATTGGGACCCACGGAATATCCAGAACTGCAAACATTGCCGGCGTAGCGAGTAACTGTTGAACAGCTTCCAGGTCTCCAAGTGACGAAGTCGCCAAACGGCGGTTTCTTGCCTTGATTCCAAAGTCCCCGCGAACACACGTTTATCAAGCCGAGACTGAAAACTGGCACCAATCCGCGCAGCTAACCTACCTCTTGCATAATCGAGCAGGCCCATCAGGACATACAGCCCGGCCACCAGAACCAACAACGCAACGAGCGTTTCTTCTGAACGGCTAACCAATACCCGATCGTAAACCTAAAGCATAAAGACAGGACCCGTGAACATAAGAAGGGTTACCAATACACTGAATAGCCCAACGGATAAGAATGAGCCCAAGTGCGGGAACATCGCACTGCGCAATTCATCGGCCCCATCACGTGCCGCGGACTTATCGTTCATCACACATCCACGGTCCCAGATATAATTTCGGGCAAATTGTTTTGAAAACAAGACGAGGTTTTTCAGTTAGATGATCGGCAACGGGAAACAATGTTGGAATCTTTCAACGTGAAGTCAGTTGGGCACGTTGAAGTTAAACCGGTAATCAATAACTTTTAGTTAATGATCGGAAAGTTAATTATTTGGTACTAGACGGGTAGCCCCGTGTATAAAAAATCCCGCGCCCTGCATGCCATTGGCAAATAGGGCGCGGGACGAATTTTCTCCCACTAAAAGATTACTACTTAATCAATATCCGCCTTTGCGGCGGCTTTCCGGCAATCCGGCAACTTTGCCCCCCTGCTTCGAAGGGTCGCCGGGGAATAATTCATAAACGTCGCGCTGGCTAAGCTTTTCACCCCAGGCCTCGCTCATTGCTTTCACAATCTTGCGGGTATTTGGCTGGTTTTCTGCATTTCCAAAGAACTCCTCACGCAGAAAGTTGATCAAGTCCCAGTGCCTCTCGGTTAATTGGATACTTTCCTGTTCTGCGATTACGGCTGCAACGCCCTCATTCCAGTCTTCCTGATTTTCCAAATGACCATTCGCATTGGTTTCAATCGTAGTACCTTCATATTCAAATGACATCGTCTTTCCTCTTATATAATGTCCAGATCATATATTCAAACAACATGATATATCAATTTACCCTCATTAAGCAAGCCGGTGTGTCTACTTCGGGAAAACCCTCTTCCACTGCACCAACATGAAAACGTAGGATGTAACGGACACGTTGGATCTGGCTTTACAGGCTTCAGGCTGTGATCAGGTTCACGTTGCCCACAAACCACGTCTGCTCAGCGATAATGGCTCAAGCTATGTCTCAGGTGAGTTGGCCGAGTGGCTTGACGACAAAGGCATGGATCATGTTCGCGGCGCACCATATCACCCGCAGACCCAGAGAGAGATCGAGCGGTGGCATCAGACTTTAAAGAACCGTATTTTGCTGGAAAAATACTTCCTTCCAGGTGATTTGAAACATCAGATAGAAGCCTTCGTAGATCACTACAATCATCAACGCTATCACGAGAGCCTGAACAACGTCACACCGTCAGACGTTTACTTCGGGCGTGCTCAAGCCATTCTAAACAAACGGGAAAGGATCAAACACAAAACACTCGAAACCCGGCGCTTGCAACACCGCAAGTTCGCTGCATAATGAAACCAACCAGATGAGCCAGATACTCTCTTAGATTAAACAGCCTCTGGACCCAAAATCTTTGACGAAGGACATTGTCTGACGTCAGCGCCAATGGGTCCAAATAGCGCCATTTGCTAAGAGAGTATTGTTGGCTCATCGTAACCACTAAGGAGTGGGACATGAGACAGACAACCAGAACGGGGCGCAAGTCGTCGGAGAAGATCGTCAAAGACATTAGGCGGGCGACACATAAGCAGTATTCCTCTGAGGATAAGATCAGGATTGTTCTTGATGGTCTTCGTGGCGAAGACAGTATTGCCGAGCTGTGTCGTCGTGAAGGTATATCGCAGGGCATTTACTACAAAATCAAAGTTGATAAACCCAGCCGCGACGACTTCACCAAGATTTTTGTCAAAACCTGCCGTCACTACAAATCACGCCCCGACGAGGAAGTTTTGAAATATCTGCTAAACACGAAATACCCGTCGATAGACAACGAGTTCGTCGCGTATCAAGCGCCATTCCTGATCGATCAAAGCCTATCGATTTGCGAATACGAAGGCTATGAACCACACATGAGCATCGAACTTATTGATCGCGCGTGGGAGAACCTCTATGTCGAAGACTGACCGCGTTTCCGTCACCCATGACGGCCCTGTTGCGCATGTTGTGTTGACCCGCGCCGACAAACGCAATGCGCTGGATCAGGACATGCTTGAGGCAATCGTAGACGAGATCGCGCAGCTTTCAACATCGCGCGAAACGCGCGCAGTGGTTCTGTCCGGCGAAGGGCAAGTATTTTGCGCTGGCCTCGATTTCATGAGTTTCGCAGCCATGCTGCAAAATCCGAACAGCATGGATTTCATGACCCGCTCCCATGGCGACGCCAACCTGTTTCAGCAGGTCTCAGTCGGCTGGCGAGACTTGCCGATGCCCGTCATCACTGCCCTGCACGGCGTCGCTTTTGGCGGCGGTTTCCAGATCATGCTGGGCGCCGATATCCGGATCGCCGCGCCCGATACGCAATTCTCTATTATGGAGGCGAAATGGGGGCTGATCCCGGACATGGGCGGAATGGCCCTTATGCCGGCACTGGCACGCCAAGACATCATTCGTCGCCTGACCTACACGGCCGAAGTGTTCGATGCATCGCAGGCGTTGGAATGGGGTTTCGTGACTGAGTTGGCCGATGATCCCCTCGCCCGCGCGACTGAACTTGCCAACCAAATCGCAACCCGCAGCCCAGACGGCACGCGTGCCTCTAAACGCCTAATTTCGGATACTTGGGCGACCAGCCGCTCTGACACTTTGAAAGCCGAATCCGCCGCGCAAAAGTTTGTCCTTGGCCAAGCCAACCAGATGGAGGCCGTTATGGCCAACTTTGAAAAACGCGCACCCAATTTCAAGGATTAACAAATGCTTAAGATCGGAGTCGCCGGATGCGGGCGCATGGGCCTACCAATGGCACAGGCCCTTCACGACGCAAGTTTCAATGTGTCCGGCTACGATGTTCGGGACGTCGGTGCTGTGTTCATTTCTAAGACGGTGCCTGACTTTGCCCAAAACCTTAACATCTTGTTTACTGTTGTCCGCGACCAACAACAGACAGACGACCTGCTGTTCGACGACCAGAACCTAGTCGGCACCGCTACCGAACTAACCCATATAGTAATCTGCTCGACTCTGTCGCCAAAATACGTTCGCAACCTGCGCGACCGTATCCCGCAACATATCAACCTAATCGATGCCCCGATGTCCGGCGCAGCAATCGCCGCACAAGAAAAATGCCTGTCGTTCATGCTCGGCGGACAGCCCGAAGACATCGCCCACATCCAGTCCTATCTCAACGCAATGGGTAAATATTTTCATAACATGGGGGAATTTGGCGCGGGCATGGCCGCCAAAGTTCTTAACAACTTGTTAGCAGCCAGCTCGACAGTATTCACACGGCTCGCGCTGGATTGGGCCGATGATCTAAGGATCGAGCAGGAACGTCTGCTTGACCTTATGCACACAAGTTCCGGCCAGACTTGGTTCGGCAGCAACTTCGATGATATCGAGTTCGCCCGCGACGGATTTGACCCTGAAAACACTATCGGTATCCTAAAAAAAGACGTGCAAGCAGCGATTGATGGTGCGCCAGACAACGCAGATATTAACCTGCCGTTAACTCTTATCTCGGCAATCGAAAAGTTAAGGCCCCGTTAACTTTTATCTTCCTCGATGGCGTATTTACTGAACACACCCATCTGGCTGAAAATAAACACAAACGTTGCCACTGGCAGGGCAAAAGTCTTGAAATTAACCCAGATATCCGTGCCGAACCCGCGCCAGACGATTTCGTTAACGATTGCTAAGCCAACGAAAAACAGTGCAAAACGTCGCGTGAAAATGTTCCAACCTTCGGGCTGCAAAGGCATTGAGTCCTCCATGATGTATTGCAAATAACTTTGCCCACGCATCAAGCCGAAGCCCAGAATTGCCGCGAACATCGTATACAGGATCGTCGGCTTCATCTTGATGAACGTATCATCGCGCAGCCACAGTGTCAGGCCGCCCATTACCACAACGACCACCGCTGTCATCACCGCCATCTTTGGTAACGTACGAGTCAAAACCCAACTGATAACCAATGATATCAATATGGTAGGAATAAATACCCCTGTCGCAAACAACAGTTGCGCCAACTGCCGCTCCTCATCGCTTGCGCCGTCGGGTGCAGTCGCAAATTTGTACGCTATGAAGAAAACCATAATTGGCCCCATCTCGAGGGCCAACTTCGACAACGGGTGTATTTTTTTCTTTTCCATGATGCCTCTTATCGCCTTTATCCACCAAATTCTACTACTACGGCCCCTGCCGCGATGACTGCCATTAGGCCCGCCCGAACAGGGCCAACCGTCTCTTTAAGGAACAACCACCCGATCAGGGCGGCAAAAACCGTCGAAGTTTCGCGCAAAACCGCGGCCTCTCCGACTTTGTCCAATCTTGTGGCCAGCATGATTGCACCGAAACTGACGAACGCTATCAACGCCCCGATGAAACCTTTTCTTAACAAAGGTCCGGGTGCCGGCGGGTTTTCCATCCGCTTCCAGCGAACATACGAGATGATAGGAAAGGTCCAGCCGTCGACCACGAAAAACCAGAAAAGGAACGTAAACGGATCCGGAGTCGCCCGCATTCCGAAGGCGTCGTAAGTGGTGTAAAGCGCCACAATCAACCCCGTAAAAAACGCAAACCCCAGAGCCGCGATCAGAACATTCCGTCCAACCGTGATTTTGTGAAGGTTCCAACCGGCCAGTCCGAATATCCCGCCGGACAGCAGCAAAACACCGCTCCATTGAGCCAGTGTAAACGTTTCGCTAAAAACAAACCCGGCCGCAAACACTGCCACCAACGTCCCCGTGCCGCGCACCACGGGGTAAACCACCGTATACGCGCCGCGCGAATAGGCCTTCGCCATGAAATACTTGTAGGCTACATGTATTATCCACGCCCCGACCAACAGCAACCATACGTGGGGTTCGGGTAGTGGGAACATAAAAATAGCGATCGGCAGCGCGATCAAAAAATAGAAGATATCAATCGCACCGCGCATCAGCCAGGGATCATAACGACCCTTCTGTAACGCTCCGAAAATCGAGTGCGCAACCGCTGAAGTCAGTGCCAGTATCATCGCCAGAGATTTGCCGTATTCCGTCCCCTCAATCGAGAGGATAAAATCGCTCACAAGGTTGCCCCGGTTAGGGCTCGGGCGAATTCGTCTGGGTCAAACGCCTGCAAATCCTCGATGCTTTCACCAACACCGATCGCATGAATCGGCAACCCGTGTTGATCGGCCAACGCCACCAGTACGCCGCCCTTGGCGGTGCCGTCCAGCTTGGTCATAATCAGGCCACTTACGTCGGCAATTTCGGTGAAAACCTTAACTTGAGACAGTGCGTTTTGACCAGTCGTAGCATCGAGAACTAGCAACGTATTATGCGGCGCGTCGGGGTCCTTCTTGCGAATTACACGGACGATCTTGGCCAGCTCTTCCATCAAGTCAGCCCTGTTTTGCAGACGGCCAGCCGTGTCGATCATCAACAGATCAGCCCCGTCAGCTTCGGCCCGCAGCATCGCGTCATAAGCAAGGCTGGCGGGGTCGGTGCCCTCTGGCGCCGTCAAAACCGGAACGCCTGCGCGCTCACCCCACACCTGCAACTGCTCTACTGCGGCTGCCCGGAATGTGTCACACGCAGCGATCACTACAGTCTTGTCCGCCGCTTTAAACTGGCTGGCCAACTTGCCAATCGTCGTTGTTTTGCCCGAACCATTCACCCCGACCACTAATACCACTTGCGGTTTTTTGGCATAAAGCGGCATCGGACGCGCAACGGGTTCCAGAATAGCTTTCACCTCATCCGCGAGCAGCGCCTTGATTTCGTCAACGCCCAGCTTTTTGCCAAAGCGCCCCTCGGCCATGTTGGCGGCGACCTTCAGCGCCGTATCAACGCCCATGTCCGCCGATATTAACAATTCCTCAAGACTTTCCAGCATAGCGTCGTCAAGCACCCGCTTGGGCGCGGCATCACGGCCAAGCATGCGCCCCACAATCCCAGCTTTGACGGTGGTTTTTGGTGTGTCTTCGACGACTTCGGCCGCGGTTGCCGCTGGTTCTTCTTCGACAATCGCCTGCAACCCTTCGTCGATCTTTGACGAGGATCTTGTTAACCGCTCTTTCATCTTTGAGAAGAAGGACATGCATGCTCCGAGGTTGTTCCCCTTCCAACTAATACGGCTAGGCACTAGATGGAAGACTCGGTGTCGTAAAACTTGGTTAAACCTCGTCGGGAAAGTACTTTAAAACAGACAAAATGGGATTAGGCGCGGCCTGCCCCAATCCGCAGATCGACGCATCGACCATGGTTTCGGACAAATCCGTTAACAAATCCTTATCCCAGTCTCCGTCCTGCATCAACAACACTGCCTTATCACAGCCAACTCGACACGGCGTACATTGTCCGCAGCTTTCCGCCGCAAAGAAACGCAACATATTCAAGGCCGCTTCGCGAACGCTATCGCGATCCGACAAAACCACCACCGCAGCCGAGCCGATGAACGTCCCCAACGGTTGCAGTGTGTCAAAGTCCAGCGGCACGTCATCAATGCTTGCGGGCAGCAAACCGGAAGACGGGCCACCTGGTTGATATGCCTTGAAAATATGCCCCTCCAGCATGCCACCAGACGCCGCAATAATATCGGTGATTGTCGAGCCTGCAGGCAACAGTTTAACCCCCGGCTCCTTCACGCGACCAGACACGGAATAGGAGCGCAAACCCTTGCGCCCATTTAGCTCAACGCTGTTCAGAACCTCTGGACCCTCGCGCATAACGCGCGCCACCCAATAGAGTGTCTCGACGTTATGCACTAAGGTCGGGCGACCAAAAATGCCGTTTTGGGCCACGAAAGGTGGACGGTGGCGCGGAAGGCCACGCTTACCCTCGATGCTTTCTATCATCGCGCTTTCTTCGCCGCAGATGTACGCACCCGCACCTCGTCGCAAGTCGATAAACCCAACGGGGATCGTGCCTGATTGCTCAAGATTTGCGATCTCGGTTTGCAAGATTTTGCGCGCTGCGGGATATTCGTCACGTAGATAGATGAAACATTTTCCAGCCTCGATGACCCGTGCGGCGATCAACGTGCCTTCAAGGAAAAGCAGCGGTTCCCGTTCTAGATAATAGCGGTCTTTGAATGTCCCCGGTTCTCCTTCGTCGGCATTCACTGCCAAGTATCGAGGCCCGGATTCAGCGCGCACGAAACCCCATTTTTTTGCAGTCGGGAACCCTGCACCGCCAAGACCACGAAGGCCGGACGCCGCGACGGTTGCCTGAATGTCGTCAATCGAAAGCGTGCCATTAATCATTTGGTCATAAACATCGAGCGTGACACCAGAGGAATCATAGGTGGGCACATGGGGGTGAATATCATTCGCCACAACCGCAACCTCGACCTTTGCGACATCCGCGTGGTCGATATGATGGTGGCCGATCTCTAACACCGGAGCTGTGTCGCAACGGCCCATACAAGGCGCGCGTAATATGCGAACTTCACCCGCCGAATAATTTTCGGCCAAATCGGCTAACAGCGTCTCTGCACCCGCTAATTCGCAAGAAAGGGAATCGCATACACGAATTGTTAACGAAGGTGGGGCAGTTTCGCCCTCCTTAACGATATCAAAATGGGCGTAGAAGCTGGCAACCTCGTACACTTCGGCCATCGACAATGACATTTCCTCGGCCAAAGCGCGCAAATGCTGGGCAGACAGATGGCCAAACTTGTCCTGAACAAGGTGTAAATATTCTATTAACAGATCTCGCTGGCGCGGGCGGGCACCCAAAAGTTGCGCAATCTCGCCCCACGCAACATCATCCAGTTGCCGCCCCTTGGGTGTGCGACGTCCTTTACCCTTACCGGATTTCCAGACACCTTTTCGTTGGTCTAAAGCAGTCATAGTGTTTCCCTAAACATAATTCGCCCAAAGGATACACCAGTGCTCCGCCGCTCCTAGCCAAAAAACGACACGATGCGCTTAATAATTGTCATTCGCGCAATGGAGTTGTAATTCCTATTGCATAACGTTTCGTTAACAGGCCCGATGAGTAAATGAAAATGAGCCGGACAGCACGAATACTTTGCATATGGGCGTTGGTCGTTGCACCACAAACGGTTGCGGCTGAAACAGCACTGATTGCGGTCGCCACGAATTTTTCCGAAGTTGTGGACGTGCTTGTTTCGGATTTTGAATCGGGCGTTAATCACGAGTTAACTATTGTCACTGGTTCAACAGGTAAACTGTACGCACAAATCGTTAACGGTGCGCCGTTTGATGCGTTTCTAGCGGCCGACCAAGCCCGCCCCGCTCTCTTGGTTGAAAACGGGAAAGCAATAGAAAACAGCCGTTTCACATTTGCCACGGGCCAGATAGTCTTGTTTTCTGCGGACCCCTCGCGAATTGGCGAGGAAATTATCGAAACGTTAACCAACCCCTTCCGCCATCTCGCAATTGCAAACCCTAAACTTGCCCCCTACGGTATAGCTGCTATCGAAGCATTAACGGCCCTTAACTTGTTGAGAGCAGTGCAAAACCGGATCGTAATGGGGGAAAATATCGGACAAGCCCACGCCCTTGTAGCCAGCGGAAACGCCGAGCTTGGCGTCGTCGCGCTTGCCTATGCCATTAGCCCACGTAACGAGGTTGGCAGCTACCTGCCCATTCCCACAGACACCTACGCACAGATCCACCAAGATGCCGTTCTGACAATGCGCGGCAAGGATAACCCGGCTGCCGTCGCATTCTTGGCCTATCTGCAAGGCAAAACCGCGCAAACGATCATCCGTTCCCACGGATACGGGGTGGAATGATGGTGGACCTTTCCCCTTTATGGTTAACAATCCAGCTCGCCGGAACGACGACAATTTTTCTGTTACTGCTGGGCACACCGCTGGCGTGGTGGCTGGCCAATACCACCGCCAAAGCGCGCCCGTTCGTCGAGGCGCTGACCGCCCTACCCATCGTTTTGCCCCCAACCGTCATCGGGTTTTATTTCCTGATCCTTCTTAGCCCAACTTCAACAATCGGACGATTCTGGGTCGACATTACGGGCGAAACGCTAACATTTTCGTTCACCGGACTGGTCATCGCGTCGATGTTCTACTCCTTACCATTCATGGTGCAACCATTACAAACCGCCTTCCAAGCCATAGGCCGCGCCCCGATGGAGGCCGCTGCAACGCTCCGCGCCTCGCCAATTAACGCTTTCTTTACAGTTGCCGTGCCGTTGGCCCGACGCGGCTTTCTAACCGCGATCGTCCTCAGTTTTACCCACACAATCGGCGAATTCGGTGTGGTTTTGATGGTTGGCGGCAATATCCCCGGCCAGACCAAAGTGATCTCGATTGCCATTTATGAGCACGTGGAAACATTACAATACGCGCAGGCGCATCAACTGGCTGGCGGGTTGATGATATTCTCGTTCATCGTTCTTCTCGCGGTCTATTCGATGAACCGGAAGCTGGCCGTTCATGTCGGGTAAATCGCTTATAATTCGGGCAAAACTTCCCTTTGCCGGTCACACAATTAACGTTAACGAAATCGTACCCCTGACAGGCACCACAGCCTTATTCGGGCCAAGTGGCAGTGGTAAAAGCACCCTGTTACGGGTAATCGCAGGCCTTGAGACACGCGGTAATTTATTCGTGGAATTCAACGGAGAAATTTGGACCGACACAAAATCCGGAATCTTCCGCCCCCCCCATCAACGCTCCGTCGGAATGGTATTTCAGGACGACCGCTTGTTCCCGCACCTCAACGTTTCGGGCAATCTGTCCTTTGCCAACAAACGCTGCCGCAAGGTTGCTATCCCGATCACAATGGAACGGGTTGTCGAGGCACTAGACCTTGCCAAATTGTTAACATCCCATCCCTCGACATTATCAGGCGGCGAAAAACAACGCGTGGCTTTAGGTCGAACTCTTTTGACTCAACCGGAACTGTTGTTGCTGGACGAACCGCTGTCGGCCCTCGACATACGCCGCAAGGCCGAGCTGTTGCCGTTTCTAGACAAAATCCCGCGCGAGTTCGGCGTTCCGGTGATTTTCGTCAGCCATGCCATCGGCGAAGTAGCGCGACTGGCTGACGAGGTCATCCTGCTTTCGCCAAACGGCCGTGTCAGCGCCCGCGGCCCCATCCCCGAGATATTTGATACGCAAGAAATGCACGACTTCACCGGAAAATTCGAAGCAGGCAGTTTTTTGCAAGTGACGGTTATCGGACAAGACGTAGAATTCCAAATCACAACACTGAAATTCGAGGACGAAGTGTTGCGCATGCCCATGGTAGCCTCGCTGAACATCGGTGACCGCATCCGCTTACGCGTTCGCGCTCGTGACGTGGCCATCGCCGTAAAACGCCCCGAGGGGATCAGCATCCGGAATACCATCGCTGCCACTATTTCCGAGATCAAGGTCGAACCGAACACAGCCTTCGCCGAGATCATTTTTACCGTTGGGTTCCAAAGCTTGCGGGCAAGGATCACGCGGCAGGCGGTGGCCGAATTAGGGCTGGAAGTTAGGCAAGACGCTTTTGCCCTGATAAAAAGCGTCAGCTTCGATCGACGGATGATGATTTCAGCGTTGGAATGATTTTTGGTAGGCCCGGCAGGACTTGAACCTGCGACAAAAGCGTTATGAGCGCTCTGCTCTAACCAACTGAGCTACAGGCCCGCCTGTGGCACTCAATACGCGGATGATTTAGGGGGGTCAAGTGGCTTCCCTTTTGTTTATTGCTGGGGTAAAGCATGCCCAAATTGATGCAGTGCAGGAGCGTGATATGTCCGACCGACCCAATGGCCTAACCTATGCCGACGCAGGTGTTGATATTGATGCAGGCAACGCGCTGGTGGAGCGGATCAAGCCCGCCGCTGCAAGCACCAACCGTTCCGGTGTTATGGACGGTTTGGGCGGTTTCGGTGCGATGTTCGACCTTAAGGCCGCTGGCTATAAAGACCCAATTCTGGTTGCAGCGACTGACGGTGTAGGCACAAAGCTGCGAATCGCGATTGATACGGGTATCCTTTCCACAGTTGGCATTGATCTAGTGGCGATGTGTGTGAACGACCTTGTTTGTCAGGGTGCGGAGCCTCTGTTCTTCCTCGATTACTTCGCAACAGGTAAACTGGATATTAACGAGGCCGCGACTGTGGTAGAGGGGATCGCCGAGGGGTGTCGCCTGTCGAATTCTGCATTGGTTGGTGGCGAGACCGCCGAAATGCCGGGGATGTATGCCAAGGGCGATTTCGACCTAGCGGGTTTCTCGGTCGGTGCGATGGAACGCGGGGCGATGCTACCTGCTGGCGTGGCCGACGGCGACGTTCTACTGGGCTTGGCGTCAAGCGGCGTGCATTCGAACGGTTACTCGCTGGTGCGCAAAATTGTTGAGAACTCCGGCCTTGCATGGAACGCGTCCTGCCCGTTTGGAGATGGTTCGTTGGGCGAATCTTTACTGGCCCCGACCAAGCTTTACGTGCGTTCGGGCCTTGCGGCTTACCGCGCTGGTGGATTGCATGCTTTAGCGCATATCACCGGCGGTGGCCTGACTGAAAACCTGCCGCGCGCATTGCCCGAGGGGCTTGGTGCTGACATTGATTTGACTGCTTGGAACTTACCGCCTGTCATTAAATGGCTAGTGGATCAGGCTGGCATGGCACAAAGCGAGCTGCTGAAGACTTTCAACTGCGGCATCGGCATGATCGCCGTGGTTGCACCAGACCGCGTCGAAGCGTTGCAAGCGATATTCGAAGAAAACGGCGAGACAGTGTTCAATATGGGCACGGTCGTTAAGGGCGACAGCGTTACGTTTTCGGGCACGCTGGCATGAAAAAAAGAGTCGCCATTCTGATTTCTGGTGGTGGCTCGAACATGGTGGCGCTGGCGCGGGATATGGATGCAGCGCATCCTGCCAAGGCGGTGCTCGTTTTGTCAAACAATCCTAACGCGGGCGGATTGGCCAAAGCAACTAATATGGGAATTGCGACAGCTGTGGTTGACCATCGCCCGTACAAAGGTGATCGCGCAGGATTCGAAGCTGATTTACATGCGGCCTTGTTGAAAGCGAACCCTGACATAATCTGTTTGGCTGGATTTATGCGAATTTTGACACCGAATTTTATTGAGAAATGGCGAGACAGGATGTTGAACATTCACCCCTCGATCCTACCGCTTTTTACTGGACTGCATACGCACCAGCGTGCGCTTGATGCGGGGATGGTCGTTCACGGGTGTTCGGTTCACCAAGTCACGGCCGAACTGGATGGCGGGCCGATATTAGGCCAGGCGGTTATTCCTGTTTTGGCGGGTGATACTGCCGACGATCTGGCTAAAAGATTATTACCGATGGAGCATAGACTCTACCCTGCGATGTTGCGTAAGTTTGCGGATAACGACGACATGAAAGTCAGCCTGTTTTCCTAAGGACGCACGATGAAATTTATCCTCCGAGACGAAGCCCGCGCAACCGAGCGGCGCACAGCTGTGACCCCGAAAGATGCGAAAACTTTGCTCAATGCAGGGTTTGAAATTTCGGTCGAGCGGAGCGATAAACGGGTTTTTATCGATTCCGAATACGCGGCCGTTGGTTGCGAACTGGTTAACGCGGGGGCTTGGTTGACGGTCACTGACGCGACAGTGCTAGGACTGAAGGAACTGCCGGAGGAACCCGTTGATCTTAATGCTCGATTCATACATTTTGCACATATTTTTAAAGACCAAACCGGCTGGGAGGCCGAGATCAAACGTTTTCATCGCGGTGGTGGACAGCTTTACGATATTGAGTATTTAACCAAAGAAGAGAGACGGGTTGCGGCATTTGGATATTGGGCTGGGTGGATGGGTGCAGCATTGGCGGCTTGGCGTTTGTTGGCGCGTTGGAACGGAGTTGCGGGACCGGAGGTCGGCGTTATTAGCTTTGAGACGCGCGGTGAGGTTGAGGATATTTTGCGGAATCTGTCGAGCACCTGCATGAAGCCACGTCGCGCGGTAGTGACCGGGGCAAAGGGGCGTTCCGGCTCTGGTGCTATCGAGGCGTTAAAACTGGCTGGATTTGAGGTAACCGAATGGGATATGGCGGAAACGCGAAATCTGGATAAGCCAGCGTTGATGGCGCACGATTTGTTGGTTAACTGTGTGTTAATGACCGGTCCCGGTTTACAGTTGTTAATGGTTGACGACATTTCCAACCCGTTGAATTTCATTCAAATGATCTCTGACGTGTCATGTGACCCCTTCAGTGATTTCAATCCTTTGCCGATTTATAATGCACCGACAGGTTGGGATGCTCCGTTTGTATCGCTAGGTAAAAACGGTATTCGCGAAGAAATGGAATTGACGGCGATCGACAATTTACCCTCATTGCTTCCACGCGAGGCTAGCGAAGATTTCTCTTCACAGATGGTTAAATCCCTGCTGACCTATCCGCATGGTGAAGAATGGCTTAACGCAGCGCAGACATTCGATGATGCGTTAAATCGGGCTGGCTTGACCTGAAATCTCACTTGATACTATTTTCTTGTTATAAAGAGGTATCATGACCGAACCCGTTTCCGCCATTCGCAATCTTGGACCTTCGACCGAAGCCATATTCGCCAGTGCAGGCGTGAATTCTGCAGAGCAACTTCGCGAACTAGGTGCCGATGAAGGATATCGTCTGGTGCTTGAAAACGGTACGCGTCCGCATTTCATTGGATATTACGCGCTGGTCATGGGCCTACAGGGCCGCCCGTGGAATGCTTGTCAGGGCGTTGAAAAGTCGAACTTGCGTAAGAAATTCGATCTGATGGTTGCAGAAACCCTTGGCGCAAAGAAAACGGGCCGCTCCGATATTGAAGCAGCCCTTGATAAACTTGGCGTTAGAGCGCCGGATTAGCCAACCAGTTCAAGACCGGAAAAGAAGAACGCGATTTCTTCGGCAGCTGTTTCTGGTGCGTCGGAGCCGTGAACCGAGTTTTCACCGATGGAAAGTGCGAATTCTTTACGAATTGTGCCCTCGTCGGCGTCGGCAGGATCGGTTGCGCCCATGACTTCGCGGTTTTTCGCGATTGCGTCTTCGCCTTCCAGAACCTGAACAACGATAGGCTCGGAGATCATGAATTCGCAAAGTTCGCCAAAGAATGGACGTTCGGAATGCACGCCGTAGAATGTTTCGGCTTGCGCCAGTGTCATCTGGATGCGCTTGGATGCAACGATGCGCAGGCCCGCGGCTTCGAACTTGGCCGCGATTGCGCCAGTCAGGTTACGTTTTGTGGCGTCTGGTTTGATGATTGAGAATGTGCGTTGAATAGCCATTTTGATGTCCTTTGGAATGTTTGTGATGTATCTGGCGCGCACCTATCATGGGGTTTGGCGTCTGTGAAGGGCTAATTATTCTGGGCCATTGACTCGGCCGCGCAGAACGGCGAAATACCCGCCCATGCTAGCCATTAAAAACATATCGTTCACCCTTGAGGGTCGCAAACTTATCGACAGCTCGACTGTTACTATCCCCTCTGGCCATAAGGTCGGGATTGTGGGTCGGAATGGTGCGGGTAAAACAACACTTTTCAAGTTGATCCGTGGTGAATGGGTTTTGGATGAAGGCGAGATCGAGATCCCGCGCGGGGCGCGTATTGGTGGTATCGCGCAGGAGGTTCCCTCGGGGCCAGAAAGCCTGATCTCTGTGGTTCTTGCTGCGGATGTTGAGCGCA
Organism: Paracoccaceae bacterium; assembly: GCA_050256375.1. GTDB lineage: Bacteria > Pseudomonadota > Alphaproteobacteria > Rhodobacterales > Rhodobacteraceae > NORP23. The sequence goes on along the minus strand of JBBWVU010000020.1, from coordinate 94,629 downwards.
CGGAATTGTTGGCCGAGGCCGATACTGCTACGGACCCTACCCGCATTTCCGACATCTATATGCGCCTTGCTGACATCGAGGCGCATTCGGCCGAAGCGCGTGCCGCCAGCATTCTGCACGGTCTTGGTTTTGATAGTGAAGCACAACAGCAACCTTGCTCGGATTTTTCAGGCGGTTGGCGGATGCGCGTGGCGTTAGCAGCTGTGTTGTTCTCGCAGCCCGATTTCTTGTTGCTAGATGAGCCGACCAACTATCTGGACCTTGAGGGTTCTATTTGGCTGGAAAACTATCTGACACGGTATCCGCACACCGTACTGATCATCAGTCACGATAAGGCGTTGTTGAACCGTTCTGTGACGCAAATTCTGCATTTGGACCAACAGAAACTGACGCTTTATACGGGCAATTACGACACGTTCGAAAACACCCGTCGTGCGAAACTGGAACAGATGGTCGCGCAGAAGAAAAAGCAGGATGCGCAGCGCGAGCATATGCAATCTTATATCGACCGTTTCCGCTACAAGGCCAGCAAGGCCAAGCAGGCGCAGAGCCGGATCAAGGCGCTGGAACGGATGGGGACTCTCGCGCCGATTGTTGGCGATCATGTCACCCCGTTCAACTTCCCAGAACCTGAAGAGTTAAGCCCACCGATTATTCGCCTTGAAAACGCCAGTGTCGGCTATGACGGCAAAGTTGTATTACGTAATCTGGACCTGCGGATTGACCAAGACGACCGCATCGCACTGCTAGGAGCTAACGGGCAGGGAAAATCGACGTTTGCGAAGCTGTTGGCGGATCGGTTGACGGTTATGTCGGGCAACAAATATGCGTCCTCCAAGCTGCGGGTCGGATTTTTCGCACAACATCAAGTCGATGAACTTGAGCTGGACGACACGCCTATTCAGCATATTCAACGCCTGCGTCCGAAAGAATTACCTGGTCGCATTCGTTCGCGGTTAGCGGCGGGTGGTATGAGTTCGGATATTGTCGAAACCAAAGTTGGTCGGCTATCAGGTGGGCAAAAAGCACGGTTGTCGCTGCTGATTGCAACGATTGACGCACCGCATATGATTATCCTCGATGAGCCAACAAACCACCTTGATATCCAGTCTCGCGAGGCTTTGGTAGCCGCGTTGACCGAATACACGGGTGCCGTAATCCTCGTCAGCCATGACCAATCGCTGGTGGAATTGGTGGCTGACCGCTTGTGGCTGGTTAAAGACGGCAACGTGACGCCGTACACCGAGGACATGGACGCCTATCGTAAAATGCTTTTGTCCGAACGCGGCGGGTTGCCTAAGTCGGAAAAGAAAAAGCAGAAAAATGGTAAGGTCAAAAAGGTTCCTAAAGAAAAGCTGAAGCTCGAAGTTGCTTCTTGCGAAGAGCGAGTCGTAAAATTGCAAGAAATGCGCAATAAATTGGACCAGAAAATGGCCGAACCCGGATTTTATGACGGCGAGGCCGCCGCGATCAGTATGTGGCAGAAAAAACACGTCGAAGTGACCGAAGGGTTGGAACGTGCAGAGGGACTTTGGATGGTTTCACTGGAAAAACTGGAGGCGCGTGGATAATGGAAATTGAACTGCTATTGTCTGCCTTTGTAACGTTAATCGTTATTATTGATCCTATCGGCTTGACCCCTTTGTTCGTCGTTTTGACAGCAGGTAAAACTGCGAAGCAACGACGTAGCATTGCTATTCGCGCAATATTGACAGCAGCTGGGCTGCTGGCCTTTTTCGGGTTCGCAGGTGAGTTCATTCTGAACAAAGTCGGTATAGGTATGCCAGCGTTCCGAATATCAGGGGGCATCCTGTTGTTTCTGACGGCCATAGAAATGTTATTCGAAAAACGCACCCCACGTCGTGAAAAAACCGCCGAAGGTGATGATGGCACTGATCCAGCGATATTCCCGCTTGCTATGCCTCTTATTGGTGGCCCCGGATCAATGACCACAATTATTCTGCTTACGGGGCAATACTCGGGTGATGTTGCGAGTCAGATAATGGTCCATTTGGTTATGCTGCTTGTTCTTGCCCTAGTGTTCCTGATGTTCATGACGAGCGGAATGCTGGAACGTGCTTTGGGTCAAACAGGTAATAACCTAATTACCCGCCTAATGGGTATGTTCCTAGCGGCGCTTTCCGTACAATTTGTGCTGGATGGCCTGCGGGATTACGGCTTGTTGGGTTTATAGTGTCAGGTGAAATCGCATATTTCGTTTACTATGCCATTCTAGGATTTTTCATTGGCTCGTTTGTATTGCGTGCCTATCGCGGACGCATGGGCGCGATGCTGCAACAAATGTTGATCTGGTTCCTGATATTCATGGCAGCCGTTATTGTTTATGGCTTCAAAGACCAAATTCAACGACAGTTATTTCCTAGCCAAGGTGTTGTGTCGGTGGACGCAATCAGTGTAATGCGCTCAAGTGACGGGCATTTTTACGCCGATATGCGGGTAAATGGAGCGCGTGTTTTGTTTGTAATTGATACAGGTGCAACCGATATCGTCCTAAACACACAGGACGCGAAGAACGCCGGTATTGACCTTGATAGCCTAAGGTATATTGGTATAGCTGAGACGGCCAATGGCGCAGTTCGAACAGCGCAAACAACGCTTGATACGCTTGAATTCTCAAACCAGATTGATAGAAATTTGCGCGTATACGTGTCGGAAGGCCAAATGGACATTTCGTTGCTTGGCATGGCCTACTTGCGGCGATTTCCGCGGTTAGAAATCATCGAAGACACCTTATTTCTTTATCCCTAAGGGGCTGTCGGTGCTCGCGTTTATTTCTTTTGCGTCCAGCGCCCATCTTCTTGCGCCCAATATTTAGCTGGCAGTTTCGCTTCGGCGACGGCAGTCCAGTTTGCGCGCGCAGCCGATACCGCATTTGGGTCATTGCCATCGAAAAACAAACAAACACGGTCAAATTCGTTCATTTTGTCAAACGGATAGCTGGCATCATCGACCAAGAACAAAACATTAGCATTGTTTGGTTCATCATCATCAACAGTCAGGTAAATTGGTTGATGTTCTGCCCCCTCACCCGCGACACCATGAGGTAAAAATGAATTGTCGCGATACGTCCAAAGTACCCCATCTAGAAAAGTCAGCCGATCAGCATCGCCCCCCTTTACCAACACCCGCCACCCGCGTTGCAACGACTTTTCCAAAAGCTCAGGCAAAGTGCGTTCCAGCGGGGTTTGGGTCAAATGGTAAAAGAGGACTTCAGCCACAGATCAGCCCTCGTATTTATCGCGAATAAGACGATCAAGCGAACGAACACCCCAGCCAGTCGCGCCTTTCGGGGCGTAATCGCTGTCTCCGGTCAGCAAAGCTACACCGGCAATATCAAGGTGAATCCACGGCATATCTTTCTTAACAAACCGTTGCAGGAACTGCGCCGCAGTCGTCGCACCAGCAGCCCGCCCACACGAGTTCTTCATATCCGCCGTCCGCGATTTCAAAAGTTTGTCGTAAGCGGCCGACAGCGGCATGCGCCATGCGCCCTCGTTTTCAGTCGCGGCTGCCTTAAGGAAGTCGCCACAAAGTGCGTCGTTATTCGAGAACACACCAGCGTTGTCATGCCCCAGACCGATGATGATCGCACCCGTTAACGTCGCAAGGTTAATCATGCCCACAGGCGAAAAGCGTTCCTGCGTATACCAAAGAATATCAGCCAAAACCAAGCGCCCTTCAGCGTCGGTATTGTTGATTTCAATCGTATCACCCTTCATGGATCGCACCACATCGCCGGGGCGCATCGCATCGCCGTCCGGCATATTCTCAACCAACCCGACAACCCCAACAACGTTGGCCTTTGCACCGCGCAGCGCCAAGGCCCGCATAACGCCCGAAACGACGCCAGCGCCGCCCATATCCATGGTCATATCTTCCATGCCAGCCGAAGGCTTGATGGAAATACCGCCTGTGTCGAACACAACTCCCTTGCCAACTAGCGCGAAGGGCGCCTCGTCTCCACCACCGTTCCAGCGCATCACCACAACTTTGGAAGGGCTGGTCGAACCCTGCCCCACAGCCAAAAGCGTCCGCATGCCCAGCTTCGCCAGTTCGTCTTCCTCGAGAATCTCAACCTCTAGGCCAAGTTCCTGCATCGCCGCCAAACGCGCGGCGAAATCGTTTGTTGTCAGGATGTTGGACGGTTCGTTAATTAGATCGCGGGTAAAGAACACACCTTCGGTCAGTGCCGCCATTGGGCTCGCCTCGGCGGCGACGCCCTCGGGATTGGTGACCATCATCGAGGCAGGTTGAATGTCGTCGGTATCGGCAGTTTTATGCGCGATAAAGTCGTACGCCCGCAACGCCAGACCATAGGAAATATCAGCGGCCTTGGGATTGCTCGCGGCTAGAACGCTCAATGCGCCCGTGCCCTTGTAGGTAGCCATTGTCGCACCCGCCTTACGTGCCTCGACAACGGTTGGGCATTTAGGCAGTTTGACAACGATAACACCCTCAGCCACCATTCCCGCTGGATAAGCCAAGGCAACACCAGCACCATTTTCGAGCTTAGCAAAGGCAGCGCTTTCGGCGAACCGCGCAACCGCCCCTTTGGAAAGACGGTTCACACGCCGCGCCAAAGTATCGATCTTGCCGTCAGGGCTGACCAGAACGGCCAACTTGCCATTGATGCTTGCGATGGCGTCGATATTGGATTCGATGAAATTAATGCTGATGGGTGTAGTCATATTATATTCCTAAAAAACTGGCAGAATCTTGCTGTATACAGTCCTATCCCGATAACATCCCCTTGACCAGTTGGGGGTGACGAAATACGCCGGATTAGGTAAGCTGTACCGAACTTTAGGGATAAAACGACTCGTGAACCGGCTTGATCGATATTTGTTTATGCAACAGCTCGGCTCGTTCGGGTTTTTTTCGCTGGCGTTGGCCGGAATCATCTGGTTGACCCAAACGTTGCCACTAATGGAAATCATTATCGACAATGGCCACTCTGGTGTGATTTTTTTGGAATTTGCCGCGTTGATCCTGCCAAACGTGCTTACCGTAGTGCTGCCCGTAGCGGTATTCGTTTCGACTTTATTCACTGTGAACCGCCTGTTTGGCGAATCCGAGATGGCGGTAATTTTGTCCTCGGGTCTCTCGCCTACTCGTATTATCCGCGCTACGGTTGCCGTTGGAACAATCATGATGTTGGCGATGTTCGTTTTGATTATAGCCCTGATGCCTCGATCGACCACACGCCTTGCAAACCGGATAGCCGAGGTGCGCGAAGATTCGTTGATGTCGTTGTTGCGCGAAAAACAATTTATTCATCCGGTTGCAGGCGTGACTATTTACATCAAGGACTCCAGTAAAGCGGGCGAAATCGAGGGGATTTTTCTGAACGATCAGCGTGATTCGGCGCAACCCGTAACGTATTCTGCAAAACAAGCATTGTTGCTTCAGGACAATAACGAACTACGGTTAGTAATGAATCAAGGTATAATACAGCGCTACTCGGTGTCGAATACAATCCTAAATATCATCGAGTTCGACCAGTTCGTCTTCGACTTAAGCTCAATCGTTGCGCAAACCCGTAATCGCATTCGCGTCCCGTCCGAGTATTACATCTCGGAATTGCTCGACCCCGAACAAATTATTGCAGATGGTGGAGCTCTTAGCGCAGGCGTATACTTTGCCGAAGCACATTTGCGCTTGGCGCTCCCCCTGATGGGACTGGTGTTACCGCTATATGCGTTTTCCATGTTGATGACTGCCAATTATAGGCGCACAGGATTGGGATTGCGGATCTCGCTTACTGGCGCGTCTGGAATTTTCTTGCTCGGCACGACGTTAACCATAAAGACGTGGGTCAGCACCAATCCTGACATGTATCTTGTCGCGTATGCACCGGCACTGATTTGCATGATCCTCAGTTTGACTGCATTGACCAGAAATCGGGTAAAACGCAACTTGCGCCAAGTTCCGGTGGTGGTGGCATGACGTTATATTCCTACATCGCCAGAAGGTTTTTCCTGAATGTGTTAAGGGTTCAGATCGCACTGACAGCGTTGCTGTTGTTAATAATCGTCACCGACGTGACCCGGTTTTTTTCAGGGCGCGAGGCCGATGTCAAAACATACATCCAGTTGATATCCGTCACCCTACCCGACGCAATGTTCGCAACTTTTCCGCTTGTAGTGTTGCTGGGCAGTATGTTCACGTTCCTCGGCATGTCCCGATCTAGCGAACTGGTGATAGTCCGCGCATCGGGGATTTCTGCCTTGAAAATGTTGATGGCACCGACACTGGTTACACTGCTGATGGGCGTGGTAGCGGTCGCGGCGTTTAATCCGATTATCGCCGCCACAATTCGTAAAGCGGCTGAAATACGCACCGAATACACGGGCAGCGACGGCAACCTGCTGTCGATCTCTCGCGAGGGGCTATGGCTGCGTCAGACCGGTGCAAACAGCAATTTCATCATTCAAGCCCGCAACTCCAGCCTAAGTGGCGAAGTTTTATATGGCGTCCGGTTCCACGAATTCTCGACCCAAGGCGACCTTGTACGCCGGATCGAGGCAAGCCGCGCCATCCTGCAACCCGGTGCCTGGAAACTATTAAACGCAACCCAATGGCGATTTTTGGACAAGAACCTGTTCGAAAACATCGATATCCGCCCATTCGAGGAAATCGTACTGCCAACGGACCTGACAAGCGATCGCATCCTCAGCAGTTTCGCTGCCCCTAAAACAATCTCGGTCTGGAACCTTCCCGCGTTTATCGGGCAGCTGGACGCATCCGGATTCTCGGCCGTGCGGCATCGGGTCTTTTTACAGTCGCAATATGCAACTCCTTTAATGTTGGTCGCAATGATGATGATCGGCTCTGCATTCTCGCTACGCCATGCCCGATTTGGACATGCAGGCGTTATGGCATTGTTGGCGGTGGTTTCCGGATTCGTGCTTTTCGCGATAACAAACGTTGCCGAATCGCTCGGACAAGCGCAAGAAGTGCCGATTTTGCTGGCGGCATGGGCACCACCTCTGGCTGCCGCTTTGTTTGCTCTGGCGTTTGTGCTGCATCTGGAGGATGGCTAATATAATGCGCAGGTCTGTCCGCAAATTTACCAACTTTCTTAGAGTCCGCGTAACTACCCTGATGTTGCTGTTCGCCTGCGGCTTCTTACCGCAAATGGCGGTTGGCCAACCAGACTACCCCATCAGCTTGTTAGCCGATACCATCAATTTGAACCAAAGCACCGGAGTTCTGACCGCAACCGGAAATGTGCATATATTCTTCGGGGATACCGTCCTTAGCGCCAGTAGCATCATCTACGATTCGCGCCTTGGACAGATCACGGCCGAGGGACCCATCGTTATTACAGATGCCAGTGGCACGGTCGTCTTGGCTGATTTCGCCGACCTTTCCACCGACCTTCAAACAGGTCTTGTGCGCGGGGCGCGATTGTTACTGGCAGGGCAGATGCAACTTACGGCGACCGAATACGAGCGCACCAAGGGACGGTTCGACACTCTGAATAACGTTGTAGCCAGCGCCTGCCAGATATGTGCCGAGCGCCCCGTCCCGGCTTGGCAAATCAGGGCAAAGCAGGTCATTCGCGACGAGCAAAACAAACAAATTCACTTTCGCAGCGCCACTATCGAAATCTTCGGCCAACCGGTTTTCTACCTTCCATATATGCGAATTCCAGACGCGTCGGTGCGCCGCGCTACAGGATTTCTTAACCCTGTGATTTTGTCATCGGAATATTTTGGCGACGGTGTCAAATTACCGTATTATCTGGTCTTGGGGCATCATGCCGATGTGACCATCACGCCTACGCTGAATTTTGATGGGGCCACAGTAGTTGATGCTGAATACCGACATCGTTTCGCCAACGGCATGTTCGAAGCGTTCGGTGCGCTGGCGATTCGCGACGAATTCAACGATTTCGGGCGTGGGTTCCTGAAGGTAGACGGTGTTTTTGAAGTGTTTGACAACGTCACCCTTTCGTTCGGGGCCACCGCGATCAGCGATAACGGTTTTCTGCGTCAATATAACTACAATAACACCGACCGCCTGATTAACGAACTAAGCTTCAGTCGATATCGCGATCGAGGATACGTCTCGCTTGTGGCAGCGCATATGTTCAGCCTGCGAGATAGCGAAAACAACGACACGATTCCGCTAGTATTGCCTGAATTCAATTATCGCGGATATCGATCCGACCCTGTGTTAGGGGGGGAATTCGGGTATGAAATCAGTCTGGTCGGCCTGTCTCGCAAACTGGGCGAGGATGTGTTGCGCGTCGGTGCAGGGCTGGACTACCGCGTGGAACTAAACCTGCCATTGGGACTGCGGGCTTCGGGGTTCGTCAATATTGACGCCGATATTTACCGCGTTTGGAACAGCGTCGTTTTTCCAGAAACCATCCTAATCAGCGCGCATCCGTCCGTCGGGGCCAACATCCGCTGGCCCCTAGCCAAAACTACGCCAAACGCCCGACATATTTTCGAGCCAATAGTCCAGTTGTTGTTCACCGCCGATCCCGCCTTTAACGACCCTGTGCCTAACGAAGACAGCCAGCAAGCGGAATTCGACGACACAAACTTGTTCGATCTGAATCGATTTCCGGGTCGCAACGTGACCGAAACCGGATACCGTGCCAACATTGGTGCGACGTATACGGTTTACGACAACAACGGTTGGTCTCTGGGTCTTGCAGGCGGTTTAATTGTCCGCTCGGAACCATTGGACCTTTTCGCTGACGATACTTTGCTGGGCGGTTCAACCTCTGACATCTTGGGTGCAATCAGCTTTGAATCCGCACCTGACTTCAACGTAATCGGGCGATTTCTGTTCGATGACAAGCTCAATTTTAAACGAAGCGACACACAGTTTTCGACTTCTTTCGGCAAGTGGGGTGTTAGCGGAACGGCCATATACCTTGCCGCAGACATACTAGCCCTTGCCTCCGCCGAGCGCGGCGAGGGAACGATTGATGTCCAGTATCGGATTGCCCCGAACTGGGCGCTCGATTTCAACTGGAAGCGCGATCTACTGGAAAACCTTGACGTTTCCGCCGGATTCGGCGCTACTTATGGCAACGAATGCATAGAAATCGGGGTTTCCCTCTCGCGCCGCTTCACTTCTTCGAATAACGTAGTCCCGTCGACCGATATAAATCTGACGCTGCAACTGGCCGGATTCGGGGGAACGTCGACGACTGAGTGGCCTGCCGCACGATGTGCATACTAGAGTGTTATTACGAGGTTAAGATAATGGGTAAAACTTTAAATTGGACGCTGGCCGTAACATTAGTTTTTTGTGCGTGGGTTTCCACAGCGTATGCTGCCAACCCGTACTCGGCCGCCTATTCGGTTAACGATTCAATAATTACCCATTTCGACATCAGCGAACGGGCCAAACTTCTGCGCGGATTGGGCATACAGTCACCAAACATCCAGCAAGAAGCAACGGATCAACTTATCGAGGACCGCCTTAAACTACGCGCCGCGAGCATTATCGGCCTGTCCCTCGACAGCGCAGCCCTTGCACGCGGGTTGGCTAACTTAGCCGCAAATCAAAACACGACAGCCCAGGCATTGTGGGCCAAAGCCCGCGCTCGTGGTGTTTCGCGCCAAGCTTATGAAGACTTTTTCGAGGTTCAACTGCTGTGGCGTGATCTGGTTCAGCGCCGATTCCGTCAGGCCGCCAATCCCACGAGCGTCGATCTGGATAACGCCGTGAACATTGCCGCTGCGGTCACACAGACGACGATCCTGTTGGCCGAAATCGCCCTACCCTTCGCAGAGCGTGGCGAAGAAGCCACCATCGCCTTTGCCGACCGTCTGGCCCGCGACCTGAACAGTGGCGCCAATTTTAAAGACGCGGTCACACGTTTCAGTCGCTCACAAACGGCGGCCAATGGTGGACAAATCGGTTGGCTGGCCCCCGAACGCCTGCCATCAGCGATCGCCGCAAAAGTTATCGGCCTCGGGTCCGGGCAGGTATCGGACCCTATCCGCATCTCGACCGGCATTATCATCTTGAAGGTAGTCGCCTCAAAAACCGTATCAAGCGCGCTACAAAAAACAGTCTCTGTTGAATACACTATTTTGGATTTTGCAGGCCAGACCAATGCCGTCGCCCGTGCAACCGCCATGCAAAGCGGCTTGGATGAATGCAGCACCGGAACTTCGTCAGCCGCGAACTTCGGGCCACTTAGCGGCATGTTTGGTCCAACATCCGTTGATAGCGTTCCAGCGGACATCTCTGTATCACTGGCCCGCCTAATGGCTGGCAAAAGCGAGATTATCACCAACGGTGACAGCGTGCTGCTTATCCAGTTGTGTAATCGCACAACGGATCTGGCGCAGGAAGTCCAGACTCAGATTACCAACGGGTTATTCGGCCAAAAACTGACAAAACTGGCTGAAGGCTATCTTCTGGAGCTTCGACGCACAGCCATAATCGAGAAACGATGAACATGAAACCAGTCGCCCTGACGCTTGGGGAACCGGCTGGAATTGGTGGCGAGATATCGTTGAAGGCGTGGCAAACGCTGCGCGATGAATTACCGTTTTTCCTGATTGCCGACGCCGCGCATATGCAATCTCTCGCCAATCAGTCCGGTACTCCGATCAAGATCATCACGACCCCCGATCAAGCCGCCGCGGCGATGCCTGCCGCGGTGCCCATTCTGGATCACCCGTTGCCCGCCCCTGTGAACGCAGGCGTGCCAAGCGCACAGAACGCCGCCGAAGTTGTTGCGATGATTGAACGTGCCATGCGGCTGACTACTTCGGGTCAAGCCTGCGCCTTGACTACTAACCCGATCCATAAAAGGGCCCTGCAAGAGGGTGCGGGTTTTGCCTTTCCGGGCCACACAGAATATTTGGCCAGCCTAGCGAACGTCACACGCCCTGTGATGATGCTAAGCGCCCCCGAGTTGCGTGTGGTTCCTGTGACGATTCACATCGCGGTTAATCAAATACATGAAATTCTGACCGCTGATCTACTGGAACAAACCATCCGCGTCACCCACACGGCGATGATCGACGATCTTGGCATTCCCGCCCCGCGGATTGCTGTTGCAGGGCTTAACCCCCACGCGGGCGAATACGGCGCGATGGGGTCCGAGGAAATCGACTTTATCTCGCCTACGTTGGACAAACTGCGTGCCGAAGGCATGACCCTCCTTGGTCCCATGTCTGCCGACACCATGTTTCACGCTGCGGCCCGCGAACGTTATGATTTGGCGCTGTGCATGTATCATGACCAAGCGCTGATCCCGATTAAAACGCTAAATTTTTCTGCTGGCGTTAACACGACACTCGGTCTGCCATTCATCCGAACTTCGCCGGATCATGGCACGGCGTTTGATATTGTTGGCCAAAACCGCGCAGACGCGCTTTCCCTAACAGAAGCATTGCGCACCGCTCTCAAGATGGCACGACACAGGGGAACCACATGAAAACGGTCCAAGACGGCCTGCCACCGCTTCGCGAAGTTATCGCCGAACACGGGTTAAGCGCGCGCAAAGCTCTGGGTCAGAACTTCCTTATGGATTTGAACCTGACATCAAAAATTGCGCGGCGTGCAGGAGACCTAAGCGCATGTGATGTGCTGGAAATCGGCCCAGGCCCAGGTGGCCTGACCCGCGCATTGTTGATGGAAGGCGCACGGAATGTGGTCGCTATCGAAATGGACAATCGCTGTCTCGCGATACTGGATCAAGTGTCCACTGCCTACCCCGGCCGACTGACCGTGATCGAAGGGAACGCGTTGGAAGTTGACCCGTTACCGCACCTAACCGCCCCGATCCGCGTTGTTGCAAACCTGCCCTACAACGTCGGAACTGAACTTCTAATCCGCTGGCTCACCCCACCGAAATGGCCACCCTACTGGCAAAGCCTAACGCTAATGTTTCAAAAAGAAGTCGCACAGCGCATCGTCGCCGAACCGGGCAGCAAGGCCTATGGCCGCCTATCTGTGCTGGCGCAATGGCGAACCGAAGCAAAGCTTGCATTCGCAATTTCCCCGCAAGCCTTCACGCCGCCACCAAAAGTCACATCGGCTGTCGTGCATCTGGAACGGCTGGACAAACCACGTTTTCCCGCCGATGCCAAAGACCTGTCACGCACCGTTTCACTTGCCTTCGGTCAACGCCGCAAGATGCTGCGGGCCAGTCTGAAATCGCTAGGGAAAGACGTCGAGGAGCGCATCCGCGCAGCCGACATTGACCCGACTACAAGGGCCGAACAAGTCTCGGTCGAGGAATTCTGCCGCCTTAGCCGCATCCTCTACCCGAGGTAATCAAAGAGTCTGTGGTTGGTCTTCCGTCGCCGGATCAGCATCTTCAGAAACGACTTCCGATTCCGGTTTGCGACGCTGACGTCGCTGTTTGCTTTCCGGTGTCGTGACCAAGTTATCCGCTACATCAGGCTGCTCTGCGGAAACTTCGACAAAACCAGACTCCGGCTGCTGGTTATCCGATTTATCCTGATTTTCATGCTGCTGTTGCTTGGCCTGCCGCGCTTGTTGTTCGACTTGACGGGCTTGCTGTTCAGCCTGCCGCGCCTGCTGTTCAGCTTGGCGTTGCTCGGCTTGCCTCTGCGCGACGCTTAGCAAACGGCTGTAATGCTCGGCGTGTTGCTGAAAGCTTTCAGCTGCTACCCGGTCGTCGGCCATTAATGCATCATGCGCCAAGCCGCGATATTTTTCGATTATCTGCTGCGGGGTTCCGCGCACGCGCCCGTCGGGGCCGGCGCTGTCAAGCACGCGGTTAACCACGTTGCTAGAATTGTTGTTATTCCGACGGTTATTATTCTTGTTCCGCGAGCGGAGTTTGTTTGAAGGTCTCATGATCTCGTATTTCCAAATTATGGGAGTTATAGGTATGCGCAATGTTGCGCCGCCAGTTTCGCGTGAAAGTCCCAATATAGGGTTAACGTTCCCACTCTCAACGAGAGAGCTATCATGGCTCAATCTCGGGTGGATGGCCTAATTTACACCGTGCAATGCCACGAAAACAAGGGGGAAAAGCCGCTATTCAGCTAAAATCTTGCTGAAACGCTGATTTACCTAGTTTTTCACCGTAACAACACGGTCCTTACCACCCAAATCTTGCGAAACCGCCACATCATCGAATCCTGCGTTCGCAAAGATTTTCAGAACATCCGCCCCCTGTGTATGTCCAATTTCAAATATCGCCAGACCGTCACTCGCCAAAAACTTATCCAAAGAGCCCGCAATAATGCGATACGAATCCAGCCCGTCGCCCCCGGGTGTCAGCGCCAAAAACGGCTCCCAGTTACGAACATCCGGCGACAGGCCACTCATTTCGGCAGCAGCAATATACGGTGGGTTGGAAACGATCAGGTCGAACTGCCCGGCAACAGCGTCAAACCAATTCGAGACTATAAGGTTAACGCGCTCCGAAACGTCATGAGCGGCGGCGTTCGTTTTGGCTACAGCAATCGCCTCGCTACTGATGTCGACTGCGATAACACGCGTCTCGAGCCATTCGGCAGCCAGCGTAATCGCCAGAATTCCAGTGCCGGTTCCAAGATCCAGAACCCGTTGGCGCGGGTTGCTTTCCAGCGCCTTTTCGATCAACGATTCCGTTTCAGGGCGTGGGTCCAGCACATCTTGCGTAACGTTGAACCAGCGTCCCCAGAACTCGCGACCGCCAATAATCTGGCTTACGGGTTGGAACTTTTCACGTTTGGCAAGCAAGTCGTCGAAAGTGCGGAAAGTGTTTGGATGTACTTCGTCGTCGCCCATCAACAACAACCGCGACGGTTCGCATTCCATGGCATAAGCCAACAAAATCCGCGCATCAACGTCAGCGGCCTGAATGCCAGCATCCGTTAACCATTTGGCAGCAGTGTTTAACGCCTCGTTAACAGTCACACTCATGGGTCCAACTCCGCTAATTTCTCAGCTTGATCTGCTGCCGTTAACGCTTCGATAAGCTCGTCTAAATCGCCCTGCATGATCTGATCCAGTTTATAAAGCGTCAGGTTAATGCGGTGATCCGTCACCCGCCCCTGCGGATAATTATAGGTCCGTATCCGCTCAGATCGATCCCCCGAGCCAATCTGCCCTTTGCGCGCCGCAGATCGTTCATCGTCAACCTTTTGACGCTCCAGGTCATACAACCTCGTGCGCAACACATTCATCGCCTTAACACGGTTAACATGCTGTGATTTCTCGGACGAAGTTACCATAATCCCGGTTGGCAGGTGGGTAATCCGTACTGCGGAATCCGTCGTATTCACATGCTGCCCGCCAGACCCGGACGCGCGCATCGTATCAATCCGAATGTCGGTGGCAGGAATATCAATGTCCACATCCTCAGCCTCGGGCAAAACCGCGACCGTCGCGGCTGAGGTGTGAATCCGCCCCCCCGATTCCGTCGTCGGCACACGCTGCACGCGGTGAACGCCGGATTCGAACTTCATCACGGCAAAAACGCTCTCGCCTTTGACGTTAACGATCACCTCTTTATAGCCACCCACATCCGAGGATGCCTCTTCAACAATCTCGAACTTCCAGCCACGGTCCTCGCAGAACCTCTGATACATCCGCAATAAATCTCCGGCAAACAGCGCCGCCTCGTCACCACCCGTACCAGCTCGAATTTCAAGTATGGCCGGACGAACGTCAGCTTCGTCTTTAGGGATCAGGGCCAGCGTTATCGCGCGCTCGGCTTTGGGCAATTTTTCTCTAATATCTTGCAATTCTTCCTGCGCCAAATCACGCATTTCGGGATCGTCAAGCATCGCGGTCGCGTCGATCTGCGCTTCAAGATAGCTTTGATACGCGTCGATCTGCTTGACTACCGGTTTCAACTCGGCGTATTCGCGCCCCAGCGATGCCAACTCGCTGGCTTCAGCCCCGCCGGACAGTTTAGCCTCTATAAAAGCGAACCGCTGCCGGATCATTTCCAGTTTTTCAGATGCAATCATTTCAACGCCAACTTTACTGTTCAAACGACCGCAAGGTGCCAACCCAAGACATCACACGTTCGCCGTTCACGCCCATGTCGTCATACCCGAACCGCGAGCGCGAATAGACAACGACCGTCGATTTTCCACCGTTCAAATCGATAAACTTGACCGAAATGTAGTCCGGCAAATTCAGGCTGGGGCTTAGTTGCACATACGTCATCCAACCTTCATCGGGCGAGCCCGCGATTCGTAACGTCTTGGACTGGCTCAGCACAAAGTCGTCAAACGCTTTGGCCATAAGGGTCGGATTAACCGTGTAAACCGGAGACGGAGAATCTACGAATTCTTCGGTCAATGCCGGAGGTGCCATGCGGAAACTATTTGGTTTAACTGATTGTGGTTCGCTCAAGGGATCCACATGCCATATTGCGGGGTCATGTTCGACGTTCAGGACATAATAAAAAAGCCCGCCAGTACCTGCAAAAGTTAAAAATACCAAGAAAATCGCCATTCGGATCATAAAAAGCTTACGTTGCGTTATCCGCAACCTCCTGCTCTGCTTCAATCTGTTCTGCTCTGGCTTCAACCATCTCGACTATATGGTCAATCATCCCTGCATTACCGCGTTTATGATCTTGTTTACCAGCCAAATATACCATGCCGGAACCAGCACCGCCGCCCGTAAATCCTACATCGGTCATCAATGCCTCGCCCGGGCCGTTAACGACGCAGCCGATAATCGACAGGCTTACAGGTGTGTGAATATGCGCCAAACGGTTTTCCAGTTCAGCGACCACTTTTATCACGTCAAACCCCTGACGTGCACAGGATGGGCACGAGATAATATTTACACCACGATGCCGCAGCCCTAGCGATTTCAGGATTTCAAACCCCGCTTTAACTTCTTCGACCGGATCAGCCGACAGCGACACACGAATAGTGTCGCCTATCCCCATCCACAACAGGTTCCCAAGCCCGATTGCAGATTTTACGGTGCCGGAAACCAGCCCGCCGGCCTCGGTTACCCCAAGATGTATCGGCGCATCAGTCATGTCAGCCAACCCTTGATACGCAGCCGCCGTCATGAAGACATCCGAGGCCTTCAATGAAATTTTATAGTTCTGAAAATCGTTATCCTCAAGAATTCGGATGTGGTCCATACCGCTTTCGATCATCGCATCGGGGCAAGGTTCGCCGTATTTATCCATCAAGTGTTTTTCCAGCGAACCCGCATTCACTCCAATCCGGATTGCACAGCCGTGGTCCTTCGCAGCCTTGATAACCTCGCGCACCCGTTCAGGTGAACCGATATTGCCGGGGTTGATCCGCAAACACGCAACGCCCGCCTCGGCTGCCTCAATCGCGCGCTTATAATGGAAATGGATGTCAGCTACGATTGGTACCGGGCTGGCTTTCACGATTTCCGCCATCGCGGCAGTGGAATCTGTATCAGGACAGGACACACGAATGATATCCGCGCCCGCTTCGGCACATTCTTGAATCTGTGCGATTGTCGCGGCGGGATCGGACGTTAAAGTATTGGTCATCGTCTGCACCGTAATCGGAGAATCACCACCAACCGGCACGTTTCCAACATGAATTACACGGCTTTTTCGACGATCAATATCGCGCCAAGGGCGGATCGGGTTGTGCGACATGTGTGACTTCCAGTTTAAACAATGAATCTTAACGAATAGATAAGGCTGATGACGGTCAATGTCACCCAAAACAATGCAGGGTTGCTATTGGTTCAACCGCGCCACATTCAAACTACGCCAAGCCTCGGCCGCTACTTGTAGCGCAACCGAGGGGTTAGCCACTTGGGCCATATTTCCAGCCACTGCCGTTGGCAGCAAAGCAATGTCACGCACGACACTGTCCGTCGCGCTAAGCGGTCCATAAGCCGCGTCGTCGATCATCACGTAAACAGAAGTCGCGTTACCAGCCCTTAAATACGATACCGTAGCATCGCCCGGCAGCAAGTATTGCTCGCCCGCAGCTAAGATTTTCTCGAACAGGATAGTCCCGTTTTCTTGATAAACCCGCACCCACGCCTCTTGCACAGCAACAATGCTGACGCTTGGCACATAGGGGGTTTCACTGACTTTCGGGGCACCCGCGGTAACTTCGGTCACCTCTGTTTCGACCAGTTCTGCCACGTTGATCGCGTCGACTGGGTCAATTTCTAAATCTGGATTGATCGCAAAAATAGGTCCGTCACGCGGTTTAACCACCGGGATATCCAGTTCTCGTCGTGAATACAAAATCGACGGATCGGCGGCCAAATCTATTCCTGTTGCGAGGAAGCCGTCGCCACTGTTAAACGTAGCGCCACCAAGGTTTTCCGGCTCAAACGCGACCATCGGATTATCTTCGATCGGGGCAAACTCGACCCGTTGAATATCTTGTAATACGAACCAGGCGCCGTATCCCAACACCGCGATAACTGCCGCCAGCACCAATGCCGGACCTGCCGCTGCAACGGTTGCGCCCGCACTTCCGGTGCGGCCATCAACCCCGTTACCGGGCATATTCGGGGTCCAGGATTGCGGATCCGTTATCGAATCACTATTCGATTTCTTTGCCTTTTTGGCAGGCGTCCCACCCAGTTTCACGCTGGCGCTTTGAAAGCGGGCCTCGACACAGAAACGAGAAAACGTAACCTCGGCGTCCAACCCCAGATACCGCGCATAGGACCGCACATATCCGGCTACGAAACTGGTATTAGGAAAAACCGAAAAGTCACAATTTTCGATGGCTGAAATATAGGCAGCCTTTACGCGCAACTCACGCTGAACATCCAGCAGTGACTTACCCAGTGTCGCCCGCTCACCGCGCAATTCATCACCCAGTTTTCGCTCGAAAGAGTCGAAACCGCCAAGAACTGTATCTGAGGGCGTGTTGCTCATGTGCCTGCTTGTAATTATCGTTGCCTCGGGCGTCTTTACCCCACCACCACAAAACCGCAAGGGCTCCATAGTCTTAATGGCAAATTTGTATCACCTTTTTGTGACTTTGTGCAGAAAAAATTAACCTATGCCTGCGACTGTGCGGATGCCGCTTAGCGACTAGGCAGGTTTACGCCTACGCGCTCAGTTCGGCGCGGTTCAGCTCGCAGTGTTGCCATAGCGAATCTAGGGCGCGGACAAGCTCGTCGGTCATCTTCGCAGTATGCACGGGCGAAGGTGTAAACCGCAGGCGCTCGGTTCCGCGAGGTACAGTTGGAAAGTTAATTGGCTGCACATAAATTCCAAAATCGTTTAGCAATCGGTCCGACAGGCTTTTGCATTTCACCGGATCCGCAACCAGCACCGGAACGATGTGACTGACGTTGTCCATCACCGGGAGCCCCATAGCTTTCAGACGTAACTTCAACACCTTAGCCGCATCTTGCTGGGCGTCGCGCAGCTCTTGATGTTCCTTCAGATACCGAACCGAGGCCGCCGCACCCGCCGCAATCGCAGGCGGCAGAGATGTCGTGAAAATAAATCCGGGCGCGTAAGAACGTACAGCATCCGCCATTTTGGCCGAGGTCGCGATATACCCGCCCATAACCCCGTAAGCCTTCGCCAGCGTCCCGTTAATGATGTCGATCCGGTCCATCAAACCATCACGTTCGGCAACGCCGCCGCCGCACGGGCCGTACATGCCTACGGCGTGAACTTCGTCAATATACGTCAGCGCGTTGAATTCATCAGCCAGATCACACACGGCTTCTATCGGGCCGAAATCTCCGTCCATGGAATAAATCGACTCGAACGCGATCAGTTTTGGGCGATCCTTATCAACCGATTCCAACAGCTCGCGTAGATGGTCCAGATCGTTGTGACGCCAAATATGTTTTTCGCCGCGCCCGTGGCGCACACCTTCGATCATCGAAGCATGGTTAAATTCGTCCGAGAATATCACCAGATCGGGGAACAGCTTTGGCAACACCGACAGGGTAGCCTGGTTTGCAATATAAGCCGATGTGAAAACCAGTGCCGTTTCTTTCTGGTGCAAATCCGCCAGTTCGGCTTCTAGTTCTTTATGAAAAACCGTCGTGCCCGAGATATTCCGCGTACCGCCGGACCCTGCCCCTGCAACGCGCAAAACGTTTTGCATTGCATCCAGAACCACAGGGTTTTGCCCCATGCCCAGATAATCATTGCCACACCAAACCGTAATGTCTTTCTTGGAACCATCGGGACGCGTCCAGACTGCCTTAGGAAATGCACCATTCTCGCGACAGATGTCAGTGAACACACGATAGCGCCCTTCTTCATGCAAGGCGTTCAAGGCTGTATCCAGTTGGGCATCGTAGTTCATCGCGGGCTCCATACATATTCGCATTACTGTATACGTGAAAACCGCATCACGCTACCCCTTACAAAATCGACGCAGGAATGCCGGATTTTGTCAGCCCACACAAGTAAATTCTGCGCGATCGAGACAACATGTCCTAATATATGTATCGAATTTGGTCTGCCCAATATCTTTCAACCAGCTACAAATGTCCGTTAACCTCGTCTAAAGATTCGAGATTCGGCGCCGCGCCGGACACCAGCCCGATCGCTTGGCGTGCAAACATTTCTGACAGTGCCTCACGAATTTTTCGCCCTTTACCTGTTAGCCGGACGCGCACCGAACGGCGGTCCACCGCGCATTTTTCATGGTGCATATAACCGGATTCAACTAGTTTTTTTGAGTTATAAGACACATTCGAGCCCTGATAGTAGCCGCGCGACTTCAATTCGCCCGCCGTCACCTCTTGTTCGCCAATGTTAAACAGCAATAAACCCTGAACCGAGTTTATATCCAGCAGCCCCAGGCGCTCGGATTCGTCCTTTACTACATCCAGCAACAAGCGGTGCAGCCGTTCCAGCCGCCCAAGCGTGTCCAAATAAACTGACAGGTTGTCTGGCGCTTCCTGGCTGTAAACAGCCGTCTGCATATTCATAATTCGGCCTCCAATACATTTCTAATGCACTGGATTTGACACTACGAATCACAACAAGGGGTTAATTTTCCGAAATTAGTTCGGAAAACTTTAGGCAATTTTATGAAAATTCTGAATTATTTCGACAATTTCCGCGTGTTCGGCCGGTGCCGCAGCCTGTCGCGACATCCAGACATACAGATCCTGATCGTTTTCAACCAACAGCGCCTCGTATAATTCCAGCGCTTCTGGCGACAATCCGGTGATCTCGGTGTCGGAGTACGGCCCCAGAATCATGTCCATCTCTTTGGTTCCACGCCGCCAGCTTCGCATTTGCAGGCGTTTGATCCGGTTTTCGGCTGTCTCGATCATTGGGTTCTCCTTCGAATTACGGTTTGCACACAATCGCGGATTTGTGCAACCTACAACCCGCAACCAAATACCGGAGTCCCTAAATGCCCTTCATCGCCGACGCCCTCGCTCGTGTAAAACCATCGTCAACAGTAGCCGTATCCACAAAAGCCACTCAAATGAAAGCCGCAGGCGTCGATGTAATCGGCCTAGGTGCGGGCGAACCTGACTTCGACACCCCGGACAATATCAAACTCGCAGCTATCGAGGCAATCAATCGCGGAGACACCAAATACACTGCGCCCGACGGTATACCCGAACTGAAACAAGCGATCTGCGCAAAGTTCAAACGTGAAAACGATCTTGCCTACGGCCCTGCGCAAGTTATGGTGTCTACTGGTGGAAAACAGGTATTATTCAACGCCTTACTATCCACTCTTAATCCATTAGACGAGGTCATCATCCCCGCCCCTTACTGGGTCAGCTATCCGGACATGGTCCGTCTGTGTGGCGGCGAACCCGTCATCGTCGAAGCCCCCATCGAAGCGGGCTTCAAGATAACGGCTGAACAGCTTGAATCTGCAATAACTTCCAAGACAAAGTGGTTCATCTTCAACTCGCCCTCGAATCCCACAGGGGCTGGATATACACGAGCGGAACTAAATGCACTAACCGACGTTTTACTGCGCCACCCGCACGTTTGGGTCATGACGGATGATATGTACGAACACATTGTCTATGAACCCTTTGAATTTTGTACCCCTGCGCAGGTCGAACCGCAACTTTATGACCGCACATTAACAGTCAACGGTGTGTCCAAAGCCTATGCCATGACCGGCTGGCGGATCGGCTATGCGGCTGGTCCGGTCACGCTGATCAAAGCCATGACCAAGGTGCAGGGGCAGTCCACTTCGAACCCCAGCTCCATCAGCCAATGGGCGGCGGTCGAAGCCTTGAATGGCCCTCAAGATTACATCGCCAGTAGCCGTATCGCCTTTGAACGCCGCCGTAATCTGGTCGTTGGCCTTCTTAGCAAAATCAATGGCATAGACTGCCCAACTCCCGAAGGGGCGTTCTACGTTTACCCATCGGTCGTTGGTCTGATCGGTAAAAGCACCCCTTCCGGTGTGACGATAACAAACGATGAGGTTTTCGCGGCCGAGTTGCTGGAATCCGAAGGCGTAGCCGTGGTCTTCGGTGCCGCCTTTGGCCTCTCGCCGAACTTCCGCATCAGTTATGCTACCTCGGACGAATTATTAACCGACGCCTGCACCCGCATTGCCCGTTTTTGTGAAGGATTAGCCTGATGTTAAACCGCCCTAACCTATATTTCCGCCGCAAGGGTAACGGAGCCGCCGTTTTCCGAACCGCCCAAGGTGATCACGCGCGACTGGACATGCAACAAATCGCTGTGTTGAAGCCCAATGGCGATGTGAAACCTTTTGGCAAGCAAACCCCGAACGAGGCGGAATTGACTGAAATCGCTGCATAGCACACGGATCAAACCGCTATCCAATCGGCGCGCGATACCGCTCGCATCGACAATTTGGTCACCAAAATGAACGCCGCAGCGCAATGGCTGCAGTCGGGTGCGACTGACACCCAAGTCACCGACAATGCTCAAACGATCCTGATGGCCATGCATGATCTGCGATCGACGTTGGTGCAAAAAATGTCCGGAATTCAACCCGACTTAACCCTTCCTTAACCAATTTCCCGTATAACGATTCGTACTGAGCGAAGCGGGGTTAAGAAGTCCACTGGTTTATCGCGCTAGAGCATTTGAATTTACCGCTGCATATTTCAAGCAGCAAAATCCTAAACAACAGACCCATTCGTTGCGCTGCCGGACAAGCAGCATTTGGCAGAAACGTGGCTTGGGAATGGCACAAAATAATCTAGCGCGGTAGACCTGACCTCGGTCGGCACAGGGCGATTTTTAAACCGGATAACCCGAAACCACGGCCCAAATGGCCAATCACAGTCATATTTGATGTAAAGGCGCGGTGAAAACCGAACGCCTCTTTTTTCGTGCGTAAAATTCAGGAAATGGTCCACATGCCCACCTCAGGCCCGAACGCACTACGCCCTTTATCCCGCGCCAAGTTTATTGCATAACTCCCGAAAACACCTTTAACCAACGAGCGTTCCAATGCATGACATCCGACTGATCCGCGAAAACCCCGAAGCTTTTGACGCTGGCCTTGCCCGTCGGGGTCTGCCCGCCATGTCCGATACCATTTTAATTTTTGACAGCGCTCGGCGTTTGGCAATTCATACTGCCGAGACTCGAAAAGCCGAGCAAAATCTAATTTCTAAGATGGTTGGAGCTGCAAAAGCACAAGGCGACAACGAAGCATTTGAGAGACTTCGAGCAGAAGTGGCTGCCAAAAAGGTAGAAATTGCTGAATTGCAAACACAGGCTAAGGAAGAAGAAAAACATCTTAACGATGTTCTCAAGACCATCCCCAATATTCCAGCAGATGACACACCAGACGGTGCCACCGAAGATGACAATGTTGAAGTTCGAAAAAGCGGCGCTATCCGTAATTTCGCCTTTGATGCTAAAGAGCATTACGAAATTGCGGGTGCCGCGGCCGGCCTTGATTTCGAGAGAGCGGCCAAGCTGTCCGGCTCGCGTTTTGTGGTTCTTAGCGGTGCAATGGTTCGCCTGCACCGCGCTTTGGCGCAGTTCATGCTGGATACGCATATCGATAAAAACGACCTTTCCGAAATGTGGGTGCCGGTTCTGGTGCGCGACGAGGCCATGTATGGCACAGGCCAGTTGCCCAAGTTCGCCGAAGACAGTTATCGCACTGAGAACGGCTGGTGGTTGATCCCAACCGCCGAGGTTCCGCTGACCAACATGGTAGCAGGCGAGATCGTTAACGAGGCAACGCTGCCGCGCCGTATGGTCGCCCACACCCAGTGTTTTCGCTCCGAAGCCGGTTCGGCCGGGCGTGACACATCAGGGATGCTGCGCCAACACCAGTTCGAAAAAGTCGAAATGGTCACCATCGCCCGTCCAGATGAATCCGCCGCCGAGCTGCAACGGATGCTGGGGTGCGCCGAAGGCATTTTAGAAGCGCTGGAAATCCCGTTCCGCACATTAATCCTTTGCACTGGTGATACGGGATTTGGCATGCGCCAGACTTTCGACATCGAGGCGTGGTTGCCGGGGCAAAACACCTATCGTGAAATCTCCAGTTGTTCGATCGCAGGGGATTTTCAGGCGCGTCGCATGAACGCCCGTTTCCGCCCAGATGGCGGCAAACCCGAGTTCTTGCACACGTTAAACGGCTCGGGCCTTGCGATTGGCCGCACGTTGATTGCAGTGGTCGAGAACTATCAGCAAGAAGACGGCTCGATCAACATTCCGACGGTTTTGCAATCGTATATGGGCAGCAAAACTGTGATCACGGCAAACGGCACACTGGCGTAAAGCGCAAAAAACGGGTCGCGATAGACGCGGCCCGCCATTAGGTTCCTAACGAAAGGAGCCATCATGTCAGTTTTATTCCATCCCCTTCCGACCCCCGAAATCCTCGCGCTGCAATCTGGTGCACCGGATTTCTACGGCCAACCAGCCGAACTCTCCATATCCGACGGTCAAGGCACACCGTGCCGGCACTGTCTGTCCGATACCCCAGAAAATGCCGGAATGTTAATACTTTCTTACCGCCCTTTCCCGTCCGATCAGCCATATGCCGAAGTTGGTCTAATTTTTCTGTGTGCTGGTGAGTGCGCCCGAGTTGAACCATCAACGGAACTACCACCGATCCTGAAAACCTCGCCAGATTACTTGATCAAAGGCTATGGCAACGACGACCGGATTGTATACGGCACTGGCAAAATCGTAACGCCCGAGAAAATGATCGCCGCCGCTCAGTCCATTTTTTCAGACCCTGAAGTTGCCTATATCCACGTCCGCTCGGCCCGCAATAATTGTTATCAGTGCAAGATCACTCGGCATTAGGGTAAAACAACTGTTGCCCATCCAGCGTATAAGCACCGATTAACGCCTGCCCCTGCGCGCCCAGCATCCACGCAATGAAAATGCCCGCCGCGAACGCATTTACATGCGGGTGCCGCGCCGGATTAACGGCGATGATGCCGTATTGGTTTAACAAAGCATCGGCATCCTCAAACACAATTCGCATGTCGGACTTGTCTGCATACGAAATCCACGTGGCGCGATCCGTCAAAGCATAACCCAGCATTTCGACCGCCATGCGCAGAGTCGCGCCCATCCCCGCGCCCGTCTCGCGATACCATGCTGAGGGCGCAGGTGCCTGCCCAACCACCTCCCACAGCTTTTGTTCCATCTTGTGGGTACCAGAGTCATCACCTCGAGACACAAACGTAGCATCCCCCTGTGCCAACATCGTTAATGCCGCGCCAAGATCGGCCATATCCGACAATCCCAAAGGGTCACTTTCATGCCCGATGATGACGAAATCATTATACATCAGATCAAACCGCTTCACTCCATTACCCGAGGCGACGAACGCTTCCTCAGCGGATTTCGCATGCACTAACAAAACATCAGCATCGCCGTTCGACGAATTACGAATGGCCTGCCCCGTACCAACGGCCACGACCCGCACTTCGATGCCGGTTTGTGCCGTGAATATCGGCAGCAGATATTCGTATAACCCCGAGTTCTGCGTCGAAGTCGTCGATTGCAGCAGAACATACCGCTCTCCGCCCCAGGCGGAACTGGACAGCAATACAAGTGTCACGAGAATTTTCACAACTTTGAACATCGGGAGATACCAAAAAATTAACTGCTACGGACACCTTATTTCACTGCGCCGTCCGATGAAATTGCAAAACCATCCGTTTGCCGTCAAAATGCGACCTATCGGTGAAACCGCGCGGCAATCCGGTTTCGCTTGAAGCGGCGGACTCTGGCCTCTAGAAAGACGGGGAACACCTAGAAAAGGTCTGCAATATGCGTATTTTAATCACTAACGACGACGGAATTTCAGCGCCCGGTTTGGCCGTTCTCGAAGCCATCGCCAATGATCTTGCTGGCCCCGACGGCGAAGTCTGGATTGTAGCTCCTGCGTATGAACAATCTGGCGTTTCGCATTGCATATCCTACATCCACCCCATGTTGTTGACCAAGATGGGCGAGCGGCGCTATGCGGTCGAGGGATCTCCGGCGGATTGCGTGCTTGCAGGACTATTCGATGTCCTCAAAGACACGCCGCCAGATCTAGTTCTTTCCGGTGTTAACCGTGGACATAACGTCGCCGAAGAGGTGCTGTATTCCGGCACCATAGGCGGCGCGATTGAGGCCACGCTGCAGGGCTTCAAGGCCATCTCCATGTCGCAATATTACAGCCCGCAAAGCGCCAAGTCCGAAGATCCGTTCGAGGCCGCCCGCAAGCGGGGTAGCGAAATCTGCCGCCGCCTTCTGGACGATGGGAAGTGGCATGACCAGCCCTATGGCGTATTTTACAACATCAACTTTCCAGCGGTTCCGGCCGCAGATATCAAAGGCGTCAAAGCCGTTGTGCAAGGCCACCGCCCTGACGGCTCGTTCGGGGTAAAGCCGCAGGTTGCACCCAATGGTCGTCGTTATTTATGGATTTTTGCCAACAGTCAGAATACCAGCGCCGATGCAGGCACAGATGCGCGAGAAGCCGCCGAAGGTTGGATCACCGTCACCCCGCTGCGCGCGGATATGACGGCGCATGATCTGGTTTCCGACATTGCGGAGTTGTTCTAGCCTATGGATCTGAACGAACAACGTATGCAGTTCATCCTGATGCTTCGGTCCCGAGGCATCACGGATTCCGCCGTTCTTGCCGCGATGGAAGCAACGCCGCGTGATGCGTTCCTGGAAGGTATTTTCAAGGAACGTGCTTATGAAAACCGCCCGCTGCCAATTGCGCGCGGACAAACGATCAGCCAGCCCTCGATAGTCGCCAAAATGACCGAAGAACTGGCATTACACAGTCGTTGCAAGGTGTTAGAGATCGGAACAGGTTCCGGGTATCAGGCCGCTATCTTGTCGAAACTGGCGCGCCGCGTCTATACGATCGAGCGCCATCGCCCCTTGGCGCGCGCCGCACGCGCGGTGTTCCAGCAGCTTGATCTGGGCAATATTACCGTTGTAACGGGTGACGGATCACTTGGTTTACCCGAACAAGCACCCTTTGATCGAATTCTGCTAACAGCCGCCGCGGAAGACCCTCCTGCGAACCTTCTGGCACAGCTAAAGCCCAACGGAATCATGGTTTTACCTGTTGGTCAGACGGACACTGTGCAAGCGATGATAAAAGTGGTAAAAACCGACAACGGCTTGGAATATACCGAGCTGGGAGAAGTCCGCTTCGTTCCCTTATTGGAAGGAATAGCAAAGGACTCGGAAGATTGAGGCACACCTTATTTAGGTTAACGAGCATAGGTATTGTTATGAATTACATTTATAGACGCACACGGTTTGCCGCGGTTTTGCTGCTGGCAGGATTTCTGACGGCCTGTGAAGGAATTGAAATCCCCGAATTCAGCATGCCCGATTTCGGGTTTAACACCCGAACTGCGCCCGTGATAGACCGCCCGTTGCCAGATTCGCGTGGCATTATCACCTATGAAACCTATCAAGTTATGATCGCACGCACCGGCGATACGGTCACTACAATGGCTGAGCGCATCGGAATGTCGCCCGCAGAACTTGCGCGTCACAACGGCCTAAGCACCTTTTACACACCACGCGTTGGTGAAGTTCTGGCGATACCACACAATGTTGGCGGAACGGTCGTCAACAGCCCCTCGGGTTGGACGCCGGACCTTGCGATTACCGCAATCGACAACGCGACCGGCGGTGCGATCGAAGTTACTGAACCGTCTTTGGGCCGCCCCGATGAACCCCTGCGCCACCGCGTAGAGGCGGGCGATTCCGCCTATTCCATCGCGCGGCTTTACAATGTTTCGGTTACGGCGCTCGCATCGTGGAACGGCCTTGGCGCAGACCTTGGCGTTCGTATCGGGCAAGAACTTATCATTCCAGTGCCCGACACTTCGCGCACGACAACCGAGCCCGTCGCCCCTTCGGTCACACCGATTGCAACGCCGACCCCTACTGCTCCGGCCCCTGTGGCACAGACGGCTCCGGCGGCATCAAGCACCGGTTTCGTCAAGCCTGTTGATGGCACAGTTTCAAGGCCATACAACCCGCAATCTGGTCCGGGCAAGAATGACGGTATTGATTACGCAGCCCCCGCCGGAACCGAAGTTCATGTGGCAGCTGACGGCGTGATCGCGCTGGTCTCTACGTCTACCGGCGGGCTGGGAACCATCGTTCTGGTGCGCCATGCAAACGACATCCTGACGATCTATGGCCGCGTTGATAAAGTCGCGGTCGCCAAAGGTGACGCGGTGAAACGCGGGCAGGTAATCGGTGTAGTCGCCGCTGGTGATCCAGCAACGATGCACTTCGAAATCCGTAGAGGCACCGACAGCGTCGATCCAACCCCTTATTTCCAATAGGTTAACGTATTGTATCCCTCGCGTTTGTAAGGCGTCGAAAGCTGGGCTATATGCCCAACCTTTCCGCGTCTCCAAAGGGTTAGCAAATGGTTAACGATCAACATAATATGCTGGGTATCGATTTTGGCACTTCGAACTCGGCGGTGGCGACGTTGGTTGACGGAAAAGTCAGGCGTTTGGCGATGGAGCAAGGCTCCGACACGCTACCGACCGCGATATTCTTTGACTTTGCACGCGACGAAATTCACATCGGTACTAAGGCGAACACCTGTCTGACGGACGGGGCCGAGGGGCGCTACATGCGCTCGCTTAAGCGGGTGCTTGGAACATCCCTGATGCGCGAAAAGCGGTATTTTATGGGGCAACATCTGGATTTTCTTGATATTATCGCCGGTTTTCTGGCGCAATTGAAATCACGGGCCGAAGCCGTCGAAGGCCGAATATTCGACCGCGTTCTATCTGGCCGTCCTGTGCATTTTCACGATGACCCAGTCAAGGACAAGCAAGCCGAGATCGACCTTCGCGAATGCTACACCCGCGCCGGATTCAACCATGTGGAATTCATGTTCGAACCGGAGGCCGCCGCCCTAGCCAACAATGTTCTGGATCGTGCCAAATCGCTGGGCCTGATCGTCGATATTGGCGGGGGAACCTCGGATTTCTCAATTTTTCGCGCGATCCCGAACGCAGCCACTCCTGTCCAATTCCTCGCCACCCACGGTGAACGACTAGGCGGTACAGATTTCGATAAAACTTTGAATGTGCGCCATTTCATGCCTCTGCTTGGCAAAGACGCACCTTTGCGCCGTGACTTTGGCAGTGGCACGGCGACGGCCCCGGTTTCGCTGTTCAACGATCTGGCCACATGGGAGAAAATCCCGTTTATGTACAGCGCCGACATCCGCCGCCTCGCCCGTGATCTACAACGCCACGCCTTGAACCGCGCGCCCTTCAAACGTCTGCTTCAGGTGCTGGAATTCGAACTGGGCCACGAGTTGTCGATGCTGGCCGAAAGCGCCAAGATCGCTGCAAACCGGTCGTTGGCCGCGCCATCAATTGTTGATCTTGGCCTGATTGAAAAAGACGCAAGTATAGCAATATCGCACGCGGCCCTGAACCAGATGA
Organism: Paracoccaceae bacterium; assembly: GCA_050256375.1. GTDB lineage: Bacteria > Pseudomonadota > Alphaproteobacteria > Rhodobacterales > Rhodobacteraceae > NORP23. The sequence continues at coordinate 65,811 of JBBWVU010000020.1, read as the reverse complement.
TGACCCCGCACAGTACCAAGATCGTCGATGGCATTAACAAAACGTTAAGCATGAGCAGATGTTGCGCGGACGATATCACCGATGTGGTTTTTGTGGGCGGCTCCAGTTTGATGGAATTCGTTAACAATGCGTCAACCGAAGCGTTCCCCAACGCCACGTTTCACACATCGGCGGTATTTACAGCGGTGGTAGATGGTTTGGCATTAGCCGCGAAACCCTAAATCGTAACGCCCCTGCGCCCTGCCAGATCGGTCACGTATTGCCACGCCACTCGCCCCGATCGGCTGCCACGCGTCTGTTGCCACTCTATCGCTTCTGCCCGCAGGTCTTCATCTGAAATCTTGATCCCCAAAGCGTCGCAATATCCGCGGATCATCGCCAGATACTGGACTTGATCGCAGGGGTGGAAGCCCAGCCACAGACCGAAACGATCCGACAGCGAGACTTTTTCTTCGACAGCCTCGGAGGGGCTAATCGCTGTAGAGCGCTCGTTCTCGATCATGTCGCGGGGCATCAGGTGGCGGCGGTTCGATGTAGCATAGAACAATACATTGTCTGGCCGCCCCTCGATCCCGCCATCCAGAACCGCCTTAAGCGATTTGTAATGGCTGTCGTCATGGTCAAACGACAGGTCGTCGCAAAACAGCAGGAAACGCAATTCCAACCCACGCAGAAGGTTCAAAAGCCGACCAATCGAGGGCAAGTCTTCCCGCTGTATTTCGATTAGTTTCAGGTCTTTGGCCTGCTTAACTACTTCGGCATGTGCTGCCTTGACCAACGAGGATTTCCCCGTGCCGCGCGCTCCCCACAGCAGGGCGTTGTTCGCAGGTTTGCCGTTTGCAAATTGCAAAGTATTAGTCAGCAGCGTGTCACGCGAACGATCAATCCCGACCAAAAGGCCGATTTCGACGCGGTTCACTTGATGCACAGATTCAAGGCGGTCCGGTTCACAATGCCAAACAAACGCTTCAGCGACGCTGAAATCAGGTGCTGGAACGGGCGCCGGGCTTATACGCTCAAGCGCCTGTGCAATCCGTTCTGTCGGATCCATTAGTCGTCATCCTCGTCGAATTCAACCAACAGTGGATCGACTTCTTCTGCGTCGTCGTCACTGCTTTCCGATTTCTTCGCAGCTTCTTCAGCTTCATCTTCGTCGTCGTAATACCCTTCGGCCCGCAGACGTTCTTCACGTTTCTTTTCGACGATTTTCACGAGCACAATCGAGACTTCGTAAAGGCCGTAAACTACTACAAACAAAATACCCTGAGTGATGACATCCGGAGGCGTAACAATCGCAGCCAGTACCAGAATGGCAACCATAGCGTATTTCCGAACCGATTTCAGACCCGCAGCCGAGACCAGCCCCGCCTTACCCATCAGGGTCAGCAGAACAGGAAGCTGGAAGCAGATTCCAAAGGCCACAATGAATTTGATCGCTAGCGCCAGATATTCCTTGATCGAACCAAAATAGAACACCTTCAGACCGTTTTCGACAATCTCTGTGTCCGGCGCAGCCTCACCGCCAAGGCCAAGCATGCTCGACAGCATCGGGATAACGTTACCGAAACCAAGGAAGAAGTTCATCGCCAGCGGCATCACAACGTAATAGGCGAACGCTCCACCTGCGATGAACAGCACGGGCGAGGCAATCAGGAATGGCAAAAATGCGCCACGTTCGGTCTTATAAAGACCCGGCGCCACGAAACGCCACATTTGCATACCGATATAAGGCGAGGTCAGGGCGAACCCGAACAGCACCGCTATTTTTACATAGGCGAAAAAGGCGTCTTGCGGGGCGTCGAAAAACAGCTGCGGTTCCTCGCCGCGCGCGCGCATGATGTCGGCCATTGGTTCCGCCAGAAACGACAGGATTTGTTCGGCGAACGGGAAGCAAATTACCATACCGACAAGGAATGCGATCACAGAGCGGATAATCCGCGTGCGCAATTCCGTCAGGTGTTCGATCAACGGGGCGGTGGATTCTTCGATTTCCGTCTCGCTATCACTCATGTCTGCGAACTTTCACTGGATATAGATTTGGCTTTGGGCTTAGCCTTGGGTTTCGGCTTCGGCTTGGCAGCAGTTTTCGGTATTGCTGCCGCTTTAGGCTTTGCAGTCGCCTTCGCCTTGGGCTTGGCCGCAGTTTTCGCCTTAGGCTTTGCCGCGGCCTTACCCTTCGATTTGGCCTTTGGCTTCGGCGCATCCTCGACGATTTCTACAATCGCGGTGTCCGGATCATCATCTACCAAATCGGTAGCGAATTCTTTATCAGCCGCCGCCTCGGGATCTTCGTCCTCGTCTCTCAACGGAACGCCAGTATCTTTGGCATCCAAAATTTTGTTAAATTTGTCTTTAACTTTTTTCGTGCCCGCCCCGACCGGATTCATTATATCTTTGACGTCATCCAACCCGCTCGCCATATTTTTAAAATCAGCGGTGATATCCGACATGCCGGACGCGTCGGCCGCATCCTCCATCGAGCGCTGGAACTCGCGAGCCATAGATTTGGCTTTGCCCACATACCGTCCAACAGTACGGAACATGCCCGGTAGATCCTTGGGGCCGACAACGATCAGCGACACAACACCAATCACCATTAGCTCGGAAAAGCCAATATCAAACATGGACTAAGCCTTCTGGTTAAATCAGGCTTCGTCTTTTTCAGCCGTAGGTGTCACGTCAACAGCTTCTTCGGAAGCCGCTTTTTCAAGCTCGTCCTTGCCTTCGGAAACGCCGCGCTTAAAGCTGGTGATTCCTTTGCCAACTTCGCCCATCAGGGACGAAATCTTGCCGCGGCCGAAAAGAACCAGCACCACAACGGCGATAAGTAGAAGGCCTGGAAGGCCAATGTTATTCAGCATTTTAATGCTCCCTTAAGATTTTCCGGTTAGCTCCGGTTATGTTCTGTTCGCACTGCTTTTATTAACTATCACACAGGTATACAAACCCCAAATAAGCAATCCGACCCGAAATTTGAAGATGTCGCAGGTTTTCAGGCGAATTTTTGCTTTGCACATGGGAAAACAAAACAGCGATCCCGACGCATGGACAACCATAAAGGCGTGCCGTCTTTGGGCAAGAATACCCCCGGGATTGCGGCTGTGAGAGTAGAATCGTCGTAATCCATCCGCAATTCAACCAGACTTTCGTTACCAAGGAACCGCGCTCGTTGAACCACGCCGCGCGCCGGAACACCATCGGTGGACGTTTCATTCGGACCAGTGCCGTTGCGGTCAAAGTCGATTTTTAAGTGCTGCGGGCGAATAACAATCTCGACATCGGTGCGATCCTGCAAGGCTGGCGTGAAAAACAGGCCAAACGGAGTTTGCGTCTGGAAATTCTCGGCCACGCCCAAAATTACGTTTACATCCGAGAAAAACGCCGCCGCCTCACGGTCTTTAGGGTTGTTGTAAATGTTGTAGGGCGCGCCGATCTGCACGATTTTACCGCCGCGCATCAATGCAATCTGGTCAGCCATCCGCATCGCTTCCTCGGGTTCGTGTGTGACCAGCAACACCGAGGTGCCTTCCTCTTTCAGGATATGCAGGGTTTCATCACGGATACCGTCACGCAGACGGTTGTCCAGGCCGCTGAACGGCTCGTCCATTAGCATTACGTTCGGCTTGGGCGCCAATGCGCGCGCCAGCGCAACACGCTGTTGCTCGCCTCCTGACAGCAGGTGTGGATACTTGTCGCCGTAGTTGATCAGCCCGACACGTTCCAGCATCGCTGTGACCGCGGGTTCCTTACCCGAGCCTTTCAGCCCGAAGGCAACGTTCTGGGCAACCGTAAGATGGGGGAAAAGGGCGAAATCCTGAAACATCAGCCCAATCGAGCGTTTTTCCGGTGGCAAATGGTGCTGGTTATCCGAGATCACCTGCCCATCCAACAACACCCGCCCGCCGTCTTGACGATCCACACCCGCCGCAATCCGCAGCGTCGTGGATTTGCCACACCCCGAGGGACCAAGCAAGCACGTCACTTGCCCCGGCTGCAAACTGATTGACAACTCATCCACGACCTTTCGACCGTCGAACGTGCGGGTAATGTCCTCAAGAACGAGTTTAGCGGTTTGGCTCAAACGCAAGCTCCTGCCATGTATCCGATAGTTTTAATCGGGTATTAGCAACAGGATCACGCTGGGGCAACCCTTGCTAGCAGCAACTTGAACCGCCAGCGCTGGAATCCTGCCCAAATGGAATGGCGCTGCCACAGCCCTCGAACAGGCCACGATGCGTGTCAAACGAGCCGGTGAATTCGAAATGCACCGCGAAACGACTATCAGCGAGCATCAGATAAGTGTTGCCACAGACCGGATGATCCGCCCCGATATCAAAGCGGTGCCCCTTATCGAGATCGAAGAACTCGGGCGCGTTTTCCATTGTACCTTTATATTTGGCCGAGTGCCCGTAATCTTCGCAAGTTGGCTCCAACCCTTCCAGCTTAAACAGGCGGTACGTGGCGGAATAGAACCCGATACCCGCCAATTTTTGTTCCATATCGGGGTTTTCTATGGTCAGCACCCGGTCTTCGACCAACCGTGGATCATTGAAACCCGTTTTCTTCGCCAAATTCTCGAAATCGTTCCAGTAAAGTGCCCCGCTTAAACATTCGCCATACAGTACCGGATCGTCCAGCAATTCGTTCGGTACGCGGCGGTCGGAGTAAACGTCCGAGAAATACATCTCGCCGCCCGGTTTAAGCAGGCGGTAAACCTCGCGCAGAACCGCTTCTTTGTCGGGGGACAGGTTGATTACGCAATTCGATATGATGATGTCGAAACTACCATCCTCAAGTCCCAGTTCATCGAGTTTTTCAATGTAACCCTTGTGGAACTCTACGTTCGGGGCGGCATAACCAAAAGCATCGGCGTGAAAATCAACGTGGCGGCGGGCAACGTCGAGCTGCTCGTCTGTCATATCGACTCCAACAACGTATCCCTCCGGGCCGACTAGCCCTGCCAACGCATAAACATCGCGCCCCGAGCCGCTACCTAGATCGAGGACACGCATCCCCGTCAGATCCTGCGGCGCCACCAGCCCGCAGCCGTAATATCGCGCCAGAACATCGTCATGGATTTTCGAAAGAACCGCCTTGAGGTAGCCGGGCATATCTTCTGGTGTGCAACAGGCGTTGGTCTGCAGGTCTTCGGACCTTTGCAAAACCTTACCATAATAATCCTGAACGACTTCGTGTTTCATTGAGTTGTCTGCCTCATAGTAAATGATACCCAAGTATTATCGTGGGCTTTGCTGCTTCACAAATTACAATATCGTGTAGTTACGCAATCGTTACATCGTCGTGTTCACGGCCCCGCCGTCCAACAAGATGTTTTGCCCGACAATAAAGCCCGCATGCTGCGAACACAAGAATGCACAGGTCGCGCCGAATTCAGTCGAAGTGCCGTAACGGCGTGCAGGAATGGTGGCCATGCGTTGGGTGGCAGCCTCGTCCATAGTGATGCCTTGTGCATCGGAAACGCCCTTATCCAGACTGACCGCCCGGTCCGTTGCATGGATGCCCGGTTGCAGATTGTTTATCGTCACACCACTTGGCGCAACCTGACGGCTGGTGCCGCCGACATATCCGGTCAATCCAGCACGTGCGGCGTTCGATAATCCCAGAACAGGAATCGGTGATTTCACAGATTGCGAGGTGATGTTAACGATCCGTCCCCAGCCCTTTTCCATCATGCTTGGCAAAACTGCCTTCATCAGGGCAATCGGTGTTAGCATATTGGCATCCAGCGCCTTAATGAAATCTTCACGATCCCAGTCAGACCACATCCCCGGAGGGGGGCCACCAGCGTTGTTCACCAGAATGTCAGGGTTTGGACAAGCCGCCAAAACCAACGCTTGCCCTTCGGCAGTGGTAATATCGCAAGCGATCGGTGTAACCGAGACACCATATTTAGTCGCAATCTCCTGCGCCGCCTCAATCAGCGGGCCTTCGGTGCGTGCGTTGATAACAAGGTTAACGCCTGCCTCGGCCAAAGCCTCGGCACAACCGCGCCCCAACCCTTTGGAGGCCGCGCACACGATGGCAGTTTTGCCCTTGATCCCTAAATCCATAGTCTTTTCCTTAAGTTAACCGCAGGTTACGCGGGTGATGCGGTCAGCCACATCGAGATAAAAGTTTGTTCTGAAAGGATCGTAATCCATAGTGACCACCTGACCCACACCGATAATCCGCACTGGCCCGGTGATTTCAACTGCTGCAATAATTGTTTGGGATTGACCCACCATCCACTGCAACGTGGTCGAGTTGCACGCCTGTACCTCGACAATCATATCCTCGGCGGCCTGCGTTGCGATCACGTCAACTTCCTGAAAATATTCGGGGGTCGTGGACGCACAAGCCTGTAACAGAAATGTGGTCGCGATAATGATAACGCCACCATTTTTAAAATTAATCATAATCTGCTCCTGAATTAACCTTTGTATCGCGGGATACTAACAAAATCGGAAGACCCCGCCAACTGAAATCTTGCTCTTTACCGCGCCCTGCCCTATATCGCGGGCATGTTAGATAATGCCCAAACACACCCCGAAATAGCACGCCGCCGGACCTTTGCGATTATCTCGCATCCCGACGCTGGTAAAACGACGTTGACCGAGAAATTCCTTCTGTTTGGCGGTGCTATCCAGATGGCGGGACAGGTGCGGGCTAAAGGCGATGCACGCCGTTCGCGTTCAGACTTCATGCAAATGGAAAAGGATCGCGGGATCTCAGTTTCCGCCTCTGCCATGTCATTCGAGTTTCGCGAATTCTGGTTCAATTTAGTGGACACGCCGGGCCACTCGGATTTCTCCGAGGATACATATCGGACTTTGACCGCTGTTGATGCTGCTATTATGGTAATTGACGGCGCGAAGGGTGTGGAAAGCCAGACGCAGAAACTGTTCGAGGTCTGCCGCCTACGTGACCTTCCTATTGTGACGTTCTGTAACAAGATGGACCGTGAAAGTCGTGACACCTTTGATATCATTGACGAAATTCAGGAAAATCTGGCGATTGATGTGTGTCCTGCCTCATGGCCGATCGGCATCGGGCGGGAATTCATTGGCACCTACGATATATTCAACGACCGTATTATCTTGATGGACCGTGCCGACCGGAATGTGAAGGCTGACAGCATCCAGATTGACGGGCTGGACGACCCCGCAATTGAAAAGCATGTGCCTGCCGAGTTGCTAGCGACATTGCACGAAGAGGTCGAAATGGTGCGTGAATTGCTGCCGAAATTCGACCGGCAAGCGTTTCTGGACGGGACGATGACGCCGATCTGGTTCGGTTCGGCGATCAACTCGTTTGGCGTGCAAGAACTGATGGACGGCATCGCGACATTCGGCCCGCCACCGCAGGTGCGTCCGGGCACGCCGCGCGAAGTGGACCCAGCCGAAACGAAGGTTTCAGGTTTTGTCTTTAAGGTTCAGGCGAATATGGACCCCAAGCACCGCGACCGGATTGCGTTCGTGCGCCTGTGTTCCGGCCACTTCAAGCGCGGGATGAAATTAAAGCACGTCCGTTCCGGCAAACAGATGGCGATCTCCAACCCTATGATGTTCCTTGCGAACGATCGCGCGGTAACCGAAGACGCCTGGGCCGGCGACATTATCGGCATCCCCAACCACGGCCAGTTGCGCATAGGTGACAGCCTGACCGAGGGCGAGAATATCCGTTTTACCGGTATCCCGTCGTTTGCGCCGGAACTGTTGCAGAACGTTCGCGCTGGCGACCCGCTGAAAGCGAAACATCTGGAAAAAGCACTGAACCAGTTTGCCGAGGAAGGGGCTGCGAAACTGTTCAAACCCTCCATCGGTTCCGGTTTTATTGTCGGCGTGGTCGGCCCGTTGCAATTCGAAGTACTCGCGTCACGGATAGAGATCGAATACGGCCTACCTGTTCGGTTCGAGCCGACACAGTTCACATCGGCACGTTGGGTCTCGGGATCCCGCGACGCGGTGGAAGGTTTCGTCAAAGCCAATATGGGCCACATGGCCGAGGACCACGACGGCGATCCCGTCTACCTGACCCGCCTGCAATGGGACATTGATAGAGTGGAACGGGATTATCCAGATGTTACGTTGACGGCGACAAAGGAAATGCAGGTATAGGGAACAATGGGTGAATCACCCACCTCTTACCCCAGCAACTCGTGACACAATTCCAACGCATCGACCAACACATCAACCTCTTCAACCGTGTTATACATCCCGAAGGATGCGCGAACGGTCGCCGTAACGCCCATATGATGCATCAAGGGTTGCGCACAATGGTGGCCTGCCCTGATCGCCACGCCTTTGCGGTCCACAATAGTGGAAATATCATGCGCGTGCGCGGCGCCGTCCATGGTTAACGAGAATATCGCGCCCTTGCCCGGTGCGTTGCCCTGAATGTTGATGTAGTTCAGCCCGCGCAGACGCTCGTTTGCGTAGGTAAACAAAGCCGCCTCGTGGGCCGCGATGTTCTCCATGCCGATGTCCATCATATATTCCAACGCCACGCCCATGCCGATGATCTGAACGATCGCGGGGGTGCCAGCCTCGAATTTATGCGGAGGCGTGTTGTAGGTGATCACGTCCTTGGTCACATCACCGATCATATCGCCACCGCCCATGAAAGGGCGCATTTCGGCTTGGCGTTCTGACTTTATATAGATCGCGCCGGAACCCGACGGGCCATAGAGCTTATGCCCCGTGATCACATAGAAGTCCGCATCCAGATCAGCAACATTCACCGGCATATGCACCGTTGATTGCGAGCCGTCGACACACACGACAACCCTTTTATCATGGGCCGCCTTGATGATCGGTTTGATGTCGACAACCGTGCCCAGCACGTTGGACATATGGGTAATCGCAATCATTTTCGTCTTGGGCGAAATCGCGTCAATCACAGCCTGTGGATCAAGCGAGCCGTCGTCCGCTATGTCCACCCATTTCAGCACGACGCCCATGCGTTCACGCAGAAAATGCCACGGCACGATGTTTGCGTGATGCTCCATCACCGACAGAATAATCTCGTCGCCCTCTTTCAGGTTGGGAACCGCCCAACCGTATGAGACAAGGTTTAGACCCTCGGTCGAGCCGGATGTGAAAAGGATTTCTTCTTCACGTTCAGCGCCCAGAAACTTCTGCACAATCCCGCGTACGGCCTCGTATTTGTCGGTGGCAAGGTTTGACAGGTAATGTAGCCCGCGATGCACGTTCGCGTATTCTTCGGAGTAACCACGCGTAACCGCATCGATCACCACCTGAGGCTTTTGCGCAGATGCACCGTTATCCAGATAAACCAGCGGTTTTCCATGGACTTTGCGCGACAGGATCGGGAATTCCTGGCGGATTTCATTAACGTCATACATTCGGGATTATCTCCATAACTGGCAGGCCAAGAAATCCTGCCACAACAGCTGATATAGCGCTTGCTATAAGGAATGCCACCACCGCGATGGCAAATCCCAGAAACAATTTTTTAGTATCAAACAACTCGGACCAGAACAGAGCGGCAGCATACGGCGCCCAGAAGGCCGTGAACAGGATGATGAGCAAGCCAATAAGCCCAAACATCAACATCACTAGAATCGTAAGTCCAAACAATAACTGTAGTATCAGATTGTACCAAACAAAGACCTTTACGACGTCAAAAAGCTGGACGTCGAAACTAATTCTTTTAGCCAGAAACACTGTCACCTGCGCGATCACAAATATACGGATGAACTGGAATGCCACGTCTATAAACGGCATATTGAAAGTCATAGTCCAGTCATCGATTAGCGCGCGGCTTACAAAACCGAACATTAGGTATTGCGATAGAACGCTGGCAACAGCCAGCAAAAGCGCCCCCAGAAATACAACTTCCGAGGACGGGCTAACGTTCGCAATATATCGGGCAGCGACGCGTGGCTGGAAGATACTCTCCCGAACCAAAGCAAATAGTGATTTAGGCATTCAGATTACTCCGTTTGCCCTTAGATATAGTGCCCAGAACATACCTACAATACATAGCAGCGAAAGAGCTGCAAATAATGGGGTAAAACGTTTGAATCCATGTGCCGAAGTGGCACCTGCCGAGACGAACCAGATATATGGCAGCAATCCCAGCCATAATGGGGCCAAAGATAACGTCTCGCTGGAAAGGAAGGGCAGTGTATCCTCCATCGAAGCCATGCCAACTGTCAGTATCGCGGCCAGCACCTCGAACGGGGCGGATACGAATGAACCCCAGAACACGCCCGCGCGCGTGTCTTTCAGGCTGCCGGTGCCACCAAAGGCGCGCAGTACCACACCCAGAACCATGGAGAACACATAAATAATCGCGGTACGAAGCAAAAGTGCAATGACAAGCAACAATGCAACATCGTCGGGCAGTGCGCTTTCCGCAATGGACGTCGGGCTGACGACTATTTTTACTGAGAACGACAGGAAGAAAATTAGGTCGGACAGTAGCACAAAAAACAAAAGCCGGGCTTCGGACGGGTGTTCGTCTATCAGGCGGCGCGTTGAGGCGGGCATGTCTTTCCATGCGTCTACAATACGCGCTGCAAAGCTGGCTTGATCAGACTGGTAAACCCCGTATCCGGCTTTGAACTTCGTATTTTCTGGATCTGTGACCATGGTAATTGCAGCCCCTTTTAGAAATTATATATCAAATTGGATTTGTATTATTAATTAATTTGGATTTACACAAATACGGGGAACGGAAGTGGCACTGTAATCGTAATGTCAGGACCAAAAACCTGTTGTGGTATCTGGTCCTGTATATAGAGATATATTTAAACTAGCGCCAGATATCTGATACCCATGGCCAATGCGACGGCGATGGCCGACATTGCCCCGAAAATCGGAACTACGTTCTCGATCCTATTTGCGGCCGCAGCGCCTTTGGCAACAAACCAAACGAAAGGCACAACGCCCAGCCAATATGGAAGCATCTGGACAGCATCGTTTTGCAGGAATGGCACGTTGCCTTAAAATTCATTGATAAGCACTGCTAATTCCGAGATCACGAGACCGACTGGTGCGGCAACAAAAACGCCCCAGATAACACCAACGCGCGTTTCATGCAGGCTAGCTTTGCCGCCCGCGAGTTTCACAACAACACCTATCACCAGTGCCAAGGCGTAAATCGTCGTGGCCCGCAGCATCAGCGCAACCATCAACCACAGGGCGATATCAGCCGCCATCAAGGTGGCCGCGCCCGCAGTAGGGGCGATAACTGTTTTGAGGGCCCACGAAAGGGTAAAAATCATGTCCGAGAGCAACACAAACAACAACAGGCGCACCTCGGAGGGGCGTTCAGCCAACAGCTCTTCTGTTGTTGATTTCATATCAAATAAGGATTAGGCGATACGAACAGAAACGCTGGGGCGCAGGTTTGCTGCTTCGTTGCTAATGTCTGTCATATTAATGCTCACCATGATCAAATCCTTGTTTTTGAGTTAAGACCAAGATGGTTCACAAGTTTGACCGAAATGGGGCAGGACTTGGGCTATATTACGCTATATCGCTGCAATAAAGATAATTCCGAAAATTCCTGCAAAAACAATGGCTATGACGCCAGAAACCCGCATAGCACTGCTGAATTCCTTGGCTTCTGCCAACATTGCGCCCCAAATTCGCAGGATTGCGAGGATCAAAACCACGTTTAAACCGCCCAATAAAAGCGTGCCGGTATCCCCACCAATCTGGATGAAAACACTTGAAAGCATGGCTTTGGTAATTAACACCGGACTAACGACGGAAAGTGCCCAGAAAAGGGCGTGGCGCGCGGCTTTATTGCCGTTGGTCGCCCCGAAAGGCTTGGCGATCAGGTGCGAGGCCCATGCGACTCCGTAAAGGACCAGCGGCATAAAGAACATTACCACGAAGAACCACATGATGATTCCGGCGGCCATGCTTTGGTCTGGCGTTTGCGACAGGTCGGTCGCAAACAAGCGCGGCAAAAAGCTGAGGAAGATCACGAAGCAGCCGAAGACCAGCAGCGCCAACAGACCCTCTTCGCCCGGGTTTTTGTCCATTTGTTTGCGCATGGAGGGCCGAAGACCGCCATATGCGTTAATGATTTCGGGTAGGAACCCGCTGCCTAGAAAGCCCATATCAGTCCCTATGCCGTTCCATCCAGCCAGCAAGTCGGCCGCGGATGTCGTCGGCCAATGCCCCGTCCTCAATTTCCTGAATGCTTTCGTCCATGAACGCCAACACCAGCATATCCTGCGCCTGCGCCTTGGGGACGCCGCGCGAAGTCAGATAGAACAACGCCGCTTCATCGACCGCCCCACAGGTGGACCCATGCGAGCAGATCACATCGTCGGCGTAAATCTCCAACTCGGGTTTAGCAAGGAACGTACAGTCGTCGTCCAACAACAGGCCTTGAGCAATCTGGTAACCGTCCGTTTTCTGCGCGTGGGAATGCACAAGGATCTTTCCCTGAAACACGCCCGTCGCGCCATTCCGCAGAACTTTTTTGAAAACCTGACGGCTTTCGCAATTCAACGCATCATGGGTCACAAACACCGTGTCGTCGTGATGAAACACCCCGTCGCCAGCACTTGCGCCGGAAACTGTGGCAAACGCATCGTCGCCGGTGAACTCGATCACGGCCTCGTTGCGGGTTAACGCACCGTTAACGGTCAGCGTGAAACTTTTGAAACGGCTTTCGTTTCCAAGACGCACAAACATATGAGTCGCGGCCAGACGTTCATGGTCCCGTCCCTGAGCACGCACATGGTGGAAGGCCGCACCGTCAGCAATCTCGACCTCAAGGCAAGAGTTGAACCGCGCCGCCGCCGGACCATTTTCCAGCAACGTGACGTCCGCACCTTTTTCAAGCTTGAAAATAGTGTGCACCATCACATCTGCCGCATCAGACGTGCGCACATAGCGCAGCGCGATGGATTTCGCAGCTTTGCCAGTCACTCGGATCACCAGACCTTCAGTAGCGCGGGCAGTGTTCAATGCCGCCAACGGGCGCGAAACGGGGTTCTGGCCGTTGGCCTCTAACGCACCGTAAATGTCGCTCGCCCAGTGGATGTCTTTCGACATGGCGGATGCAAGTGTTTCGATCTCGAAACCCTCCATCGTCAGATCATCCGACAGTTCGGCATTCAGAATACCGTCCACAAAGACCACAAGCAGTTTGTCGACATCGCCAAAAACGGGCGCTTCGTCGGTGGTCAGCATCGCAGCAGGTTTCACAGGCTCCAGCAATCGCGCAGGATCAGTGAATTTCCAATACTCGTCCCGTCGAACCGGTGCACCGTTTGCCCGCAGCGTAGCCAATGCCCGCGCACGTGCATCAGACGCCCATTTCCCCTCGCCGTCAGGCGCAGGATAGGCGGCAATCAACGCCTCGGTTGCGTCCACTTTGTTTGCAGCAAGCGCCATTACGCCACCTCGTTCAGCAGATCAGCATAGCCGTTGTTTTCGACCTCAAGCGCCAGTTCCGGCCCACCGCTTTTGATAATTTTGCCATCTGCCATTATATGCACCACGTCCGGCTTGATGTGATCCAGCAGGCGTTGGTAATGGGTGATAACAAGGAACGAGCGTTTGCCGTCGCGCATCGCGTTCACGCCCTCGGCCACAAGTTTCATCGCATCGACATCCAGACCGGAATCCGTTTCATCCAGAATGCACATCTTTGGCGCAAGCATCGCCATTTGCAGAATTTCATTACGCTTCTTCTCGCCACCCGAGAAGCCAACGTTAACCGGACGCTTAAGCATGTCTGCGTCAATCTTCAGCTTTTTGGCTTCGGCACGCACGAGTTTGAGGAATTCCGCCGCGTTCAGCTCCTCCTCGCCACGCATTTTGCGTTGTGAGTTAAGGGCCGTGCGAAGGAACGTCATGTTGCCAACGCCGGGAATTTCGACCGGATACTGGAACGCAAGGAAAAGCCCAGCAGCGGCGCGTTCCTCTGGCTCCATGTCCAGTAAATCGGTCGCGTCGAGCGTGGCCGAGCCTTCGTCCACTACATACCCACCCTTGCCCGAAAGCACATAGGCTAGGGTCGACTTACCGGAACCGTTAGGTCCCATGATAGCGTGCACTTCACCTGGTCCGATATCCAGATCGATACCTTTAAGGATTTGTTTATCTTCGTCCTCAAGCGAGGCTTTCAGGTTCTTGATATTCAACATTTTGTTCAGTCCTTAGTATGCGGCGCTCGGCCGTCTAAATTCATTGACGAGCCTTAGCCCACCGACCCCTCAAGAGAGATCGCTACAAGTTTTTGCGCTTCCATTGCGAATTCCATTGGCAGAGATTGCAACACTTCCTTAACGAATCCGTTTACGATCAGGGCAACCGCCTCTTCCTCGCCAACGCCGCGTTGCAGGCAGTAGAACAATTGCTCGTCGTCCACCTTGGATGTCGTTGCTTCATGTTCAACACGCGAGGAGTTGTTCTTAACTTCAATGTACGGCACCGTGTGCGCCCCGCATTTGTTGCCGATCAGCAAGCTGTCGCATTGGGTATAATTGCGCGAGTTCTTCGCCCGTGGGTGCATCGTGACCAGCCCGCGGTACGTGTTCTGCGCATGCCCCGCCGAAATCCCCTTGGATACAATCCGCGACTTTGTGCGTTTGCCCAGATGGATCATCTTGGTGCCCGTGTCGGCCTGTTGGTAGTTGTTGGCGATCGCGATCGAGTAGAACTCGCCCTGTGAATCATCGCCGCGCAAAATGCACGACGGGTATTTCCACGTCACCGCAGAACCCGTTTCAACCTGCGTCCACATAACCTTGGCCCGATCACCACGACAATCAGCTCGTTTGGTTACGAAATTGTAAATGCCGCCAACGCCGTTTTCGTCACCCGGATACCAATTTTGCACCGTGGAATACTTAACGTCTGCGTCTTCCATGATCACAATCTCGACCACAGCAGCGTGAAGCTGGTTGGTGTCGCGTTGTGGGGCCGTGCAGCCCTCAAGATACGAAACTTTCGAGCCTTTTTCCGCAATAATCAGCGTGCGTTCAAACTGGCCTGTATTTTCCGCGTTGATGCGAAAATACGTGGACAGTTCCATAGGGCATTTCACACCTTCGGGGATATAAACGAACGAGCCGTCCGAGAACACCGCACTGTTCAGCGTCGCGTAATAGTTGTCCGAGATTGGAACAACCGAAGCCAGATACTTGCGGACAAGTTCAGGGTGGTCCTTTACGGCCTCCGAGAACGAACAGAAGATTACGCCAGCTTTGCCGAGCTCTTCCTTGAAAGTCGTCCCCACCGAAACGGAATCAAATACCGCGTCCACAGCAACCTTGCGTTCGCCTTCAGGCATTTCAACACCTGCAAGTAACGCCTGTTCCTTCAACGGAATACCAAGCTTCGCGTAAGTTTCCAGCAACTTAGGGTCGACCTCGTCCAAAGACTTCGGCTTTTCCTTCATGCTGGCGGGTTGGGCGTAGTAATAGATGTCCTGAAAGTTTATCTTTGGGTAATCGACCATCGCCCAGTCCGGCTCCTCCAGGAGCAACCAACGGCGATACGCATCAAGGCGCCATTCCAGCAACCACTCCGGTTCATCGTTTTTACCTGAGATCAGGCGCACAATGTCCTCGTTTAGTCCAAGCGGCGCGTATTCCGTCTCGATCTCGGTCTCGAAGCCGTACTTGTACTTTTCGGCAACACCTTTCACCGCCTCAACGGTTTCGGCGTCAACACCTTCCTTAACTACATCCTCTAAAGCATCCATTGGCTTTCTCCTTTTATTCAAGCCGCGCGCTGTTTGTAACGGCGGTAGTGTTCTATCCATGTGTCGGCGAAGCGTTTTACTTCCTCGCGCGTTGTCTCTAATCCCATCGAAATGCGTATCGCACTGCTGGCGGTATCATCGTCGTAACCCATCGCTTTCAGGACTTTGCTGCCAACAACCTTGCCGCTTGAGCAAGCCGAGCCTGCCGAGACCGCAAAGCCAGCCAAATCCATCTGCATAACCTGCGTTTCACCCTTCCAGCCGGAAACCGCGAAATAAGAGGTATTGGGCAGGCGATCAACGTCCCGCGCGAAAATCTGGATGTCACCGGCCGCGTCGGCCAAACACCCTTCCAGCCAGTCGCGCGTGTCTGCAACCGCACCCCATAGGCCAGCATCTACATCCCGAGCAGCCGCAGCAGCCGCAGCGCCCATGCCAGCAATTCCTACAACGTTCTCCGTACCGGAACGGCGGCCCATTTCCTGGCCGCCCCCTTTAAGGCGGGCGTCAACCTCGATACCTTTACGAATGATTAACGCGCCCACACCCTTGGGAGCACCGAATTTGTGGCCAGAGATCATCGCACGCTCCGCCCCGCTCCACGAAAACGCATACGGCATTTTGCCGAAAGCCTGCACCACATCCGACAGCGCAATGCCCTCGGGCAACGTGTGGATGACACCCGTCTCGCTGTTCACCTGTTGCAAGCTGGTGTTCTTCGGGTCTTCGGCACGTACATAGCCGTTTTTGTCGGCGTGTAACGCCTCGGATGCCCACGCAGTTACGCAATCATGCTCGACGGCTGCGCACAGATACCCTTGGCCTGCCATCGCCAAGGCTGCCGCCTCGGTTGCACTTGAGGTAAAAATAATGTCGGCACCGGAGGCCCCCGTCGCATCGGAAATCTGGCGACGGGCAGTTTCGACAATTGCCTTGGCTTTGCGGCCCTCTGCATGAACGGACGAGGGGTTTCCCGTGACCTCCATCGCTGCAACCATCGCCGATTTAGCCTCGGGGCGTAGCGGAGTGGTCGCGTTGTAATCTAGGTAAACCCTGCTCATTCGTCGTCCACCAGATGAACGAATGCCGGAACCGCCGGACATGGGGCAAGCTCGTCGCCCGTGATGTCGCTAAGACGGGTTTGGTGCAGGAAAACGTAAACATGGGCGGACAGACGTTCCCACAGCTTATCAGTCAACCGCTGCGAGTCAGTATCCTGATCGCCACCACTGGCCCCCGCACCGCGCGACATAGCGTCCATGGTTTCATCGACGGCGCACAGAATCTCTGAAATTCGAATCTCAGTTGTTGGCGAGGCCAGACGATAGCCACCACCTGGTCCGCGCACTGATTCTACAATCTCGGCACGACGCAGCTTTACGAACAACTGCTCCAGATAAGCTAATGAAATCCCTTGACGTTCGGATATTTCGGACAGAGAAATCAACCTATCTTTGCCCTTATCAGCCATATCGACCAGCGCAATCATCGCATAACGTCCTTTTGTGCTGAGCTTCATGGCCTGTTCCGATCTACGAGAGGTTGACGCAAGCCCCCTCAGGGCTTACTTCCATATCGAGTAATTAAGGGATATCCCTTAGTTTAGAATGTTTCTAGGTTGGTTGACTGATTAAGTCAAGCATTCGGTCAAACCCTTTAGTCGCAGGAGCGATATTGTATGCCTGAGGTAATTTTCGCCGGCCCAGATGGTCGGCTTGAAGGTCGTTATCACCCCCAAAAAGCCAAGGACGCGCCGATTGCAATCATCTTGCATCCGCATCCCGAGCATGGCGGAACGATGAACAACAAGGTGACGCATAACCTGCATTACACCTTCCACAAGATGGGTTTTACGGTTTTGAGGTTTAATTTCCGTGGCATTGGTCGTTCGCAGGGCGAATATGACCAAGGTATTGGTGAATTGTCTGATGCCGCTGCGGCGCTGAATTATCTGCAAGGCATGAACCCGAACGCCAAGCATTGCTGGGTTGCCGGGTTCCAGTTTGGTGCATGGATTGGCATGCAATTGCTGATGCGTCGTCCGGAAGTTTCCGGCTTCATCTCGGTGGCTCCGCCTGCAAATATGTACGATTTCAGCTTCCTTGCACCTTGTCCGGCTTCCGGCCTGATTATTAATGGCTCCGGGGATAAGGTTGTGCCGCCGGAACCTGTTGAAGAGCTGGTTAACAAGCTGCACGAGCAAAAAGGCATTACGATTACGCATGAAGTTATCGAGGGTGCGGGCCATTTCTTTGATCCCGGCATGACCGAGATGCTGGATTTGACCGACACTTATGTGCGTCGTCGAATGACGGAAACCACACGTTAATATCTTGCGGCGCGCTTACTGTCCCCGAGAATTTCAACTCCTGTTGATAAAAACCCTCGCGTGAATGCTGGTTTTTGCAGCCAATACCTTGTGTTGGTGAAAGAAATCACTAGATGTTAATGGTATTAACAATGCCACAAATAAACTGGGGATTTGTTATGGACACTGACACAGAAATTCGCCCGTCACGGTGGGCCCGCCTTCTTCCGATGATCGTTTTAATTGTCTGCTTTGGTCTGGCGGAGGCAGCTTTATATATAATTGCAATAATCCAGTTTATCTGGTCCCTCGTAAACGAGGAACCAAACGAGCAGTTGGCTAATTTTGGCGCAGCGCTTAGTCTATGGATGGCACAGAATGCTAAATACCTGAGCTATGCAAGCGAGGAAAAACCGTTTCCTTGGACAAGCTGGCCAGACCCTAAAAACTAGAGCTTGGCGGCAACTCCGGCCACGTAAGTTTCCGCAATTGATCTGTCATCCCCAAGAGTTTGTAGAACAAACAATTCTTCGGGCAGCGTCGTAACCGTCTCCATCCGCAAGGCCATCGCCGGTGTTGCGAATGCATCTAGTACCACGATGTCTGCCTCGGAGCCCGCATCAAGGTTTCCTATATCCGATTCCAGCCCAAGTGCCTTCGCATTACCCAATGTCATCAGGTAGAATGCGTAAAGCGGTGGCAGGTTCTGGTTTTGCAACTGGCAGACCTTATAGGCTTCGCCCATTGTTCGCAGCATTGAATAACTGGTGCCGCCACCTATATCCGTTGCCACCGCAATGCGGATGCCATCTTTGCGGGTGCGCTCTTCATTGAACAAACCGGAGCCAATGAAAAGATTGGATGTCGGGCAGAAAACAGCAACAGAATCTGTATCGGTCATCACCGATCTTTCGCGATCACTAAGGTGAATCGAGTGGCCGAGTAAGGCACGAGGCCCTAACAACCCGTAATGCTCATATATTCCCAGATAGTCAGAGTGTTCAGGATATAGCGACATGGTATAGGCGATCTCGTCGTGATTTTCCGACAAATGTGTTTGCATATAACACGTCGGGTTTTCAGCAACGAGCGCTTGCGCCATTTCCAATTGTTCGGGCGTTGAAGTAATTGCAAAACGCGGGCTGATGACATAAAGCCCCCTGCCCCTGCTGTGCCATTCGGCAATTAATTCGTTTGTATCGTCATAAGCACTTTGCGGCGTGTCGAGCAAACCTTCGGGCGCGTTCCGGTCCATAAGTACCTTGCCACCTAGCGCACGGATATTGCGACGTTCAGCTTCAGCAAAATACGCCTCTGCAGACGCCTTATGAACCGAGCAAAAGGCAACAGGTGTTGTGGTTCCATTGCGCAGCATTTCATCGAAGTATTTTACGGCAATGCGTTCAGCATGTTCAGGATCTACAAATTTAGTTTCTGCCGGAAACGTATAATTATTTAGCCAGTCCAGCAGCTGTGCGCCATATGACCCAATAACCTGCATTTGCGGGAAATGATTATGGGTATCAATAAAACCGGCCATCAGCAGGTTCGGGCGGTGGTCGATCACCTCTGTGCCCGTGGTGTCCAGATCACTGAACTCTGCTGCAGCAAGTATCGCACCACCCTCGATCAGGATGCCACCGTCTTCGATATAGGTTACCGCCGACAGGTCGTCAGCATTGGCGGGTTCTGAGGTAAAGTTAACAACGCGGCCTCTTAAAATTTTCTTCATGATTTGCCAGACACGGAAGCTTCGTACCATGACGAAATCATACGGCGCTCGGAATCTTCCATGAACGTCACATTTCCCGGAGGCATGGCATGGGTGCGCCCTGCTTGTAGATATATCTCACGGGCAAGGGCGACGATCTGGTGGTCTTCTTCAAGAATCACCCCTTTTGGGGCTTCGCGAATACCTTCCCAGTAAGGCTCGGCGGCGTGGCACATAGAACAACGACCAAGGATTGTGTTGCGAACATCCTCGAAGTTTTCGGCCAGAATCAGACGTTCCTCGCGAGCGTTGTAAGCGATTTCTTCAGGGTCGCCAGACAGAACTTTGGGCACCGTCGAAAGCCACATTATCAAGATGAAAATGACGGCGGTAAGCAACCATGTCCATGTCGGATCCCCACTGCGGGAATGTTTAGAGTTGAAGTAATGCCGGATAGTGACACCCATCAGGAACACAAGGCTGGCGATGACCCAGTTGTATTCGGTGGCAAAGGCCAACGGCAGATGGTTCGACAGCATCAGGAAGATAACTGGAAGGGTCAGATAGTTATTATGCGTCGAGCGTTGCTTGGCGATTTTGCCGTATTTGGGATCCGGTTTTTTGCCCGCGAGCAGGTCGGCCACCACGATTTTCTGGTTTGGAATGATGGTGATAAAGACGTTCGCGCTCATGATTGTTGCAGTGATCGCGCCAAGGTGCAGGAACGCCGCGCGACCTGTGAACACTTGGGTAAAGCCCCAAGCGAGGGCGACCAGCAGGATATACAGCAGGATCATCAGACGGGTGTTGTTATCGCCGAATTTCGATTTGCAGATAACGTCATAGATGAACCAACCGCCGAAGATAGACCCAAGCGAGATCAGGATAGCAACGGTCGCGGATACGTCTAGAACGTTCTTGTCGATAAGATAAAGATCTGCGCCGCCATAATAGACAAAGCTAAGCAGCACAAAACCGGAAAGCCACGTGGCGTAGCTTTCCCATTTGAACCAAGTCAGATGTTCGGGCATTGCGGCAGGGGCAACCAGATATTTCTGGATGTGGTAAAATCCGCCGCCGTGGACTTGCCATTCCTCGCCGTGCGCACCTTCAGGCAAGGCCTCGTGTTTGCGCAAACCCAGATCGAGCGCTATGAAATAGAACGACGAACCGATCCATGCGATGGCTGTGATTACGTGCACCCAGCGTGCAGCGAAGGCCAGCCAGTCCCAGATTATTGCAAATTCATACATCTCACTCTCCTGATTTTGCGCCACGATGCCAGATATCAATTGCCAGTGTAAGTCAATTCGCGGCGGCACACTTTCAAAATAATATAGATAATGGTATCGTATTGCCCATAGTAGTCAGGGGAATGAAATGTCTTATATCAACAACATAAAAATGTTCGTCCGCGTCGTAGAGCTGGGCAGCTTGTCGGCTGCGGGGCGCGATTTGCGAGCGTCTCCGGCGGTGGCCAGCAATCGGGTCAAGGAGTTGGAAAAACACCTTGGCGTTCGGCTGTTCAACCGCACTACCCGCAAACTTACCACAACCGAGCAAGGCAGGATTTTCTATGGCGGAGCTGTGAAAACGCTCGAAGCGCTGAACGAGGCCGAAGCGGCCATCGCCGAAATATCAAACAATCCCAAAGGCTCGATCCACGTTACGGCCCCCTTGGGGATCGGGCGGCGGTTAATTGCGCCGCTGGTGCCGTTGTTTCATAACGAATATCCGGATATTAACGTTCGTTTGCGCCTTTCGGATCGTAACGTCGATATAACAACCGAGGCGCTGGATGTTGCGTTCAAGCTGGGGCAACTACCGGATTCGAACTTTCGTATTCGCGGGATCATGGATTGCCGGCGGGTGTTAGCGGCGTCTCCCGCGTATCTAGAGGCGCGCGGCGAGCCGAGTAAACCGAATGATCTGCTGTCGGACAAACACGACTGCCTGCTGCTGCGCTTTCCCGGCTCAAAGCAATATTATTGGGAATTGAACACTCAGGTCGGGATTCGCAAACTAGAGGTCCACGGGCCATTTGAATCCGATGATGGTGATGTGCTGACCGACTGGGCCTTGGGCGGCTACGGGATTATCAATAAACCGTGGTTTGAAATTGCCGAGCATCTGACCATCGGTGATCTGATCGAAATTTTACCTGACACCCCGCCCAGCACAACGAATTTGGCGATTATTTATCCGCATAAACAGCTGCAAGACCCCAAAGTCAGGCTGTTTATAGATTTTATGGCCGAAAATATCCGCAAACGCATTACCGAAGTGATGGAGGCTTGATGGCCACTCTTTTATTGAAAAACGCAGATGTGCTGGTGACGATGGACGACACGCGCTGCGAGATACCCGGTGGCGGCCTGTTCGCGCGGGACGGCGTGATCGAGGCGCTTGGGTCCAAGCTACCCGAAACCGCTGACGTGGTCGTGGATGCCAAGGGCTGCATTGTGACGCCCGGTCTGGTGAACACGCACCACCATTTGTACCAGACGATGACACGCGTAGTGCCCGGCGGGCAAGATGCACTGTTGTTCGGGTGGTTGCAGACGCTTTACCCGATCTGGTCGCGCATGGGTCCGGAAGAGATGTTCGTTTCCGCGCAGGTAGGGCTGGCAGAGCTGGCGCTGTCGGGTTGCACGATGTCTTCGGATCATTTGTATTTGTATCCAAACGGCGTGCGGCTGGAAGATACGATTGATGCGGCGGAAACTGTTGGAATTCGATTCCATCCGACGCGCGGCTCCATGTCGATCGGCGAGAGCGACGGTGGGTTGCCGCCCGATTGGTTGGTAGAGACTGAAAGTGCGATTCTTGAGGATTCTATCCGTGTTGTGGATGCGTTTCACGACACTAATAACGGCGCGATGGTGCGGGTTGGATTGGCACCGTGTTCGCCGTTTTCGGTATCACGCGAGATCATGAGGGATACGGCCCTGTTGGCGCGCGACAAGGGCGTTATGTTGCATACTCATTTGGCCGAGAATGATGAAGATATTGCTTATTCGTTGGAGAAATTCGGAGTACGCCCCGGCCAGTATGCCGAAGACCTGGGCTGGACGGGCGACGACGTTTGGCACGCGCATTGTGTGAAACTGGACAGTTCTGAGATCGACCTGTTTGCCCGAACAAAAACAGGCGTGGCGCATTGCCCTTGTTCAAATTGCCGGTTGGGTTCAGGCATCGCGCCTATACGCCAGATGCGGGATGCGGGTGTTAAGGTTTCGTTAGGGGTTGATGGGTCGGCTAGCAACGATGCCGGGCATCTGCTGTCCGAAGCGCGGCAGTTGTTGTTGCTTCAGCGCGTGCAAAACGGGGCGGATGCGATGTCGGCCCGTGAAACGTTGGAAATCGCGACGCGCGGCGGGGCAGAGGTGCTGGGCCGCAGTGATCTTGGTTCGCTGGAGGTCGGCAAGAGGGCCGATTTCGCGGTCTGGGATATGAGCGGGCTGGAGGTTGCGGGATCGTGGGATCCGGTGGCAGCGTTGATCTTGTGCGGTCCGTTTAATGTTCGAGATTTGTATGTCGAGGGACGTGCCGTTGTTTCAAGCGGTATTCTGAAAGGGGTCGATTTACGAAAAACTACCGAGCGTCAGAATATTTTAGCGCGGCGCTTGGCCGACGGGTAAACGTGCGTGGAGACCGCGCACCATCTTTAGCACCAGCTTGCAGCATCCGCGTTCGGGGCACGGAATAGTTCTTCAACGTTCGCTTCGATCAGCTTGTAGCCGACATTGCCGAATAACATTTGCCGCCCCTCGTTCATCACGAACGTCGGGCTGCCTTTGACACCCAGTTTTTCGGCCAGCTTTAGATCAGCATCCAATGCCGCCGCTGCCTCGGATGAATGGATTTTGGCTTTGATATTGTCTACATCCAGTCCCAGTTCCTCGGCAATCTCGCCTTGAACTTTCCAATTGGCGATATCGCGTGCTTCGGCGAAAAAAGCTGCGCGGAACTGGCTGATAGCCTTGGTTGAGGTCAACTCAGCAAACGGTGTGCCCCCGTCAAGCAATTGTATTGCCTTGAGAAACAGGTGGACGGAGCTGGAGGTGCGGGGTTGGACCTTGGTCCAGACATCTTCGTGCACCGAGATGTGCGGGAACTTTTTGGCCGCCCTCTGAAAGGCGTTATTCATCGCCTCGTAACCGCCGTTGTCTTTCCAGGATGTGTAGGTCTTGGTGCGGGCATCAGGGAAGACGCTGCAAAACTTTTCCTCGATGTTGATACGCTCGCCATATTCGGCGGCAAGCTGATCGAGACGGATTTGGGAGACGTAGGCCCAGATGCAAAGGACGTCGGAAAAGCAGGTTACGGTCGGGCGCATGAAGCTGCCTCCTGTTATATAAGTTTAGCGGCCTTCTATTCCGAGCATTTTGATCCATCTTTGTTCTATATCAAGTGGCCGCGGTATTATTACGGGTCATCAAAACAATATCGCCGTGCTCATCCTTCGCTTTACGCAAAAGAGTGTAGCCGCATTTCTGTGCTACTCGCATCGAGGCGCTATGATCCGCGCTTATAATACAGACTGTATTATTGCCGAATGCTTTACCGTCCATCCAGCCCAACGCCGCCAACATTGCCTTGGTTGCGAACCCTTTGCCTGAGGCTTCGAGTGTGAATACCCATCCGACCTCGCGGTGTGCGTCAAAATCCGGACCAAGGTCGCGCATCGCATCAAGAAATCCGACGTGACCAAGAAACTTGTCTGAAGATTTATCCAGCACCATCCATTGACCATATCCCGTCAGCGCCCAACACCCCGCGCTGCGCATCAAGCCGCCCCAGCTTTGCCCACGGGTACTCGGATCAATCGGGATGTATTTTAACGTCTCGCTATCAGACCGCATTTTTGCAAACGCATCCAAGTCATCCGCAACGGGAGGGCGCAAAATCAGCCGTTCGGTTTCCACTATATTCAGATCGTCCCCTCCAACGAAAAACGGCGCCCCTTAGGGCGCCGCTCTAATTCGAGATCAGTGAAAAACTTAGGAGTTTTCAGTGATGAATTTAACTGCGTCGCCGAAGGACTGGATAGTCTCTGCTGCGTCGTCAGGGATTTCGATGCCGAACTCTTCTTCAAAAGCCATAACCAGCTCGACTGTGTCGAGGCTGTCTGCGCCCAGATCGTCGATGAACGAAGCAGTTTCAGTAACTTTGGCTTCGTCTACGCTCAGGTGCTCGACAACAATTTTTTTAACGCGGCCTGCGATATCGCTCATGTTTTTATTCCTCGGTTTTCAATCGACCATTGTTGGCCATAATCTGATTTTGTATTGCTGCCGGTTATGGCGGCGCTTCGGGTTGCCATTACAGCAAGAGCGCCGCAGGCAGGCCTTCGGTGATCACTCGATGCGCGCTATAGCATACTAAAGTGGTTTGGCAAATGATTTCTACCGCACCGCTCTGATCAGAACATGGCCATGCCACCGTTCACATGCAAGGTCTGACCTGTAACATAACCCGCTTCCGTTGATGCAAGATAAACAGCCGCTGCGGCAATTTCTTCAGACGTGCCCATACGCCCAATCGGAACGCCCGTCAGCAGGCTGGTTTTCTGTTCGTCGGTCAGCTTGTCGGTCATAGCGGTGGTGATGAAACCCGGTGCGATGGCATTAACGGTGATGCCACGGCTGGCGACTTCGTGGGCCACGGATTTGCCCATGCCGATCACGCCCGCCTTAGAGGCCGCATAGTTCGCCTGCCCTAGATTGCCTGTAACGCCAACGATTGACGAAATGTTAATGATGCGCCCCCAACGTGCCTTCATCATAGGGCGCATAACGGCGCGCATCAGGATCATCGTCGAGGTCAGGTTGATGTCCAGTACCGCATCCCATTCGTCGTCTTTCATACGCATGAACAGGTTGTCTTTTGTAACGCCAGCGTTGTTTACCAGAATGTCCAACCCGCCCATCGCCTCGATGGCAGCTTTTGGCAGGGCGGCCACGGCCTCGCGATCACCAAGGTTGCAGGTGACGACGTGTGCGCGGTCCCCAAGTTCGGCGGCCAGTTCGTTCAACGGATCAATGCGCGTGCCCGAAAGAGTGACCGTTGCGCCTTGTGCATGGAGGCTGCGGGCGATTGCCCCACCGATACCGCCAGATGCACCAGTTACGAGGGCAGACTTACCTGTTAGATCAAACATTTGTGTTCTCCTGTTTTGGTGCGTGGAGGCCAGGCACCCTACATTATATGTTGTCAGGGCCGTTGATGGCTTTGCATGTTATTTCGCGATTGATACGACGGATCATGCCGGACAGGGCTTTGCCTGCGCCGATCTCCCAGATTTCGGTTACGCCATGTGTGTCCATGAACTGAACGCTTTCTCGCCAGCGGACAGAACCCGTGATCTGCGTCACCAGATGAGCGCGTAATTCGCCTGGGTCTGAGCAGGCCTCGGCCGTGACGTTAACGACAACAAGAACACTTGGTGCGCTGAACGTCACATCGTTCAGGGCGGTTTCCATGACACGGGCTGCAGGCTCCATCAACGAACAATGGAAAGGGGCGCTTACCGGAAGAATAACAGCACGTTTGGCGCCTGCTTCCTTGGCCAGAACACATGCACGTTCAACCGCTGCCTTGTGGCCGGATACCACGACTTGCCCGGGGTCGTTATCGTTCGCAGCCTGACAAACCTCGCCCTGCGCTGCCGCTTCGGCCACGGCCTGTGCGCCAGCAAAATCCAGCCCCAGCAACGCCGCCATTGCACCAACGCCAACCGGAACCGCTGCTTGCATCGCCTTGCCGCGTGTTTTCAACAGTCGTGCCGTGTCGGCCAGCGACAACACACCTGCGGCACAAAGCGCCGAGTATTCGCCGAGAGAATGGCCCGCTACATAAGCAGCATCCGTGATCTGCACGCCCTCGGCATTCAGCGCCGCCATCGCAGCCAATGATGTCGCCATCAACGCAGGCTGGGCGTTTTCAGTCAGGGTCAGCTCGGCGATGTCGCCTTCCCAAATCAGGGTGGACAGGTTCTGGCCTAAGGCCTCGTCCACCTCCTGAAATACCGCCTTGGCCGCTGGATATGCGTCGGCGAATGCCTTACCCATCCCGATAGATTGCGCCCCTTGGCCGGGGAATACGAATGCTCGGCTCATGAACTGGCCCTCTCGATTGTTTATCATTGCTTCGCGTTTATCCTGACATAGGAATGCATTCAAGGACACCTCTTGCATTTCCGCCTGACGGGCGTATAAGGCGCCATTCCTCCGAGAACCATTCACACGTGGCCTCTCGTATGCGGGCCGGAGGGTTTAATGTCCGCATTTTGAAGCACGTCTAAATATAGGTGACTAATATGGCGCTCTACGAGCACGTATTTATTTCGCGTCAGGACTTGTCCAACGTGCAAGCTGAAGGTCTCATCGAGCACTTCGGCGCTATCCTTTCCGACAACGGCGGCAAAGTCGTTGATAAGGAATACTGGGGCCTTAAAACTATGGCCTACAAAGTTAACAAAAACCGCAAGGGCCACTATGCCTTCGTGAAATCCGACGCGCCAACTGCGGCCGTTCAGGAAATGGAACGCCTTATGCGTTTGCACGAAGATGTGATGCGCGTCATGACTATCAAAGTCGACGCACATGAAGAAGGCCCATCGGCAGTCGTTATCGCCAAAAACAGCCGCGACGAGCGTCCTCGCCGTCCGCGCCGCGATTAAGAAAGGATCAGAACCAATGGCAAATAAACCATTTTTCCGCCGTCGTAAGACTTGCCCTTTCTCGGGCGACAATGCACCGAAAATCGACTATAAAGACGTGAAACTGCTTCAGCGTTATATCTCTGAACGCGGCAAAATCGTTCCATCCCGTATCACCGCAGTGTCGGCGAAAAAGCAGCGTGAACTGGCCCGTGCCATCAAACGCGCCCGCTTCCTCGCGCTTCTGCCATACGCTGTTAAGTAAGGAGATAAACCATGCAAGTAGTTCTTCTTGAACGCGTGGCCAAACTAGGCCAAATGGGTGATGTTGTTTCCGTTAAAAGCGGTTTCGCACGTAACTTCCTGATGCCACAGGGCAAGGCGCTTCGCGCGACGAAAGCCAATCTGGCAGCTTTTGAAGCACAACGTGTGCAGCTTGAAGCCACCAACCTCGAGTCCAAAGGCGAAGCCGAAGCATTGGCTGCGAAACTGGACGGTCAGGTTTTTATCGTGATTCGCTCAGCTTCTGACGCTGGTTCGCTTTATGGTTCCGTTACGGGCCGTGATGCATCCGAAGCTGCCACCGAAGACGGTTTCACAATCGACAAAAAACAGATTGTTCTGGCCAGACCTGTCAAAGACCTGGGTCTGCACGACATGACTGTTGTTCTTCACCCTGAAGTTTCCGCGACAATCACTATTAACGTTGCGCGCTCGACTGAAGAAGCCGAGCTTCAGGCATCTGGAAAATCCATCGTGGATCTTGCTGCCGAAGCAGAAGCAGAGGCAGAATTCGAGATTGCTGAGCTGTTCGACGATATCGGCGCTGCTGCGTCTGACGACGACGAGTTGGTCAAATCTGACGAAGCCCCTGCTGAAGAAGTCGAGGAAGATCGGCCGGAAGCCTAAGCGCCCGACTGACTTGAAAAATATTTGGGCCGCGTGCAGGATTGTGCGTGGCCTTTTTATTTGGAACGAGGACAAGGTACATGTTGAGATCACGACTGGCTGCATACGGAATTCTGGGATTCTCGCTTTCCATCATCAGCTATTTTCTACTGGATAACCGCATATATCATCTGACTTTCTCAGAAGACGACGCCACGCGTGAATTCTGGCATCGGATTACCGAAATGGGAGACTCCGTCTGGACCTTGGTACTGTTGGTGGTCGTGTGGACCACAGGCACAGTGATGTCGCGTGTCCAGCCTGACAAACCGTATTGGAATCTTCTACCACGCCAGAGCATTTATGTATTTGCCGCTGTCGCTGTTCCTGCTGTTTTTACCGTTATAGTAAAAGGCATCGTCGGGCGCGCTCGTCCATATTTATATGATGCCGCCGGGCCCAACAGTTTTGATCCGCTGTCGTATGAATCCCTATATGCAAGTTGGCCCTCGGGCCACACCACCACTGCATTCGCTTTTGCGGTTGCGGTTATAATTTTGTATCCACGGACCAAATACCTGCTGCTACCGCTGGCCGCGATGACAGGTTTTAGCCGTTTGGTGCTGGGCGCGCATTATTTCGCAGACGTGATTATGGGCATTACGGTTGGCATAATCGGGGCGATACTGGTGTATCGCTGGCTGGCCGGAAAACTCAAAATATAAACGTTATCCCCACTGTTAACATGCAGGGGATAACCTTAATCTAATGTATAAACTTTCCATACCAAGGAGAGAATCGTGGCAGATGGTGGAATAAATGTGGAAGCAGAGGCCGTAGCCCTGCCCCACAATATCGAAGCAGAGCAGGCATTACTGGGCGCGTTGTTGGTTAACAACGATGTATACGACCGCGTAACCTCGATTGTGAACGAGGGGCATTTTTATGATCCCGTCCATGGTCGGATTTTCGAGGTCGCGGCGCGGCGCATCCAGAAAAACGCCTTGGCCTCGCCCGTAACGCTTAAGGCGTTCATGGAAGATGATGAAGGTTTACAGGAGCTTGGCGGTCCAGCTTATCTGGTTCGCCTTGCCGGAGCGTCGATTTCACTGTTCGCAGCCAAGGATTATGCGCAGTTAATATATGACCTGGCGATCCGGCGCGATCTTATGGCAATCGGTGACCAGATTGCTGCGACGGCGGCCTCGGTCGATGTGGAAAGCGAGCCGAAAGACCAGATCGTTGATGCGGAACAGTTGCTCTACAAGCTTGGTGAACAGGGGAATGTCGGCAGCGGGTTTGAGAGCTTTTTACAAGCTTTGACGACTGCTGTTGATGTGGCCAACGCTGCGTATTTGCGTGACGGCGGGATGTCGGGGATTTCGACCGGTCTGATTGACATGGACAAGAAACTGGGCGGGCTACACCCTTCAGATTTGTTGATCTTGGCGGGCAGACCTTCCATGGGTAAGACCTCGCTAGCAACCAATATCGCATTCAATATTGCAAAAGCTTATAAAAAGGGCATCAAGCCGGACGGTTCCGAGGGTGCGATCGAGGGAGGCGTAGTCGGGTTCTATTCGCTAGAGATGTCGTCCGAACAATTGGCGGCGCGTATTTTGTCCGAAGCCGCCGAAATTCCGTCCGAGCAAATTCGGCGCGGCGACATGGATGAAGAAGAGTTCCGGCGGTTCCTTGAGGCAGCGAAAGACATCGAGGCCTGCCCCTTGTTCATCGACGACACCCCTGCACTGCCGATCTCTTCGTTGGCGGCCCGTGCACGGCGTCTGAAACGGCAACATGGTCTGGATGTACTGATTGTCGATTATTTGCAACTCGTTCGACCTGCGACTGCCAAAGACAGCCGCGTGAACGAGGTTTCGGAAATCACGCAAGGCCTGAAGGCCATCGCGAAAGAGCTGAACATTCCGGTAATCGCATTGTCACAACTTTCACGGCAAGTGGAATCGCGCGACGATAAGCGCCCGATGTTGTCAGACCTGCGGGAATCCGGCTCGATCGAGCAGGACGCCGATGTGGTTATGTTTGTGTATCGCGAGGAATACTACAAAGAGCGCGAAAAACCGGGTGAGCATGACGTTGAAAAAATGATGAACTGGCAGCAGGAAATGGAACACCTTATGGGCAAAGCCGAGGTAATCATCGGCAAGCAGCGCCATGGGCCGATTGGCTCGATCGAGCTGTCGTTCGAGGGCCAGTTCACAAGGTTCAGCAACCTTGTGAAGCCCTATCAGCAGGGTAACGGGGACTTTGGATAATGCCTGCGGCTTTGCTGACGGTTAATCTTGGTGCGATCGTTGCAAATTGGCGTTCTCTCGATGCAATGACTGCGGACACGGTGGAAACTGCGGCCGTAATAAAAGCAGACGCTTACGGCTTGGGCGTAGGTCCGGTCGGTGTCGCGTTGCTGAACGCGGGCGCGCGATCGTTCTTTGTGGCGCTTGCTGCCGAGGGCGTGTTGCTCCGCCAAGAAATCGGTCCGGCGGCACGGATATTCGTTTTTTCAGGATATATGCACGGTGACGAAGCGGCCTTTGTTGAAGCCGACCTGATACCTTTGTTAAACAGCACAGATCAGGTTTCGCATTTCCTAGCTAAAGGCGCTAGTGCGGCCTGCGGCTTGCAGCTGGATAGCGGGATGAACCGATTAGGAATGGAGGCTGAAGAGCTGACCTCTGTTGCCGAACACTTTCCCGCCCTCAACCCTGTTCTGGTGATGAGCCATTTGGCCTGCGCCGATGAACCGGAGCACCCGCAGAATGCTGCACAACTGGCTGCATTTAATAAAATGGCGAATACGCTGGATACCGCGCGCAGCTTTGCAGCTACTGGCGGGATTTTACTAGGTGCGGGTTACCATATGGAACTGACCCGCCCAGGTATCGGTTTATACGGCTGTGCCCCCTTTGTTGAAGCACGACCCGTCGTCAACCTGTCCTTACCCGTGATCCAGACCAGAGACGTCGCGATTGGCGAAAGTGTCGGGTACGGCGCGACTTGGGTGGCGACGCGGCCATCAAGAATTGCGACAGTTGCGGGCGGCTATGCAGATGGCTTGATCCGCGCAATGGGTAGCAACGCTGTACTTTACGCGGGCGATGTGACTTGCCCGATTGTAGGGCGCGTTTCGATGGACTTGATAACAGTTGATGTGACCGATCTTGCTAACATCCCTTCGGCTCTCGACATCATAAACACCGTGCAAACAGTTGATGTTCTAGCCGAAGCGGCGGGCACCATTGGGTATGAAATCCTGACAAGCCTTGGCGGACGCTATGAACGGCGCTACACTGAAAGTTAACGGGGTTTCAGGGGCGACATGGCAGTATTTTCTTACCTTAACGGTTTTTTAGCGTCAATCGGACGCTCGACACTTGCGTTTATGGCCTCAATCGGGCGGTTAACCATTTTTACGGGTGTTACGCTGTCACATATGGTGCGTGGGCCGTTTTACATGCGCGAATTGGGGCAACAATTACTGCGGATCGGGTACTTCTCGTTGCCCGTTGTCGGACTGACGACCCTGTTCACCGGCGGTGCGCTAGCCTTGCAGATTTACGCTGGCGGGGCGCGGTTCAATGCAGAAAGCGTGGTGCCAGCAATCGTAGCCATCGGCATGGTACGGGAACTCGGACCAGTGCTGGCAGGGTTGATGGTCGCCGGGCGGGTTGCATCCTCGATTGCGGCCGAAATCGGCACGATGCGGGTAACCGAACAAATCGACGCGCTGACCACACTATCCACCAACCCCATGAAATATCTGGTGGTTCCAAGAGTTGTAGCCGCCACGCTTGTTATGCCGCTGCTGGTGATTGTCGGGAATACCATCGGCATCATGGGCGGGTATCTGGTCGGCGTGGCGCGGCTGGGGTTCAATCCGGCCACATACATCCAGAACACGGTGGATTTTCTGACGATTGGTGACGTGGCATCCGGCCTGATAAAGGCGGCTGCGTTCGGATTTATTCTTGGTTTGATGGGCTGTTACAATGGCTATTACTCCGGTCGGGGCGCGCAGGGTGTGGGGCAAGCAACCACGAACGCGGTCGTCTCGGCCTCAGTGCTGATCCTCTCGGTTAACTATATGTTAACAGAACTGTTGTTTCCGGCATGATCGATATTCCTAAAATTTCGTTAACGGGCGTGCACAAGTCCTTCGGGGATAAACACGTGTTGGCGGGCATTGATCTTGAGATCGCGACCGGCGAGAGCATGGTAATTATCGGGGGCTCGGGCACTGGAAAATCGGTTCTGTTGAAGTGCATCCTTGGCCTGATGAAGTCAGACGCGGGTACGATATTGATTGACGGTGAACCTGCTGCCTCGGCCAGCCGAGATGCGTTTCTGGCGCGCTTCGGGATGTTGTTTCAAGGCGGTGCGTTATTCGACAGCTTACCTGTGTGGCTAAACGTGGCGTTCCGATTGCGCCAAGGCAAACACCGCCTGTCAAAATCCAACGCCCGGGATTTGGCGATCCTGAAATTGCGCCGCGTGGGTTTGATGCCCGAGGTAGCCGACCTTTTCCCTGCCGAACTATCGGGCGGTATGCAAAAACGCGTCGGACTGGCGCGGGCAATCGCGGCGGAACCCGAGATAATTTTCTTTGACGAGCCAACGACTGGCCTCGACCCGATCATGTCTGGTGTCATCAATGAACTGATTCGCGAAATAGTCGTCGAGATGGGCGCTACCGCCATGACCATCACCCACGATATGAGCAGCGTCCGCGCGATTGCCGACAAGGTTGCGATGATCCACGACGGGCGGGTGCAATGGACTGGCCCGATTGACGACATGGACCAAAGCGACGATCCATATCTGGACCAGTTTATTAACGCGAGGGCCGATGGTCCGATTGAGGGGCTGAGGTGAGCGTAACCTTAAAACTCGCCAACCTCTCGCTCCTCATCCTTTTCCCTATCGCGTGGCTTGCACCCCTACTACGTGCGGGCTTGTTGCCGCTATTTTCGCTTGACGAGATTTCCACTATTACGGCGCTACAGTCGCTTTGGGAAAAGGATGTGTTTCTGGCGCTCATAGTCACATTCTTTGCCTTGTTCGCTCCGGTTATCAAAGTCGCAGGAACGGCGTTGGTGCAGTTCGAATTCCTTTCGGGCAAAGCCCTGTCCACGATTGAAATCCTTGGCAAGTTATCAATGGCCGATGTCTTCCTCGTCGCGATTTATATTGTTGTTGCAAAAGGCGTGGGGATTGGGCGTATCGAGACTGGTTGGGGTTTATATCTGTTTACTGCCTGTGTTCTGGGCTCGATGACCATCACTCACATAACGAAGCGGCAATTATCGTGATCTTCCTGCTTCTTCGCGGGGTTCTGGTGGTCTCTGACGTTCTCGCCGCACTGCTATGGACCGTTTTCAAAGTGTGATGACGCGCGGAGTACTGTACTACGCCCATACCACTAAGACCGCGTTAGC
Source organism: Paracoccaceae bacterium (assembly GCA_050256375.1). GTDB lineage: Bacteria > Pseudomonadota > Alphaproteobacteria > Rhodobacterales > Rhodobacteraceae > NORP23. Next base: position 32,083 of record JBBWVU010000020.1, on the reverse strand, counting down.
CCAGCACTGGATGGCTTCAATCTCGGCGCACAGTTTCTTTTTTGCCCAAATACTCGAATTCCTGCTGCTGGCCAGTATCACAATGGCGGCAATTCTTGAAATCGGATGGAGCCGCGCCCTGTCATTGTTGCAGATTATATTCGCCGCGACACTCATCCTCGGCTTGCCCTTCAGGTCCGCATAGGGCACAAAACCTTATGGCAAAATCATCGACATATACGTGCTCGGCCTGCGGCGCGTCGCACAAGAAATGGGCCGGACGTTGCGAAACGTGTGGCGAGTGGAACTCGATCACCGCAGAAGTGGTACTTTCGGCGGGGCCCAAAGGCAAAACACTGGGGGCGGCCAAGGGGCAGCGGGTCGAACTTTCGAGCCTGTCTTCACAAGATGCACCTCTGCAACGCAGCCTTTTTGGAATAGACGAACTTGACCGCGTGCTGGGTGGCGGCCTTGTTCCTGCCTCGGCAATTCTTGTGGGTGGAGACCCCGGGATTGGCAAATCGACGTTGCTTTTACAGGCAGCTGGGGCGTTTGCGCGCCAAGGTAAAAAGGTGCTGTATGTTTCCGGCGAAGAGGCTGCAAGTCAGATCAGAATGCGTGCAGCTCGCTTAAATCTGACCGACGCGCCTGTGCAACTGGCCGCCGAGACTAACCTTCGCGATATTCTGACAACGCTGGATAACGAGCGCCCCGATCTTGTGATTATCGATTCCATCCAGACCATGTGGGCCGATCATGTAGGCAGCGCTCCGGGTTCGGTTTCACAGGTTCGCGCCGCCACGCACGAATTAACAAGTTTTGCAAAACGGCGTGGCATTTCGGTGGTGCTGGTCGGGCATGTGACCAAAGACGGCCAAATCGCCGGCCCCCGTGTGATAGAGCATATGGTCGATACAGTCCTGTATTTCGAGGGCGAGCGCGGGCACCAGTTCCGCATCCTACGCGCTGTGAAAAACCGTTTCGGTCCGGCAGATGAAATCGGGGTTTTCGAGATGACGAGCGGCGGCCTGCAACAGGTCCTGAACCCCTCGGCATTATTCCTTAGCGAGCGGGGCAAACCCACATCGGGTTCCGTTGTTTTCGCTGGCATCGAGGGTACACGCCCTGTGTTGGTGGAAATTCAGGCCTTGGTTGCCAAATCGCCCTTGGCCACACCGCGCAGAACGGTCGTCGGATGGGATTCGGGGCGTCTGGCAATGATCCTTGCAGTTCTGGAAGCACGTTGCGGCATCGAATTTGGCGGAATGGACGTATATCTCAACATCGCTGGTGGTATAAAAATTAGTGAACCTGCGGCAGATCTGGCGGTTGCGGCGGCTTTGATCTCGGCATTGCAAGACCACGCTCTACCCGCCGATTCGGTGGTTTTCGGAGAAATAAGCCTGTCAGGTGCGTTGCGGCCTATCTCACAACCCGAAAATCGGCTGAAAGAAGCCGAAAAGTTGGGGTTTGCCAGCGCCTATGCGCCCTCGCGGATGAAAACTATCGCCAAAACAGGCATAGATGTGCATAAAGTTGATGACCTTGCTGCATTTATCGAAAATTGCTTTGGACAGTTAGACGATTAAAGGGACTGATTTATGGAAGATTATACACTATTTGATGGTGGCGTTGCCGCTATCTTGTTCATTTCAGCAGTTCTGGCATATTCGCGCGGCTTCGTTCGCGAAATTCTAAGTATCGCAGGCTGGATCGGTGCAGGAATTGTGGCATTCTTTTTTGCGCCGCAAGTTGTCCCGCTGGTTCAGGAGATCCCTATTCTTAGCGAAATCATCGGAGATAACTGCGAGTTAGGAATTCTGGCCGCCTTTGCCGGCGTATTCGCGATTGCCCTCGTGATTATTGCCTTGTTCACGCCCCTGATTTCCGGCGCTGTTCAGAAATCGGCGTTGGGGTCGCTGGACGGTGGTCTGGGGTTCCTGTTTGGTCTCGTCCGTGGCACTCTTCTTATTGTCGTCGTCCTGATCTCGTATGATTTCTTTATCGCAGGCGGCGAAGGCTTCCCTGTTGTCGAGGATTCTAAAACACGTGTGATCCTTGCCGACCAACAAGAACGCATCCAGAGATATGTCCCCACCGAACTACCATCCTGGTTGATTGATCCGTACGAAGAACTAATGTCTTCGTGCACAGGCGAGGCTGTGGAAAAAGCCTGATAAATCGCCACAGGTGGATATGGTGGGGTGACTCCACTTGCGGCGCGCCCTATAAGGCGAAGCAGTTGCACTCTAGCTAGCGAGCTTTGTCTATATGTTCACTGATGCTTCCCTGCCCGCCCTTCCCTTTGACGATGACAAACTGCACGAAGAGTGCGGCGTTTTCGGCGTCTGGGGCATGGCCGAGGCAGCGAATTTCGTAGCCCTTGGTCTACACGCCTTACAGCACCGCGGCCAAGAAGCGGGCGGGATTGTCGCCTACTCGCCAGAGATGGGATTTACGTCGGCACGCCGTTTCGGATATGTCCGCGACAATTTCACCAAAACCAGCCTGATGAAAACCCTGCCCGGCAGCCTGTCCATCGGGCACGTGCGCTATTCGACATCGGGCTCAAAGGGCGAAACCCAAATTCGCGACGTGCAGCCATTGTTCGCCGAGTTTGCCATGGGTGGCAGTGCAATTGCGCATAACGGAAATCTGACCAACGCCGAGGCGTTGCGTAAGGAGCTGATCGAGCGTGGTTCGATCTTCCAGTCCTCGTCTGATTCTGAATGCATCGTGCATTTGATGGCGCGGTCATTTCAGAAAAATATCCCGGAACGCCTGAAAGATGCGCTACGCCGTGTCGAGGGCGCGTTTTCGATCGTGGCTATGACCCGCACCAAATTAATCGGCGTGCGCGATGCATTGGGTGTACGCCCGTTGATGTTGGGTAAGGTCGGCGACGGTTGGGTTCTGTCGTCTGAAACCTGCGCGCTCGACATCATTGGCGCTGATTTTGTACGCGAGATCGAACCCGGCGAGATGGTAGTGATTACGGCGCAGGGTGTCGAAAGCTCCTTCCCGTTCCACAAAGTCGACCCTAGGTTCTGCATATTTGAGCACGTCTATTTCAGTCGCCCTGACAGTATTATCGGCGGCCAGTCGGTCTATGAAACCCGTCGGCGTATCGGTGTCGAGTTGGCCAAAGAAGCGCCCGTTGATGCGGATATGGTATGCCCTGTTCCCGACAGCGGCACGCCAGCTGCAATTGGCTATAGTCAGGAAAGCGGAATTCCTTATGCAATGGGCATTATCCGCAACCAGTATATGGGTCGCACGTTCATTGAGCCAACCGAGCAGATTCGCAACATGGGTGTGCTACTGAAGCTGAATGTGAACCGCGCATTAATCAAAGGTAAACGGGTCATTCTGGTGGACGATTCCATAGTGCGTGGTACGACAAGTCGCAAGATCAAAGAGATGCTAATGGATGCGGGCGCCAAAGAAGTGCATTTCCGCATCGCTTCACCGCCCACTCAATGGCCCTGTTTTTACGGCGTGGATACACCGGAGCGCGACAAGCTACTGGCCAGCTCGATGACCGAGGATCAAATGCGAGATCATTTGGGCGTGACCAGCCTGCGCTTTGTGTCGCTGGACGGGTTGTATAATGCGGTTGGTCAGGATGGTGGCCGGAACAACAATTGTCCGCAATACTGTGATGCGTGTTTCTCGGGCGAATACCCTGTGACGCCCTCGGACAAGATCGAAAACGGCTTCGAAATGCAGGCGGAAAAATGAACATTGGACCGAAAACGGTCGCACTGGTAACTGGTGCTTCGCGTGGATTGGGATACGCGACCGCAGTCGAACTGGCCTGTAAAGGTGTACACGTCATTGCCCTGGCCAGAACCGTTGGCGGACTGGAAGAACTGGCCGACGTAATCGAGGCGGCCGGTGGTTCAAGTACGCTGGTACCTCTGGATATCACCGACGAGGGCGGGCTGCAACGTATGTGCCTAGCCATTCACGAACGGTGGGGTCGGCTGGATTTAATGGTGCATTGTGCGGTTCACGCGGTGCTGCTTTCACCTGTTGCCCATGTTTCGGACAAGGACTTTGATCGTATGTGGGCGGTAAATGCGCGTGCTACGCAGCGCATTATCGCAATGACCGAACCGCTGTTGAAGGCGGCGAATCAGGGCACGGCGGTGTTTATGGATGACGCAGTGGCAGGAAAAAAGTTTTTCGCTGGTTACGGCGCAACAAAAGCTGCCGCGAAAGCTATTGTTGATAGCTGGGCTGCGGAAACGGTTCTGATCGGACCGAAGGTGGTCATATTTCAACCAAACCCAATGCCGACGGGCCTGCGGGCACGGTTTTTTCCCGGCGAGGATCGGGAAAAGTTAGCTTCAACGTCAGTCGAGGCAAAACGGGTGTTGCAAGCGATTTCGTGATTTAACACTCACTAAATCTCAAAAATCCCACTAAATGGTTAATTTCTCAACATTTTGCCTAATTTTTGCCTTTTTTTCCCCGCATGTTGCGGTTGAACATCCAGTATTAACGCATTTTCATACTGACGTAGGGGATACAAATAAAACTTTTTATCGAATTCAAAAATAACGCCTCGGGGGCCGTGACGGTTGACTCGGTTGTGTTAACAGCTGCCATCGTTGGTATTGCGATTTCTGTGATCGTGCTGATATCGGGTGGAATTGAAAGCGCGTCCGAAGGAATTAATAGCGAGTTGGAGACGGCTTCGGCGGTTACGTTTGGTGGGATCACCGAAACGACTAAAATCTCCGAGCTTCTTGCGTCCAATGAATACAATTATGATGAAGCATACGGAACAATATTAGGCGAGACGCCCAACGGTTACGAGTTTAACCGTGCTATCGACACAGTCACAGATACTGCAATCTACGTAGGTACTAGCGAAGCCACTGGCGGAACTTACAGCATCAATGGAGAGACAGTTAACGAAGAAAATTACTCATTCGAAAATGCTATTCCTTACTAGGTGATTGATGGTTGGAATCAATTCTAGGACGTTACCGAAAGGAAATGAAAGTTGTTACAAAAGTTTATCAATAATGACTCAGGCGCCATAACAGTTGACTGGGTCATCCTGACGGCCGCCATAGTAGGCCTTGGCATCTCGGTTGTTGCAGTTATTTCTTTCGGTGTAAAAAGTGCATCGGAGGAAATTGATAACGAGATGACAGCTGCTGCCGATTTCACTGTCAGTTTTGATGCCAATACTGAATAGCTTCTAATTTCCCGGGCGCTAGCTGACTGAACCTATGTCAGTTGGAACGAGGCGGACCGTATAGCACAACGGAAATTCGAGGAACGTACTATCAGTAATCTGTTTCTGTTTGTGTGAGAAGATTTTTGGGAGCTCCGAAGAAACTCGGGACCTCCCTACTTTTCAATTGTTAACAATACCAACGCTTCCAAGCAATTTGGCCAAGCTCTCAGAGGCTTGCGAATCCCAATCCGCAACATCCGATCTGAACAGGGTCGCCTGCGATCTCAAAATCAATCCATCTGCCAGTATCTTCAAGTGGTTCGCAATCAGCGTATCGCCTGACGACGTGATGTCCGCGACGGCCTCGGCCGTCAGGTTTTTAATCGTGCCTTCGGTGGCGCCCTGACTGTCCACCAGTTGGTAATCGGCTACGCCCTGCGCTAGCAGGAACTCGCGTACTACGTTGTGGTATTTCGTTGCGATCCGCAGGCGAAATCCGTGTTTAGCCCTGAAGGCAGCAGCTACGGCATCCAGATCGTCGATGTTTTCAACGTCGACCCAACTGTTCGGCACCGCGAGGATCAGGTCAGCGTGGCCAAATCCCATCGGGGTCAGTTCGGTTATTTTTTGTTGCCATCCCGGGATTTTCTCGTGCACGAGGTCCTGCCCCGTAACGCCAAGGTGGATGCGCCCAGCTGCGAGTTCTTTCGGGATTTCTCCGGCGGATAGCAGCACCAGTTCAATGTTATCAAACCCAACCACACGGCCAGCGTATTCGCGGCCTGAGCCTGTCCGTTCAATCGTGATGCCACATTCGGCGAACCAGTCGATGGTTAGTTCTTGCAAGCGGCCTTTGGAGGGAAGGCCCAGTTTCAGGACACTCATTTAGCACCGCCTCTCAGCGCAAGTGCTGCTTCGGGGCGGATGATACCACCAACCGCTGGCACACCACCGTTGCCAAGGACGCGAGTCAGCGCATCATAACGGCCACCTTGGGCGATTTGTGGCAGATCGGGGCGGTCCGGTGCGTGGAAGCCGAATACGAAACCGTCGTAGTATTCCAACGTGGTACGGCCATAAGATGCGGCGAACGGTAGGGTTGCGGCGTCCATTCCGGCGTCGGACAAAGCGTCGGCGCGGGCTTCTAGTTGATCGGCGGTCGCAGCCAACATCGGAGCGATCTTGCGCAACTGACCTGCGGCAGCGCCCATAGTGCTTTTCAAGTCCAGCACATCGGATACCAGTTTGACGGCAGTTTCGCTTAACGCGGCGGCTTCTTTTTCATTCACCAGAATTTCACCGCGCGCCGCAACTTCCTGAGGGGTGCGGACGCCTTGCACCGGGCCTTTGCTTTTGATCAGGTCCATTACTGAGCCGCCTTTGACCGCTTGCAGCAATGCAGCACGCTCTACGCTGGTTTCTGCTTGCTCTGAATAGCGTTCCAGCAGGCGTTTGAACCGTTGTGGCCGCCAAATGTGACGGCGAAGCGCACCTTTGCGGCGTTCATTCGTATCCAGTGCGTCGACGACGGCAAAAGCCAGCCCCATGTCGCCAGTATTCGCATGCACAGGAAGATCACCGAGTGCAGCTGCAAGAACCGCGAACACTTCGGCATCGTCGGCGGCGGGATTGCTGCCGCCAAACACTTCGAAACCCGCTTGAAGGTATTCCGTCGGGCGATTGCTGCCCGGTTCCTGACGTCGCCAAACCGAACCGGCATAAGCATATCGCGCCGCGCCCGAACCAGCTGCCATGTGCATCTGCACTACTGGAACCGTGAAGTCGGGTCGCAGCATCAGCTCGCCCTCTACCGGATCGTGTGTTGTATAAGCGCGTGCACGCAGGTCTTCGCCGTAAAGGTCGATTAAAACATCAGCGGGCAAAAGCGCTGCTGGTTCAACTGGTTGCGCACCGTTCGCTATAAAACCGGACATCAGTCGACCGACTTCGGCACGCACGTCGGCCAAGCCTTCGCCCAGTCGGGCGTTCGGCAGATATGCCCGCGAAGTTACCATCAGCCATCAGCCCTTGCGATCATCTTGCGAACTTCAGTTACCAGATCAGCACGTTTGATTTCCATCTGTGCTGGCTGGGCTTTCCATTCCTCGTTCGTCGTAATGTCAGCGGCCAGAACCTTGCCCAAGGCCAGATCCTTGATCTGCACAACACCATTTTCTTTTTCGTTACCGCCCTCGATCACCGCCACAGGTGAATTGCGGGCATCAGCGTATTTCAACTGGTTTCCAAAGTTCTTGGGGTTACCAAGGTAAACTTCGGCGCGGATGCCTGCGTTTCGCAGCTCGGAAACCATAGTTTGGTAGTCGGCCATCCGGTTACGATCCATCACGGTGACAAGAACTGGACCATTGGACTGGCTGCCGATGCGGCCTTTTTCACGTAGCGCGGCGAGCAAGCGATCAACGCCGATGGAGATACCGGTTGCCGGAACCTCTTGTCCAGTGAAACGCTTGACCAGATCATCGTAACGGCCACCACCTGCCACGGAGCCAAACTGGCGGTTGCGACCTTTGTCGTCGAAAATCTCGAACGTTAGTTCTGCCTCGTACACCGGACCAGTATAATATCCAAGGCCGCGCACGACAGACGGGTCGATCAGCAAACGATCCGAGCCGTAGCCTTGAGCCTCACTTAGTTCGGCAATGGTTTCCAGTTCTTGAACGCCTGTCAGGCCTGTGTCCGAACCGGCAACCAATTCACGTAAACGAGCGCATGTTGAGCCGCCTGTGTCACGCCGCGCGTCCATGAAACCCATGATAATTTCGGCTTGCTCGTCGGACAGATTCGCACCACCCGTGAAGTCACCGCTTTCATCCTTACGACCCTCACCCAGCAAAGCGCGAACACCGCCAGTGCCCAGGCGGTCCAGTTTGTCGATTGCCCGCAGAACAATGCCACGTTCAGCTTCGAATTTCGTCAGATCGGAGGGGTCAAGAACGCCTGCAACCTCCATCACGCCATTCAAAACTTTGCGATTATTTACGCGCACGATGTAGTCGCCGCGCGGGATGCCGACGGCCTCTAGAGTATCGGAAAGCATGCCGCATATTTCAGCATCGGCTGCGACGGTCGGGGTTCCTACGGTATCCGCATCGCATTGATAAAACTGCCTAAAACGTCCCGGTCCAGCTTTTTCATTACGCCAGACAGGGCCAACCGCATAACGGCGGTAAGGCGTCGGTAAATCGTTGCGAAACTGGGCGTAGACGCGTGCCAATGGGGCAGTCAGATCATAGCGCAGCGCCATCCATGCGTCGTCGTCTTGCCAAGCAAAAATGCCAGCGTTTGGCCGATCTACATCTGGCAGAAAACTGCCTAACGCCTCTACCGTCTCGATTGCCGGAGTTTCCAGCGGATCAAAGCCGTAGCGTTGATAAACGTCGGTGATCTTGCCAAGCATCTCGTTGCGCTCCACCACTTCGGGGCCGAAATAATCCCGAAACCCACGCGGAGGCAGCGCCTTGGGGCGTTTAACCTTTTGTTTCTTGTTCTTAGCCATATCTAGACCCTGAGTAGAGATTTTTCCACCGTCTAGCGCAAGGGCACCTTGGTCGCAAGGTCAAGGGGCTAGATCAGGGCGTAGATATAGGGGGAAAACACGGTTATGCCGATGATTGCGGCACCAATTGCCGCAACCAAGACGGCGGCGGCGGCGATGTCTTTGGCGTATTTGATGCTGTCGGATTGATCTGGGGATATAACGTCGCAAAGATGCTCGATCGCTGTGTTGATCGCTTCGAACGCCCAGACAAGGGCGATGGCAAAGGTTAACAATATCCAATCCAGCCGCGCTACGTTCAGGACAATAGCAGCAATAACCACCAGAATAGTTACCAAAAGATGGATGCGGGCATGGGGTTCCGATTTTATCAGATGCACCAGCCCTGCCCCGGCGTAGCCGAGACTTTTAAGGTGGTTTTTCAGATATTTAGTCATGTTGGCGTATCCATCGGTTCCAGTTTATCAGGTAATATCCTATGCAAGGTTGCTATCTCTGTCGATGGATGGATTGCAAATGGCGGTCGCCGGTCGTATTTGTGGCGTATGAAGCCGATCCTTTATAGTTTTCGCCGCTGCCCTTATGCGATGCGTGCCCGACTGGCGATTGCGGCAAGTGGTGTGCAGGTTGAACTGCGTGAAATTCTGTTGCGAGACAAAGCACCGGAGTTGATGGCAGCTTCGCCTAAGGCCACCGTTCCTGTGATAGTGAATGAAGGTGATGTGATCGACGAAAGCTATGACATTATGTTGTGGGCGCTTGAACAGAATGATCCTGACGCGTGGCTGGATCGGCTTGATCCGGCGTTGATCGCAGAATGTGACAGTGACTTCAAATTCGCGCTCGATAAATACAAATACGGCAGTCGGTTTGAGGGATCGGACGCGGTTGAACAACGCGGTATCGCGTCGGGTTTCCTGATCAAGCTGGATAACGTTCTTGCGTCTCGGCCCTATCTATCTGGTGCAGATATCGGCATGACGGACATGTCTATTGCAACATTTGTGCGCCAGTTTGCCAATGTCGACCGTACATGGTTCGACGCGCAGCCTTGGCCAAACCTAATCCGCTGGTTGGAAGACTTCCTGTCTTCAGATGCATTCACCAACATCATGGCCAAATATCCCAAGTGGCAGGCGTCTGACGCCGTGACCCTATTTCCGGAGCAAGCATGAGCGATCTTGAAACCCGTCTTACCAATCTTGAAGAGCATCTGGCCCACCAGAACACTCTGGTTGAAGAGTTGAACGAAGTCATTATTGAGCAACGCAATGAGATTGATTTGCTGAACCGCCGCGTTGCGATGTTGATGCAGCGCGCGGCGGAACAAGAGGCCGACAACCTGTCAGGCGCCCCTTTGGCTGATCAACGCCCCCCACACTGGTAATATAACTTTACCATTGGCAGATCACACCTCCCGTTGTAACGCCCCAAATTATAAGAAAAGATTCACATTCGGGAGGAAAAGATGAAACACACGATCCTTAAAACAGCGACTATCGCTGCCATTACAATGGCATTCGGTACGCAAGCTATGGCAACAGAATGGAACGTTTCCGTCTGGGGGAAACGTCGCGCGTTCACTGAACACGTTGAGTGACTCGCTGAACTGGTTAGCGAAAAAACCAATGGCGAGTTCACCATGAATATCTCGTATGGCGAGCTTTCCAAAAACAAGGAAAACCTTGACGGGATTTCGATCGGCGCGTTTGAAATGGCGCAGTTCTGTGCTGGCTATCACGCTGACAAGAACCCTTCGATCACAGTTCTGGAACTACCGTTCCTTGGCGTTCAGGATTTGAATCAGGAAATTGCGGTCTCGATGGCGATTTACAACCACCCTGCCGTTCAGGCGGATCTGGCGCGCTGGAATGCAACGTTGCTGATGCCATCCCCGCTGCCGCAGTATAACATCGTTGGTAAAGGCGATGCGCCACGCACGTTGGCTGATTACGATGGCATGACCGTCCGCGCAACCGGCGGTGTTGGCCGTGCCATGGCCGCAGTTGGTGCTGTTCCGACATCCATGTCCGCAACCGAAGTTCGTCAGGCGATGGACAGCGGCGTTGTAAAAACGGTGGCCTTCGCGCCGCACGCGCATATGTCGTACGGTACAATTGAAAACGCCACTTGGTGGACAACCAACCTTAATCCCGGCACGGTGAACTGTCCCGTTGTGGTCAACACCGACGCGTTGAACGATCTGTCCGACGGCGAGCGCGAAGCTCTGCTTGGTTCGGTTCAGGAGTCGTTGGAATATTACGTCGAGTATTACGACAACAAAACCATGGCAGCTTGGGGTCCAGCACTGGACGAGCGCGGGATCGAGCGGATCACATATTCCGACGCAGAGCTTTCCGCGTTTCGCGAAGCTGTTGCAGGTCCGACAGCCGCAGCGTGGATCGAAGACATGGACGGTCGTGGTTTGCCAGCACAAGATCTGTATGACCTTGTTATCGACACTCTAGCCAACCAGTAAGGTTAGCTGAAAGCGCCCCGCCCTTTTCATTAAGGGCGGGGATTTTATTATGTTGGAGATAGCGCCGTGTCAGCCCACTCGCCTGTTCTGGAAGACGACAGCCTTTTAAGCAAACTTGACCGAACCCTTTACAAACTAGAAACGCAACTTGCCCTGATCGGGGGCTTGGCGGCCTTTTCATTGATGCTGCTTGCAGTCGTTAGCGTGGCTGGTCGCAACCTGTTTAACCATCCGTTGCCCGGATATGTGGATTGGATCGAACAAGCCATGCCATTGCTGGCCTTTGTCGGCGTGTCTTACACACAGCGCCTTGGAGGCCATATTCGGATGGATATACTGATCGGACGTTTGCGTGGCCGGTGGCTGTGGGGCGCAGAACTGGCATCAACCATTGTGATGCTGATCCTGATGCTGTTGCTGGTCTGGGGCACTTGGGCGCATTTCCAGCGTTCTTTTGATTTCGGCTCACCAAACTGGAGCCGCGATTCATCACTTGACATCAGCCTGCCCCTTTGGCCCGCCAAGCTTTTAGTAGCGTTCTCGTTCGCAGTCCTTAGCGTTCGCTTAATGCTGCAAGTCTGGGGATATAGTCGGGCAATACTTACTGGCACAAAAAACCCGATTGCGGTCCCGATAATCGAGGACGCTGCGGCCAACGAGGCCTCGACGGTTTCAGGTTTTGACGAGGAAACTAACTAATGACCTCCATCGACATTGGCCTGATCGTTTCCGGCTTCATGCTTTTCATGGTTCTGATAGGAGTTCGCGTCGCGTTCGCCGCTGCTATGACGGGACTGACAGGGCTTATCTGGATATTCTGGGCAAAGAAGGGTTATGACCCAAGCGATTTCATGTGGGCATTAACCGTCGCGGTTAAGACCGCCGGACAAGTTCCACATTCCAAAATCGCCTCGCAAGCCTTGTCGCTTATCCCGACGTTCATCCTTATCGGCTACCTCGCCTATTATGCAGGCCTGACCAAAGCGCTTTTCGAGGCCGCAAAACGCTGGGTTGGCTGGTTGCCGGGCGGATTGGCAGTTTCAACGGTATTCGCCACTGCTGGGTTTGCCGCAGTGTCAGGCGCGTCGGTTGCTACGTCGGCCGTATTCGCCCGCATCGCCATCCCCGCGATGCTGGCCGAAGGTTACGACAAACGTTTCGCGGCGGGAGTTGTAGCTGCGGCAGGGACGTTAGCCTCGCTAATCCCGCCCTCTGCCATTCTTGTTATTTACGCTATCATAGTCGAACAAGACGTGGGCCGCCTGTTGTTGGCAGGTTTCATCCCGGGTGCGTTCTCGGCTGTAATCTATGGCGGCTTGGTTATCGGGCTGGCACTTGTGTTCAAAGATTTCGACCCTCCGGTTGGTGGATTTACTTGGAAACAACGGTTCCAGTCCCTACCCGGCGCGTTCCCGATATTCTTCGTGGTCGCGATCATCATCTTCTTCATCTACAACCCGTTTGGCGGAGATGCGTGGGGCACCCCGACCGAGGGCGGAGCGCTGGGCGCATTCGCTGTGCTGCTGATCGCGCTTTATAGAGGCATGCGATGGGCGCAACTAAAAGAAGCCCTGCTGGAAACCGCTAAGCTGACCGTCATGATCTTCACGATCATCTGGGGGGTGCTGATCTACGTCCGTTTCCTTGGTTTTGCCGACCTTCCGGGGGTATTTGCCGACTGGATCACCTCGCTTGATCAAAGCCCGATGTTGACGCTGGTCTATATTTTGCTGGCTTACGCAGTACTTGGGATGTTCATGGACGCCATCGGCATGTTGTTGTTAACGCTACCCGTTGTCTACCCAGCCGTCATGGCGCTGAACGGCGGCGAGTTCGTATCCGCCGCCGACAGTACATTTGGCATGTCGGGAACGGCCTGCGCAATCTGGTTCGGGATATTGGTGGTCAAAATGGCGGAGCTTTGTCTGATAACGCCGCCTATAGGGCTGAACTGTTTCGTAGTCGCTGGCGTGCGTAAAGACATTACGGTTCACGATGTATTCGTGGGTGTTTCGCCATTCTTCGTGGCTGACGCGCTGACCATCGCGGGCCTCGTCGCTTTCCCGGGCATTGTTTTGTATCTACCGGGGTTGTTACTGGGGATCTAACCCGTGCTCCACGCGCGGGGTTGCTTCATGCCTGCCATTTTCACGGCCTGTTTGACGTAGCCATACGGAAACAGTTTGAACAAAAGGCGGCGACCCTCGTGCTTGCTGAAGCCCATTTTCTCGCCGAGGAACTTGTTCACATGGCGCACATCTACCGCCACCCCGTGCGCAGCATATGAATCGCGCATGAATTCGATGATATCCCAATGGGTTTGGGTTAATTCGATGTTTTCGGCATCAGCAACTATACGCGCAAAATCTTTGGTCCACATGTCAGGGTCCACTAGATATCCGTGCCCGTCCAGCGTCACATGCCCGCCCGGTAATTCCATTTCAGTCGTTTCGTCAGGTCGTGTACGCATATATCGAGGCCTCCGTAATTTGTACTTTTATATGAGGTGATCTGAATATATGACATGACATAAATCAAGGATTCACAAAAGTTTTTCCGATACGCAGATGAAAATCCTTAACGAAAATGACTCAATGCAAACTTCTTCCGACCAACGTCGCGCCTATAAAGGCCCATTCCTATTCAGCCACGGGTTCAGGATATTTTTCCTGATGGCGGGCATATGGGGCGCCCTCGCGATGGTGGTGTGGGTAGCATTTCTGGCCACTGGCACCGAAATACCCAGTCGCATGATCGGGGCAGATTGGCATATCCATGAAATGGTATTCGGGTACTCCAGCGCCGTGATCGCAGAGGGTTCTTGCTGACAGCCGTGCCGAATTGGACAGGCCGCCTGCCCGTGCTGGGATGGCCCATGGTTGGCTTGGCAGGAATTTGGATAGCAGGGCGTTGCGGTCTTCATCTCGGCCTGGATGCCCGCACTCATTGCTCCGATTATAGATTCCGCATTTCTTGTCGCCCTTGCAATCGTCATTGCCCGCGAAGTAATCGCTGGGAAAAACTGGCGAAACCTGAAGGTTTTGGGCGTGATTTTGGTTCTGCTCATTGCCAACGCCCTGTTTCATTACGAAGCCACAAACGCAGCCCCGTCCGGCGGCTATGGCGCTAGAATGGGCGTCGCTACAATCGTTTTCCTGATAATCCTGATCGGTGGCCGCATCATACCAAGTGTCACGAGAAACTGGCTTGTGCGCCAAGATTCTGACCGCCTTCCCACACCAGTCAACCGCTTCGACAAATTCGCAATAGCGGTATCTATCGTGGCCTTGCTTTTATGGTCCGTCTTCCCCGACTTTGCCGGTGGACGAATTCTAAATGCGCTGGCGGCAATCATCCACGCCGTCAGGCTGGCCCGATGGTCCGGCTGGCGCACCGTCTCGGAACCATTGGTGATGATCTTGCACGTCGGCTATGCCTTTATTCCGCTAGAATTTTTGTTATTATCTGTCCGTAACCCCGAACAAATTCCGCATGCCTGGATGGTAGGTGTAATAGGAGTCATGACAATCGCCATGATGACACGTGTCAGCTTGGGACATTCTGGACGAGAGCTGGCCTCTACCGGGGCCATCAAAGTAATCTATTTATCAATAGTGCTGGCAACCGTGCTGCGCATCACGACCGAGTTACTGCCAGCGCAACCCTACGTGCTTTATGCATCGGCGACGGCATGGATAGCAGCGTTCATCAGCTTCGTTATCGTATACTACCCAATATTGGCGAAACGGCGGGTATAAGGTGGCAAGAAAATGCACCGTATGACAATTCGATCTTACCCGCAGCCATCCTAAGTAGTGTTGTGGTGAAGCGTTTTTGAGGCCGAACTATAGAACTTATGAGAGCAGGGCTTTTTAAACTGGTCAACATCGCCAGAGTTGAAGTGAACGAGACGAATGGGTACAAGTCGTGGGGGACGGTTCACCTAATAGAGCCTGCTCCCAGTCCAATCGTATTTTTCATATTTAGGAGAAATTGATTTCCTGATATCAGGAATAATTGACTTAAACCGGTTCGTTCTGAACTGCCTAGCTAGCGAAAAATCTTAATGAAATGTGAATTTTTGCTGAAATTGTGCTATACTTGCAAACAATTAGGAGGGCAAAAAAAATGACGCTTATTAAACAATTGCTCAAAGTCAAAGGGCACGCTGTCGAATCCGTCGGAGCGAACGACAGTGTATATGACGCTATCAAGTTGATGGCAGACAAGGATATAGGTTCGCTGGTTGTCTTGGAAAATGGCCAACTCGTCGGTCTCGTCACCGAGCGGCACTATGCCAGAAACGTGTTTTTAAAGGGACGATCTTCGCGCGAAACTCTGGTTGAAGACATCATGTCAACAAATGTGGTTTGCGCTTCAGTTGATCAAACGATCGAGGAATGTATGGCGCTGATGACGGATAAGATGGTCCGGCATTTGCCCGTGCTGGAAAACAATGAATTAGTAGGGATCATCTCGATTGGTGATTTAGTGAAGAATATCATCGATGGCCAGCAGTTCATCATCGAACAGCTCGAAATGTATATCTCGCGATAATCCTAACCAATTCCGAAACTACCAAATTCTTGGTCAATCAAAATCTTTGCGAAGTTATGCGATTTATGTTAGCTTTAAGGTTGAAATTGTTAAGTTGTTCTCGGCGTTTGCACCAAAACTTTCGATATACTACAATTTGCATACAACATATTGGTCAGATCCGTGTGATGACACCAACCGAACTTGCGGCCAGTCGGCTGACGCATGGGGAAGTCTCGCGGAATGGAAAACTTTATAGCTATTTTACCTCTGTTAGTGAAAATGGCTGTGGTTGTTTTTGTTCTCCTACTGCTCCCGCTACCGCTTACGTGGATAGAGCGCAAAGTAGCTGCACATATTCATCAGCGCCCTGGGCCGATGCGCGTAGGGTGGCACGGTCTGTTACAACCCTTGGCTGACGCTATCAAATTGTTGACCAAAGAGGACCACATCCCCACCGATGCAGATCGCCTGCTTTTCCGTATGGCCCCTGTGGTAGCATTGGTGCCGCCATTTGTGGTCTTTGTCGCCATTCCTTTTGGCGATCCGATCCATATCTTCGGCGTCAACGTCACACTTTCCATGTCGAACATGAATGTCGGCCTGTTGTTCATTCTGGCTATTTCGGGCGTCGGCGTATTCGGAATAATATTGGCCGGCTGGGCGTCAAACAGCAAATACGCGGTTTTGGGCAGCTTGCGTTCAATCGCACAGATGATCAGTTATGAAATTCCGATGGGATTTTCGGTTATCGGCGTTGTGATGCTTGCGAATTCAATGAACCTATCGGACATCGTAGCGGCACAAGATGGCCTGTGGAATATCGTTTATCAACCGATAGGTTTCTTTGTATTTTTTGTTGCCGGTCTGGCAGAAGCCCAACGCATCCCTTTTGATTTGCCCGAAGCCGAGGGCGATCTAGGCGCAGGTTATCACACCGAATACAGCGGCATACGGTTTTCGCTGTTTGCATTGTCCGAATATCTTGTTGTCGTAATTCTGGCGATCCTGAACGTCCTTTTGTTTTTTGGTGGCTGGCAACATAGTCCGTTTTTCCTGGCACCATCCTTATGGTTCTTGCTGAAGGTCGGGTTCTTTATCTGGGTTTTTATGTGGTTCCGCTTCACGTTTCCACGATACCGTTATGATCAGCTGATGACTATAGGCTGGAAAGTGCTGCTACCCCTTTCGTTACTGAATATTCTGGTAAGCGGAGTTTTCATGTTTTGAACAAACACACGAGGTAAAATGGCGAGATCGTCAACAGATAAACGCGGTTGGATTGGATGGGTCTTTTTTACAGACCTGTTCGGTGGGCTGCGTCTGACGCTCAGGTATATGTTCTCTAAAACAATTACGCATCATTATCCCGACTTTGAGAAATGGGTGCCCTATTCGCGACATCGTGGGCATCATTTTATCAAGACAAATGACGAGGGCGACGTAAATTGTGTGGCTTGCGAGCTTTGCTCTAAAATTTGCCCGTGCGATTGCATCATCGTTGTCCCCTACGAGGATGCCAAAGGCAACCGGCGACCTAAGGTCTTCGACATAGATCTGGCCAGATGCCTCTATTGTGGACTTTGCGAAGATGCTTGCCCGGCTGATGCCATCAAGCTCGGACAGGAATACGAGATTTCCAGCACCCGATCGGAGGACCTAGTTGTACATCTCGAAGACCTTATTGCCGCGCCGCGGAAATCTGAAAGCGGCGGGCAAGTTATGGCTGCAAAACTTGTGAGTGATGACGGGCCGAAGTCTGTGACGACGGGCTCAGGTGACGGGTTCGACTGGTGGGAGCGTATAGGTCAAAAAGAATAAATGTGAATACAATTAGATCAGACCGCTAGTTTCAGTCTGACAAATACTGAATGAGGAGACATTTATGGAGCGGGAGTTTTTTCTACTCTTTTCCGCTGTCGCCACAGGATCGGGGTTTCTGGTTGTTCTGGCGAAAAACCCGATTCACAGTGCATTGGCGCTGGTGACCTGTTTTGTGCAAATCGCCGCGCTCTTCATTTTGCTAGGTTCTCCGTTCCTCGCGGTAATCCAGATTTTTGTCTATGTCGGCGCCATTATGGTACTGTTTTTGTTTGTTATTATGATGCTGGATGTGCGAAAAGAAGCCCAATCCAGATTTTTGAACAAAGGCGCCTTGTTTGGTTTCGTTGTGATACTGGTGCTTGCCGTAGAGATGTTCTTCCTGCTGACGCGAAACGCAATATTATCGAAAAACTTTGTAGACGCTGTCCCGATAACCCCTTCGATCAAAGAGCTGGGTCTTACGTTGTTCAGCGAATATTTGCTACCATTTGAAGTAGCGTCAGTTATACTGTTGGTCGCCCTGATTGGCGCCGTAGTTCTGGCAAAAACCGAAGAAGATGACTCCGCATCGAAAGACGAATTAGCGAGCGGGGCGGCAAAATGATCCCTGTCTCCTGGTACCTTATCCTCGCGGCCATATTGTTTGTCACCGGTGCGGCGGGTGTTTTGGTAAGGCGCAATGTTTTGATTGTGCTGATGTCACTCGAACTCATGTTGAACAGTGTGAATATTAATTTGTTGGCCTTTGGTCACCAGTTACAAGACCTGCGCGGCCAGATAATAGCCATATTCGTCATCGCCATAACAGCCGCCGAGGTTGCTGTTGCGTTGGGTATTCTGGTGGCGCTTTTAAGAAATAAACATTCGTTGGAAGTGGAAGATCTAGCTATTTTGAAGGGTTGAAGGTTGGATTATTTGTTATCCATAAGACCGGTTCTGGCCATTGCTACGTCGCTCGTGGCAGCGGTTCTGATACTATACCTGCACAATCGCCCGAATTTACGCGATGCCACTTCAGTTATAGCTGCAATATTGAAATTCCTGATCGTGATTTCCATGGCCCCTTTGGTACTGGCCGGAGGAACACTTGATCTGACTCTCTTCGAAATCCTGCCGGGGGTAGAATTCGCCTTTCGGGTAGATGCCCTTGGCATGGTTTTCGCGTCCGTATCGAGCTTGTTGTGGATATTCGCCGCCATCTATTCCATCGGCTATATGCGAAACCAGAAGGAACGTTCCCAGACACGGTTTTTCGCGTCTTTCGCCGTATCGCTGTCTGCCGCCATTGGCGGAGCTTTCGCTGCAAACCTGTTCACGCTGGTAATCTTTTACGAAGTGTTAAGTCTCGTTACCTACCCGCTGGTTTATCACAAGGAAAACGAGGAAAGCTGGAAAGGCAGTCGGCGCTATATCGTATATCTGGTCGGAGCATCCAAATCCTTCCTGTTGGCGGCCCTCGCGCTTACGTATCAGGTGGCCGGTTCGCTGGATTTCATGCCGGAAGGATTGCTGAATGGTTCAGCTGCATCCGACTTTATTTTAGTCGCAATCTATTTCAGCTATCTGATCGGCTTTGCCAAATCTGCAATCATGCCCTTTCATGCGTGGCTTCCCGCCGCAATGGTTGCCCCAACGCCCGTCAGTGCGCTTCTTCACGCAGTGGCAGTGGTCAAAATGGGGGTATTTTGCGTCCTCCGTGTCATTTTTCATGTCATGGGCATTGATGTGATGGGCAATCTAGGGCTGGGAATTGCAACGGCCTATCTAGTCTCATTCACTATCATCACAGCGTCGATCTACGCCTTAACCCGTGACGACCTGAAAGCTCGTCTTGCCTATTCAACAGTCAGCCAATTGTCCTACATAATCCTTGGCGCCGCCATGTTGACCCCGCTGGCCGTAATCGGGGGCATAACTCATATCGCGGCCCACGCTTTTTCAAAGATCACATTGTTTTTCTGCGCGGGCTCCATTTATTGCGCATCACATCGTCGCAATATCAGCGACCTCGCCGGAATTGGCAGGCGATTACCATGGACCATGGCGGCATTCTTTATCGGGTCTCTTGGCATGATCGGAATTCCGCCAACCGGAGGCTTTATCAGCAAGTGGTATCTGGTTACCGGAGCAGTTGAAGCCAAAGAAATGGTTTTCCTCGCTGTGCTTTTGGTCAGTGCTATCTTGAACGCGGCCTATTTTCTGCCCGTCACTTATACAGCATTTTTCGAGAAGGAGGCGCAATCCTCCAATCCCGAACTAGTCGCGATGGAAAGCGTGAAGGAAGTGCCGATGGTTGCAATTCCGCTAGTTGTCACCGCGATATTGTCGCTGTTGTTGGGCTTGTATCCTGACTACTTCCTTGAACTGGCGCGTGCGGTTATGCGCGGGGAAGGTATATCATGATCGCAAAACTTGTTAACTTTTTCGGAGACTCAAAATACGCCCGCATACGTTGGCGACTGTTGCTTGTAATTTTGGCGTTGATCATTATTGCAGACTTTCTGATTGAACGCCACGAAACCGAACACTTCTGGGATGCCATTCCCGGCTGGGCCGCTGCTTTTGGCTTTGCCAGTTGCGCCGCAATCATCTTTATTAGCAAATTTATCGGCCATAGAGGCGGTATAATGAAAGATGAGGACTATTATGATTGAATGGTTCCATCCTGCATTATTGATGATCGTCGGGGGGCTGATACTGCCCTTGTTCAAGGGCGTATGGCAAAAATCCTTGTCTTTGATCATCCCGTTGCTGGTTATTCTGGAAGTCTCGCAACTGACATCGGGCGTGACCGGGAACATCAATTTCGCAGGCATCGAACTGGTATTGTTCAAAGTGGACAAGCTCTCGCTAGTGTTTGGCTGGGTCTTTGCATTTATGGCTTTCATCGGAAACCTCTACAGCCTACACATTATAGACACAGGACAAAAGGTTTCGGCATTCTTGTATATCGGCAGTGCGTTCGGGGTCATATTCGCGGGTGACTGGTTCACACTTCTGCTGTCTTGGGAAATTATGGCGTTCGCGTCGGCTTACTTGATTTTTGCCTCTAAAAGCCAGCCCGCAATCAAAGCAGGGTTTCGCTATCTGATGGTACATATAACCGGTGGCGTGCTGTTGTTTGGCGGAATAGTTGTGCACGGCATTCAGACGGGGTCATTCCTGTTTGGACCACTGGATTACGGACAAGGCGGCAGCCTCGCCTATACTCTGATCCTTGTGTCATTCATGTTAAACGCCGCAGTCCCGCCTTTGAACGCATGGCTTACGGATGCCTATCCCGAAGCAACAGTGACAGGTGCCGTATTTCTAAGCGCATTCACAACCAAAACTGCAGTTTATGTACTGCTCCGAACCTATCCGGGGGCAGAAATACTGGTGTGGTTCGGCGTTGCAATGGCGATTTACGGTGTGGTTTTTGCCGTGCTGGAGAACGACAGCAGACGCCTGTTGGGGTATCACATTGTCAGCCAGGTAGGATATATGGTCGCCGGTGTTGGCATCGGAACCGAAATGGCCGTCAACGGCGTTGCCTCCCACGCATTCGCCCACATCCTTTATAAAGGACTTTTGTTTATGGGGGCCGGCGCTGTTATCCATATGACAGGTCGCCGAAAACTAACCGAACTCGGCGGGTTGTATCGAACGATGCCGTGGACTGTGGCCCTCTATATGGTTGGTGCACTGGCGATTTCTGCATTTCCGTTCTTCAGCGGGTTCGTCAGCAAAAGCATGATAATTGCTGCCGCGGCAGGTGATCATTCAGCAACGGCGGCTCTATTGTTAACGGTCGCATCTTCTGGCACATTCCTGCACACAGGGCTAAAACTGCCGTATTACATGTTTTTTGGCAAAGACTGCGGCCTACGACCAGCCGAACCACCCAAGAACATGCTATTCGCAATGGGTATCGCAGCAATTTTTTGCGTCGGGATCGGCGTCTTTCCGGGACTTCTTTATAATATATTACCGTATCCGGTCGATTTCCAACCCTATACCGCCACGCATATCGTCGAAAGTTTGGGCATACTGATGTTCACACTATTGGCGTTTGTGCTGTTCCTAAAATACCTCGACCCTGAAAACACTATTAGCGTTGATACAGACTGGTTCTATCGTCGCGGAGCAAAATTGTTTGTCTGGTTCGCAAATAAACCGGTTCTGCGATGGGAGCAGTTTTTGATCACACTTGGCGACGGGCTAGGCCTTAGAACATTGCACCGATGGTCGAAACGAAGTCTGCGTCTCGATACAAATATAGTGGATGCTGCGGTAAACGGTGTTGCAAATACAGCGCGCAGGAGCGGCGAGGGGTTTCGGCGTATGCAAACCGGAATTGTATCACATTACGGGTTGGCGATGATTGTCGGGTTGATCGCCATCGTCGGCATTTTTATACTTTTCGGAACTGGGGGCACGTGATGGAACTGCCCATTCTCAGCGTGCTGATATTTTTACCTGCAATCGCAGCCATTATTGTGCCGTTCCTTAAAGGTAACAACTCCGCGCGATGGTTCACCCTTATCGTGTTGGTCTTGGATTTCCTGATTGCCATCTGGCTTCTGTTTGCTTTCGATACGACGACCGCCGAGATGCAGTTTAGCGAGAGCCGCGAATGGGTACCTTCGCTTGGCATAGGCTATCGGCTGGGTATCGACGGAGTTAGCGTCTGGTTCATTTTTCTGACCGCCCTGCTGGGCTGGATTTGCGTGCTGGCCTCGTGGAATTCGATCAAGCACCGCGTCAAAGAGTTCATGGCCAGCTTACTAGCAATCCAAAGCATGATGATCGGCGTTTTCTGCTCTCTCGATGTATTCCTGTTTTACGTATTGTGGGAGGCAATGTTGATACCGATGTATTTGATCATCGGTATCTGGGGCGGCGAAAACCGAAGATATGCCGCTTTCAAGTTTTTCCTCTTTACGCTTGCCGGAAGCCTGCTTTTCCTGATCGGCATCCTTGTGCTTTATTTCGAGGGTGACCGCACATTTGATATGTTGGCCCTTATGGCAAGCGAATATTCGTTCAAAGTGCAGGTCGGAGTTTTCATCGCGTTCCTGATCGCATTCGCCGTAAAAATCCCCATGGTGCCATTCCACACATGGTTACCAGACGCCCATGTGCAAGCGCCAACCGCGGGTAGTATCATCCTCGCCGGGGTGCTTTTGAAAATGGGGGCCTACGGGTTTATCCGGTTTTCCCTGCCAATGCTGCCCGACGCCTCGCAGTATTTTGCACCGATGATGATCGCCCTTTCGGCACTGGCTATTGTATATGGCGGGCTGCTGGCGCTTGCGCAAACAGACATCAAAAAACTAGTGGCGTATTCCAGTGTCAGCCACATGGGTTTCATCACGCTCGGGTTGTTTACATTGAACGTGAACGGCATGTCAGGCGCGATTATACAGATGTTCAATCACGGCATCACCACGGGTGCGTTGTTCCTGTTTGTCGGATTAATATACGAACGTACGCAATCCCGCGAAATTCCCCGATACGGCGGCATGATCAAAGCTGTGCCCTTTTTCGGCATCCTGTTTGCTACATTTCTTCTGTCTTCCATGGCTGTGCCCGGCACCAACGGGTTTGTCGGCGAGATTCTAGTTCTGTCAGGCACATTTGCGGTGAACGGCTGGGCTGCGAGTGCCGGTGTTGTCGGTGCCTTGATCGGAGCGGCGTACTTGTTGGGGATATACAGACAACTGCTTTTAGGCCCGGTCAAAGTACCTGACGACAACAAAATCTGGGATTTGGACAATCGCGAAATCCTTTGCGCCGTTCCTTTGTTAATTTTCGTTTTCTGGATGGGGCTTTATCCGAAACCATTCTTGAGCATTTTGCAACCCACATTGGAGCACCTCCTTTTACAGCTAACCGTAACAGGCGCAGCCGTATGAGGGGCACGCTATGGATATGACCCTGATCGCAGGCTCGGCGCTAGCGTCCGGCCCCGAGATAATCGTCATCGTCGGCGCATGTGCGGCGCTGATGATCTCGTTGCTTCCAAACGCGCGACAGGGAAACTTGCTGGCAAGTCTAAGTGTTATCATCATCGCGCTTGCAGCTGGCATGAGCTATGCCCTTCCGGAAAGCCCGCAACGTGAATATTCAGGCATGTTCGTCGTGGATAGCTTTTCAACATATTTCAAGATGGTGTTGTATCTGGCGACGGCTCTGACAGTCCTGATGTCCGGCAAATATCTGGTTAAAGAGGGCGTCGTAAAAGGCGAATATTACGTGCTGCTGTTGTTTGCACTTGTCGGTACCATGATTATGGTCTCGGGAACGGATCTGCTGATTATTTATGTCGGAATCGAGTTACAGGCTCTCTCGATTTATGTGCTGGTGGGATTCCTCAAAGCTGATGCACGCTCAAACGAAGCGGCGCTGAAATATGTCATTCTCGGCGCGTTTTCGTCGGGCATCCTGCTTTACGGCATATCGCTATTTTATGGTCTGAGTGGAACCACCGACCTTGATGCGATCGCCGGAGCATTATTCTCGCCGGAGTTTGACAGCCCAATGCTGTTGATGGCGACATTATTTATGCTGGTCGGACTACTTTTCAAAGTTGGCGCCGTGCCCTTTCACATGTGGGTGCCAGATATCTACGAGGGTGCGCCGTCGCCGATTACCGCCTTTATGTCCGTCGCGGCAAAGGCGGCAGCGTTTGCGGTAATATTGCGCATTTTTCTGAACGAATTGTTTGT
Source organism: Paracoccaceae bacterium (assembly GCA_050256375.1). Classification (GTDB taxonomy): domain Bacteria; phylum Pseudomonadota; class Alphaproteobacteria; order Rhodobacterales; family Rhodobacteraceae; genus NORP23. The sequence continues at coordinate 7,844 of JBBWVU010000020.1, read as the reverse complement.
GCTGATGCCGATCTGGCTGCTTGGCGTCGCCGGCATTGCGATACTGAGCATGGCGCTCGGCAGCTTGGCGGCGCTGGTGCAAACTAACATTAAACGCATGCTTGCTTATTCGTCGATTGCGCATGCTGGCTTTTTACTGTTGGGACTGATCGCTGGCAGCACTGACGGTGTGGCCAGTGTAATGCAATATTTGGTGGTGTTCACATTTATGAACCTTGGCATGTTCGCAATAATAATTCTGCTGAACAAAGGCGTGAAATTCGGCGAACCCATCGAGTCTTTCGCCGGTTTGGCTAAAACACATCCGATGCTGGCGCTGATGACCATGATCTTCCTGTTTTCGTTGGCGGGGATACCGCCAACTGGTGGGTTCTTTGCGAAGTTTTATGTTCTTCTGGCGTTAATAGAGACCGGCCACATCTGGCTTGCAGTGATCGCCGTGCTGCTAAGTGCAGTTGCTGCGTGGTTCTATTTGCGCATAATCATGCTGATGTATGTGCACGAGCCAAGCGAGACACCGGATATTCACATCACTTTATCAATGCAGATTGTGCTGACGGTTACGCTTCTTGGAACCGTCCTGACAGGGCTGTTTCCGGCATGGTTGCTGGAAACCGCGCGCAATGCGGCCGTGTTTTGAACGGGTTGAAAGGGAGAACAGTGCAATTTGGACTAAAATACTGTAGTATTGGAGAAAATGACGACTGCTACGTCATGGCCCAATCAATTTTCACGCCTGCCAAGGAGGATGCAGGCCCTTACAAATAGGAAACAATGCTATGCCTATTGATTTTTTACCGGTGTTTATCATGGTCGCCCTCATTATCGGTTTGGCGGCATTCATTCTGGCAATCTCAAAACTGGTGAGGCCAGACAATCCCTATCCCGAAAAAAACCGGCCCTACGAATGTGGAGTGGACCACGTTGGCGAAGCATCGGCAGGGCTTTTCAAAGTGCAGTATTTTGTCATAGCAATCCTGTTTGTCGTCTTTGATGTCGAAACCATGTTCCTGTTTCCTTGGGCCGTCGTACTGCGCGACATGGGTTTATTCGGCTACATCGAGATGTTCGTGTTCATCGTGCTGCTGCTGGTCGGGTTTGTATATGTCTGGGCGAAAGGAGCACTTGAATGGGAGTCCTGAACAACAGATTTCAAGACAATGTGTTTTTTGCGTCGGCCGACAGTATCATCAACTGGAGCCGGAAATCCTCGCTTTGGCCAGAAACCTTTGGCATCGCATGCTGCGCAATCGAAATGATCTCGGCCGGGTGTGCACGATATGACCTTGACCGGTTTGGTGTGGTGTTCCGCCCGTCACCAAGACAATCGGACGTTATGATTGTGGCTGGCACCGTCACCAAAAAGATGGCCCCGATTGTGCGTCGCCTTTACGATCAAATGCCGGAACCCCGCTACGTTATCGCCATGGGCACGTGCGCGATCTCCGGTGGCGTTTATAATACCTACGCGGTTGTGCAGGGTGTTGATCGGATAATTCCAGTAGACATTCACGTTGCCGGCTGCCCACCCCGTCCTGAGGCGTTACTGCACGGGTTTGTTATGTTGCAGGAAAAGATCACCGGCACGCGAGTATTGCGGGCTGAAAAACCGATAGGATCGCCCCCGGTTGAAGAGAAAGTTTAACGATGGCACTGGTGTTACCCATAGAAAAGATCATCAGCCATTTTGACGGTCGGGTCACGCTTGATGCCAAGGTTACGGATATGCCTTGTATAAAAGTCCCACCCGCCGATCTGATTAATCTGTGCTATTTCCTGCGCGACGACAAAGACTTGCAGTTCAACTTCATGGCCGACATTTGCGGCGTCGATTTTCATCCCCGGACGCCGCGGTTTCAACTGGTGTATCACCTCTATTCCATTCCCTTTAACTGGCGTGTCCGGCTGAAATGCATCCTGTCCGATCCGCCTGTCGCCCCGACAATCACCCCCGTCTGGACGACCGCGAATTGGCATGAACGCGAAGCGTACGACATGTACGGAATTGTCTTCGAGGGCCACCCGGATTTAAGACGCATTTATATGTGGGAAGAATTTGAAGGTTTTCCTATGCGCAAAGATTTTCCGCTGCGTGGATACAAGGATGAATACAACCCATTTGGCGCTGATCCGGAATCCGATGGGGCACCCAAATGACCGATGTAACCGTAGTCGAGGAAATCAAAACCGAAGGAGGTTTATCACGCGAAGTCTTGATGAATCTGGGCCCACAGCACCCTAGCACGCACGGGGTTTTACGGCTTTTGCTACAAATGGACGGCGAGATCGTAGAACGCATCGAACCGCACATAGGCCTGCTCCATCGGGGCACCGAAAAATTGGCGGAACATTTTACTTACACACAGATTTTCCCCCTTACCGACCGGCTCGATTATCTTTGCCCACCTTCAAACAACCTTGGATACGCCTTGGCTGTCGAGGCGCTGCTGGGCATCGAAGCACCAGTGCGCGCACAATACATAAGAGTTCTAATGGCGGAACTGTCACGCATTTCTGGTCATTTGTTGATTACCGGCGCGCTGCCATTGGACGTGGGTGCGATGACTGCGTTGCTATACACCATGCGGGACCGCGAGATGGTTATGGATCTGATGGAAATGATCAGCGGTGTCAGAATGCACACATCGTATTGTCGCGTAGGCGGTGTGCGCGAAGACTTGCCCGACGGTTGTGGCGAACGGATTATCGAATTTTGTGACATCTTTTCGGTCCGTATATCGGACTATGAAAAATTGTTGTCAAACAACAGAATATTTCTGGCGCGCGTTGAAAACATCGGCAACATCACCGGCGAAGATGCAATTGCGCTGGGTTTAAGCGGTCCAAATCTAAGGGCTTCAGGCGTTGACTGGGACATCCGCCGTGATGCGCCTTACGAGATATACGACAAACTCGAATTTGACGTTATCGTGCGCCAAGACGGTGATTGCTATGACCGCTGGAAATGTCGCCTCGACGAGATGCGTGAAAGCGTACGAATGATAAGACAATGTGTGCAACAGATGCCAACGGGTGCAGTTCTGATCGACGACCCCAAGATTGCATTTCCGGTCGACAAAGATTTACTTACCCAATCAATGGAAACCCATATCCATCATTTTGAACTGTCCGCCTTTGGCTTCAAAGTTCCGGCTGGCGAAGTTTATACCGCAATAGAAGCCCCTAAAGGAGAGCTTGGCTATTACATTATATCGGACGGAAGCGAAAAACCGTTCCGCTTCAAGGTCCGCGCCCCGTCTTTTGTGAATTTGCAATCCCTGACCGAACGCACCACTAACATCAAATACCTGGCAGATGTGATCGCAATGCTCGGCAGTCTCGATCCGGTTATGGCGGAGGTAGACAAATGACGACTGACAGGAATATAGCCTCGATCTGCGCAGATTTGGCCGACGAGGTTCAAAAGGTCGCGAAGCGTTATCCCAGCAAGCGCAGTGCTATTATGCCAGCACTATATTTGGCGCAGGACAAATACGGGTGCGTGGACGAAGTAGTCTATCAAGCGATTTCGGAAATGCTGGACGTACCCGAGATATGGGTTTTCGAAGTTGCCAGTTTCTACTCGATGTATAATCGCAAGGAATTGGGCAAATACCACATCCAGTTTTGCACAAACGTGTCTTGTATGCTGCTTGGAGCAGATGACGTGTTGGCAGACATACAAAAACGATTGGGCATAGAAGCTGGCGAAACCACCAACGACAGATTGTTTACACTTTCCCACGTGGAATGCATTGGCGCATGCGATGTAGCACCTGTGATGATTGTTAACGAAAAATACTACAACAATCTCACAAATGAACGGGCGGCTGAGATTCTCGACCAACTTGAAAAGGATTTCATGGAGGCTGCCGAATGAACGAGCAAGTTCTGTTGAAAAATATCCACAACCCTGACGCCAGCGATATTGCCGTTTACGAAAAATCCGGTGGCTACCAAGGGCTGCAAATAATGCTGGACACCTGCTCGCCTGACGAAGTTATCGAAAAGGTGAAATCTTCCGGTTTGCGCGGTCGTGGTGGTGCCGGTTTCCCCACTGGTATGAAATGGAGTTTCGTTCCCAAAGACAGTGGAAAGCCCCACTACCTGTGTTGCAACGCTGACGAGGGTGAACCGGGCACTTTCAAAGACCGCCTTTTGATGGAGCGCGACCCGCACCAGATGGTCGAAGGCATGATAATTGCCGCCTATGCGATTAATTCCAACATTGCATATGTCTATATTCGCGGAGAATACTTCCTTTCCATTAGTAAAGTCGAAGAAGCCATTGCTGCTGCCTACGACGCTGGGTATCTGGGTAAGAATATTCTGGGCAGCGGTTTTTCATTAGACATGTACGTTCACAAAGGTGCCGGTGCCTATATATGCGGCGAGGAAACCGCGCTTCTTGAATCTATCGAAGGTAAACGCGGCCAACCGAAGTTAAAGCCGCCTTTTCCCGCCGTTGCAGGTCTTTATGAATGCCCGACTGTGGTTAATAATGTCGAAACCTTTGCCTGCCTTCCGCATATTTTCCGCCGTGGCGTTGACTGGTTTACCTCCATCGGTCCTGCAAATGCCCCAGGACCAAAATTGTATTGCTTAAGCGGTCAATTAAACAAGCCGGGGATTTACGAGCTGCCCATGGATATATCGCTGGGTGATTTGCTGGAAAACTATGGTCGTGGCGCGAGAACGGGAAAATTCAAGGCAGCGATTCCGGGTGGCGTCTCGGCCCCCATGATCCCGCTAAGCGGATTTGACGTGCAAATGGATTTTGCGTCTCTGACGGCGGTGGACAGTATGCTGGGCTCGGCTGGTGTAATCGCATTAGACGAAACCGCGTCGATCCCGTCAGTTGCCCGACGTATTACCGAATTTTTCAGCCATGAAAGCTGTGGAAAATGCGCGCCCTGCCGCGAAGGGCTTACATGGGCGGCAAAAATCCTGAATCGCGTCGAAGCAGGTGAAGGCGCACCCGACGACACTGCGCAACTCGAAGTCATATGCGGTGGGGTTTTCGGCATGACCTTTTGTGCGCTTGGCGACGGGGCGGCATGGGCGCTTAGGGCGACGTTGAAACATTTTCCGCATGAGTATGACGCCTTAATTAAAAGTCGGTCGATATCCGTATAAGGACGAAAGCTAATCAGATGACAAAATTTGTGCTGGACGGAAAAGAAATCGAGGTTGCGCCCGGCACAACCATTCTGACCGCTGCCCGCGCTGTCGAGGTCGAAATTCCGACGTTTTGTTTTCAGGACCGTCTAACAACACTTGCGTCTTGTCGAATGTGCCTTATCGAAATCGAGGGGCGACGTAAGCTGGAACCGGCCTGCGCGACCGTCGTTTCAGATGACATGGTGGTACATACGCGATCTGAAAAAGTTGTTGGCGCGCGTGAAGATATGTTGGAAATTCTACTGGCGAACCACCCGCTGGATTGCCCGATTTGTGACAAGGGTGGCGAATGCGAACTTCAGGACACGGTGTTTGAATACGGCAAAGGAGATTCTCGTTTTTATGACGACAAACGCGTTTTCAGAACTGACGACATAAATCTGAATGATGTAATCGTGTTTAATGCTAACCGCTGTATCCAGTGCCAACGCTGCGTCAGCATGTGTGAAGAAGTTGTCGGTGACGTGGCATTAGGCACAGCCGAGAAGGGTTTGGACTCTGAAATAACCGGTGTTGGTGACAGCCTGAAAGATTGCAGCCATTGTGGGAACTGTATCGAGGTCTGTCCGGTGGGCGCCCTGATGAGCATTCCGTACCGTTACAAGGCCCGCCCATGGGATATGGTCCAAACTGAAACCATCTGCACGATGTGTGGCACCGGTTGCAGCATGACGGCGGAAACACGTGACGGGAAATTGATGCGCGTCAAAAGCAAATACGAAACCGGCCTGAACGGCGAATTACTGTGCGCGAAAGGCCGTTTCGGGTTTGATTTTATTGACGGTGGCGAACGTATTACAGAGCCAATGATCCGTAAAAATGGCACTTTATCAGCTGTCTCATGGGATGAAGCGATTGAATTTATTGCGAACGCGGCCAAGAACATCCGCGATGCGGGTGGCCTTATCCACGGCCAAATATCGCCGCGTCAAACAAACGAAACAGCCTATATGTTTCAGAAACTGATGCGGGAAGTGTTCAAAACAGATGCCATCAATTCAAGCAATCGTTTTGAAGGATTGGCGTCCGGCGGACCAGATACGATTCAGACGTTAAGCAATTTAATTACAAGTCAGTACAGCCGTAAGCCATTGCAGGATATTTTGAACGCAGATTGCGTTCTTCTGCTGGGATCAAACATCACAGACGAAAATCCGGTGTCGGGGTATCTGACCCGCACAACGCTGCGTGACAGAAAAAACTCGCTGCTAATCGCCTCTTCCAGACCAAGCGGGCTCGATGATATCGCCAGTGCAACATTGCGGGTTCTTCCCGGTTTGGAAGGAACTCTGATGGCTGCATTAACGAAAGTCGAACTTGCAACCAGTGAAAATTTCACAGAATTTGTCAACCATGCCCTGCCGCTGATTGCTGACGCCAACAGCATCACTCTTTTAATTGGAACCGAGTTTCTCCGGACTAATAATGCTCAATACTGCGTTGACTGGATCAACAAAGCCGCGCGCCACCTTGAAGCTGATGGGAAAACTGTCTCGGTACAATTTTTATTTGATCGACCAAACCAGTTGGGACATTGGGATATGGGTTGCTTGCCGAATTTTGCCCCCGGGTGGCAAAATTTAGGAACCTATATACCACTCAAAACTGATCCTGACATGGTATTTGTACTGGGCGCAGATCCAATTGGGGGTGCTGCACGCGGTAACTGTTATGAAGCGGCAACGAATACAGGATGCCTTGTCGTTCAAGATGCATATTTTAACAAAACCGCCGAACGAGCGACTGTGATCCTGCCCGCTCCGTCTTACGGAGAGGAAACCGGTAGCTACACGAATAACGAAGGGCGCGTGCAAAAAGTTAAAGTAGTCAGACCAGCGGCGTCGAATGTTAAACCTGCGATTGACGTGATGAATACAATTGCTTTGATGATGGGCAATACGTTTGGTCCACATACTCCCGACGACGTTTTAACCGAAATTACACAAATGGTAGAGGGGTATCAAAAGCTCGATCTGAAAGCTGAAATTGACATGGGCTTCACCATCGGGTTGCCTAGTAAATCCGAATATATGGATAGAGGAACAATTAATTTTGACGCATCAGAAGCGCTGAAAGGTTCGTATTTCCTGATAACCGGGGACGACAAATTTAGTTCAGGTACCATATCAACACGTTCAAAAATTCTGCCAACGTTAGGTGGCGGTCCATTTGCCGAAATGAATTTCGAAACGCAAAACGGACACGAATTTGACGACTACAAAGCCACAATAAGCAGCAACGGCACATATATAACCGTTCCACTGAAACTTAACAAATTCTTTCCCGAAAACGTTGTTTTTGTCCCAGAAAGCTTCCTTCAATTTCAGGTCAGTAAACTGTTGAGCGGTTCGCAATATCCTGGGCTGGTTGAAGTAATGATATCGTACGATAAATTTTTAAACTGATAACCTGTTGACGGTGTTTTCAGACAAATGCGAAATTGTCTCAGTTTACCGAGATCGGCCGGAACTTAGGCGAAACAAAGCTGCCGCCACTCGGAGAGAGCGGCGGTGCGGTTAAGCTTGAAATTTTCTCGTGAATAAAGATGACGTTCTTGGTTGAAATGGTTGTGGATAGAAGAGTGAACGGCGACGAACTTTTGCAAACTTCGCATACGCCGGAAGCGTAACATGCCACGCTCTCGTCGTCGAAACGGGAGGTGC
>JBBWVU010000019.1:0-2369 GCA_050256375.1 Paracoccaceae bacterium | reverse complement strand
ATTTTGACCGGATGGACCCGGACGGAAAGGTTTGGGAAGGCTCTAAAACCTTTGAGGCTGTCATTGACCGGCTGAGGGAAGCCGAAGCAAAGCTGAGCGACCCAGACGAACCCTTGTCAGGTTGGCAACTTGACCCGATCTATATGAACAATGAACGCGTGACCCGCCACGATCTGGACAAGGTTTCAACCACCCGTCCGGTGGCGGTTTTACATGCGTCCGGGCATATCATGAACGTGAACACCAAGGCGCTGGAAATATCGGGCCTGCTGAAACAGGGGCTGAACCACCCCGGCATTCCATTGGGTGATGATGGCCTGCCAATGGGTGAGCTGAAAAGCCCCGAGGTGATGACACCTGTCGGCCCGCATGTCGGATTTGACCGCGCCATGACGGATTGTGATGAACCGGGCCTGCGCGCGTTTGCCAAGCTGTGTGTGTCTGACGTCAGCACCTGTGGGACAAACTTGAGGATTAGCTAACGGAGGATTTCTGGTTCATCATAACCTTTAAGGAGTGAAGATGAACAAGAAATCCGGAACCAGCAAAGCTGCGGCTGATAAGCTGGTAAAGAATATTCGCCGCAAGACCAGACAAACCTATTCAGCCGAGGAGAAAATCCGCATTGTTTTAGCGGGTCTTCGCGGAGAGGAAAGCATCTCGGCACTGTGCCGCCGCGAGGGCATCTCAGAAGGCCTGTATTACAGTTGGTCCAAGGAATTCCTTGAGGCGGGCAAGCGCCGCCTGTCAGGTGATACGGCCCGTCAGGCCACATCGCCAGAAGTCAAAGAGTTGCGTTCGGAATCTTTGGCATTGAAGGAATGCGTGGCTGATCTGACCATTGAAAACCGTCTGCTCAAAAAAAGTATGACAGGGGCTGGGGGATACGAGGAATGAGATATTCTGCTTCTGAGAAACTGGAAATTATCCGCACCGTTGAAAGCTCCCATCTCCCCGTGAAGCGGACCCTCGATATGCTGGGCATTCCCCGACCAACATTTTACCGATGGTACGATCGTTACGTCGAAGGCGGCTTTGATGCTTTGGCAGATCGCTCACCCTGCCCAAAGTCTATCTGGAACCGCATTCCACAAATCAGGCGCGATGACCTAATCGAGTTCGCGCTGGAACATGAGGCGCTGACGACACGAGAGCTGGCAATCAAATACACTGATGAGAAGCGGTATTTTATCTCTGAACCATCAGCTTACCGTATATTGAAGGCTGCTGATCTGATCACCGCACCAGACTATGTGGTGATCAAAGCAGCTGACGAGTTCCACGATAAAACCACAGCAATTAACGAGATGTGGCAGACAGACTTCACCTACTTCAAGATCATCGGTTGGGGCTGGTACTATCTCAGCACAATACTGGACGATTACAGCCGCTATATCATTGGCTGGAAACTCTGCACCAACATGCGGGCCGAGGATGTGACTGACACAATCGAATTGGCTTTGGCAGCATCAGGGTGTGATCAGGCCGTCGTTCGGCACATGCCCCGCCTGCTGAGTGACAATGGGTCCTGCTACATCTCCGGCGACCTGGCAGAATGGCTGGAAGATCACAAAATGGATCATGTTCGTGGAGCCCCATTCCACCCACAAACCCAAGGTAAAATCGAACGTTGGCATCAAACCATGAAGAACCGAGTATTGCTGGAAAACTATTACCTGCCCGGTGATCTCGAACGTCAGATCGCGGCCTTCGTGGAGTATTATAACAACGAGCGCTACCACGAGAGCCTCAACAACGTCACACCGGCGGACGTCTACTTCGGGCGTGCCAAATCAATCATCAGAGAAAGGGCAAAGATCAAGAAACTGACATTCCAGAAACGCCGCTTGCAACATCAAAAACAAGCCGCATAATCAATCACACAAACGAACCAGAGCCTCCAAAGCTCAAAACGCTCTGATGTCCCATTTTATATGACGACGGACACTGTACCGACACCACGACATCGACACACCGGCCATTCTGCGAGCCGTCGAAGCGCTAACAGATGGCAGGCCCCTCAATTTCCTCTAAACCACTACCGACTTACGTTGGTAGAATTTTGGATGTGTATTTCCAGGTACTGAAGTACGACGTCCTCTGTGTAGACCTGTCCCGCTTTAGTGCCGCCCCAAGTAGTCGTTTAAGGGAGGGAACGGGGCTGCTAGCGAACGTTCTCTGGCTCATCTATTTTTGCTCACCATTTTTTGCCTCGCGTTCCAAGCAACTGAACCGAGGCGTTGGCTAAAAAATCCCGTTCCACCACAAGCTGGCCAATTTTTGAATGCAGCTTGTCAATTTGGGCTTCATCGGCGCCCCCCGGATCACCGCCTCGCTTACTGAACGCTGAGGCCATATACTGGATCGCT
>JBBWVU010000018.1:0-8184 GCA_050256375.1 Paracoccaceae bacterium | reverse complement strand
TGCGCGGCATTCCTTGACCCACAAGCACTTCAACCTGCCGTAACTTCGATACAATCTCTTCTGGTTTATGACGTCTAATTCCCATGATTAATCCTCCTGTTCCTAATATATCAGGTGGACCAGTTCAGTGGGGGAGGATCAGATGTGATCGGCCCCCATCACCTGGTCCAGAATGAATGTTAGTGCATGATTGGCCTTTAGAAATCAGAAAACTTGAGGGCTGGATTAACTCTGATATAGTTGGGAAATGGGAAAGAAAATCAGGTTAAATAGGCTTCCGTACATTGGCAGGCACCAAGATACCGAGGGAACGGTGTGGTTACAGCGGTGACATAAGTTTGGCTTGAATGATACTGCCTGCCAACCGTCTACATTTGAGCGATCCGAAATTTCTCTGGGAAAGAATGGGCTAGATGCTAGTGCTCCCCCACTTTTTCTAAACCTCCTCATATAATATTCGTTATTTTCCTTAAGGAAATCTACTGCTGGCTTTGAGCACTCACACAAAATTGGGTGTTGAGAAGACAACTCGCTGAATCCAATAAACGTACCATAGTGGTCCGGATAATGTACGTAAGGCAACGGCAAATCAGTCTCAAATTCCGCAGAGCTTTTTACTTTTACGGACTTGTCACCTTTTAATGTTTGCGTGGGTTTCTTCAAATTTAAGCCTTATATACTAAGCTGACAATGCGTAAGCTTGGCCACCTCATCCCAAGTTGGGTACTTGGCAACCATGTTATGATTCCTAGTAAAAAGCATCGCTTTATGGTTGACGGTTCTTTAGATGGTTTTTATTTTTAAATTTCATAAATCTTTTTAAAAACAAAGCCTTAACGAAGTCTATGGCGGAGAAGCAGGGATTCGAACCCTGGGTAGACTTTCACCTACGTCGGTTTTCAAGACCGGTGCATTAAACCACTCTGCCACTTCTCCGTCGAAGGACTTGTAACTACAAGATTGGACAACGTCCACACATGGAATCGAAATCTAGGCACTTTTCATTTCAACGCGGATTGTCTAGACTCTATCCAACGACCGCAAACGCGGCGGTGTTGAGGCGAGCAAGCCCGAAAGCGTCTATTAAGACAGGGTCAGGGGTAACAAATTGGCACCATCCACAAGACAACAAAAATTCCGTGTCACAGCCCTCGCACCTCTATTTTTTGTGCTGATTCTAGCCGGGTGCGAAGGAAGTTTGACACTTGCAACGCCCGAACAGATCACCCCTGCCGAAAACGCAGTTGAAACCATCGAAGTGGATGTTACGGTGCCCGAGGCTTTCAGCATCAAGGATATGGCCCTATGGGACGGGCGTCCTACCTTTGGTGGAGTGTGGATTGCCTATCCTGACATTGACCAGCCAGAGCGGGTTCGCATTCGCAATGACGCAACTGGCAAAGACGTTATCGGGGCTCTGTACAAACGAGAGCGTGACTTTCCGGGCCCGAAAATCGAACTTTCTGCTGACGCTGCTGCTGCCCTTGGTGTTCTCGCTGGGGCACCGGTTGAGCTAACCATTGTTGCGCTGCGCAGGAAAACCATTGTAGTCGAGATCATCCCTGAGCCTGATCCCGAAATCACCGACCAAGAGTTGAACATGAGCACTCCGGTTCGACGCCAAATCATCGAAACCGACACCCCGTCCGAAGAAGATGAATCGGTTACCCAGGCCTCACCTCCCGACCCCATCGTCATTCCTGCAGCAATTCCGATCATAGCTACCGAGATCGAAGAAACGACGCTTCCGTCCGTTCAAACCACAGCAAACGGCCCCGAAACATACTTGCAAGTGGCAACGTTGCAAAATAGGGCCCGCGCCGAGGAAGTGGTCGCCAAACTTATAACCGCAGGGCTGCAGGCCGAAATTCGCGAGCGCCAGACCGAAACTAAAATACTTTACCGTATAATTGTCGGACCGGCCTTTTCCGCCGAAGCATTGGAAATTATGCTAAGTGTCGTGAAAGAACTTGGCTTCAAAGACGCCATCGTTTTAGGATAATAACACATGATGATACTGCGAATTCTTATCATAACAATCTCCCTTTTGGGTCTGATGATCGCCCAAGTGTCCGCACTTGAAACTACGGCTCGATCGGCGCTGGTTATTGACTACAACACGGGCACAGTGTTGCTTTCCAAAAACGCCGACGTGCCGATGCCCCCGGCATCCATGTCCAAGTTAATGACTCTGAATATGATATTTGAAGCATTAGACGACGGCCGCCTGACTCTGGAAGATACCTTCCGTGTTTCGGCTAAGGCCTCGCAAAAGGGCGGTTCGAAAATGTTCGTGCGTGAGGGCGCGCGTGTTCGCATCGAAGATCTTATCCGCGGCGTCATCGTGCAATCCGGCAACGATGCATGCATCGTTTTGGCCGAAGGCTTAGCCGGAACCGAAGACGCTTTTGCCAAACGCATGACCCTGCGTGCTCGTGAACTGGGTATGGAAAATTCGAACTTCGTGAATTCCACTGGCTGGCCCGATCCGGGACATAAAATGAGTTCGGAAGATCTGGTTTTTCTTGCCGGCCGGTTGATCGAAAAGTTTCCACAATATTATACCTACTTTACCGAAAAAACTTTCACATGGGAAAACATCGTTCAGAACAACCGCAACCCTCTGTTGACTTTGGGTATAGGGGCCGACGGTCTGAAAACTGGCCACACAGCAGAGGCGGGTTATGGCCTCGTTGGATCAGCCGTAAGTAAAGGGCGCCGTATTATCTTTATGGTCGGAGGGCTGGACTCAGCACTCGCCCGCTCGTCAGAAGCGGAAAGGATTGCCCGCTGGGCTTTTCGCGAATTCGAGATGAAGACGTTGTTTCAAGCCGGAACTCCTGTTGATCGGGTCAACGTTTGGTTAGGCGCCGAAAAGTCCGTCGAAATAGCCCTGTCGAACGAGATCGAACTACTACTACCGTTGAAAAAACGTGACAAGATAACGGCGCATTATACCTATAATGATCCTGTCGAAGCGCCTATCAGCACTGGGCAAAAACTGGGTGAACTTATCATTACAATCCCGAATAGAGACCCGATGCACTTTCCGTTGACCGCTGTTACTTCGGTCGAGGCCGGTGGTTTTCTAGAGCGTATATCAGCCGCTGCCGACATTCTTTTGCGCCGTATCCGCGCCGCAACGTCGGGGGGCTGACGTGGCCAAAGGAGTGTTCCTAACGTTCGAGGGGATCGACGGGTCCGGTAAATCCTCGCAATCCAAAAAGCTGGCTGAAACTCTGCGTGAACGTGGCCTGTCCGTGGTACAAACCCGTGAACCGGGTGGCTCTGACGGGGCTGAGGAAATCCGCAAATTGCTGGTTGAAGGTGACCCGAACCGATGGTCGGCAGAAACCGAAATCCTGCTGTTCTACGCTGCACGACGCGATCATCTTGAACGTACAATCCTCCCCGCGCTGGAACGCGGCGATATAGTCATCTCAGATCGTTTCGCCGATTCCACACGTGTCTACCAGGGCGCAGTGCGCTCTGGATTACGCCAAACCGTGGACACCATTCACGACCTGATGATCGGGGCTGAGCCGGACCGGACCTTCATTATCGACATGGATCCCGAGATCGCCCTAACGCGCGGATTGGCACGAAATTCCGGCGAGGACCGTTTCGAAGAGTTCGGTCTCGAATTCCAACACCGCCTGCGTGACGGTTTCAAAGAACTGGCAAGCGACGCATCGAAACGCTGCTGCCTGATCGACGGCAATCGCGACGTCAACGAAATATCCGTCGAAATCCTGACCCTCGCGCTAGCCGTAATCCCATGAGCGATGTTGCCGACATCGCCGAATCCGACCGTATCGAGGGCGCACCGCACCCGCGCGACACCGTCACTCTTTATGGTCAAGACGCCGCCGCCAACACTTTTCTGAACGCCTTTAACCAAGGCCGTCTGCATCACAGCTGGCTGATCAGCGGCCCCAAAGGTATAGGCAAAGCTACGCTGGCATGGAACATTGCGCGCTTTTTGTTCGCCAGCGACTCGGACACAGGAATGTTCGAACCGGACGTTCAAGACACCTTGCATATCTCTGCTGAAGATCCAGTGTTTCGCCGAATTTCGGCGCTTTCTGAACCCGGAATTTTTTTGTGCCGCCGCCCTTGGGACGAAAAGAAAAAGAAGCTAAAGACGGCAATAACGGTTGATGAGGTCCGCAAACTCAAAAGTTTCTTCACCCTGTCCTCCGCGGACGGCGGCTGGCGCATTGCGATTGTTGATTCAGCAGACGAAATGAACAAATCCGCAGAAAACGCACTTTTGAAAGTGCTGGAAGAGCCACCTGAGAAAACGCTTATCCTGCTGGTCAGCCATCAGCCAGCCAAACTACTGCCAACCATCCGTTCTCGTTGTCGCGAACTGCGGTGCAGCACGCTCTTACCTGACACCCTGTCCCTAGTCATGGAGCAAGCCGGATTTCCCAATGCCGAAAATGACGCACTGAACGCCCTGTCTGGCGGCTCGGCAGGCGAAAGCATAGATTTACTAGCCAATGACGGTCTGGAAATTTATCAAACCATTTTGTCCCTTCTTAGTACCGCGCCGCGAATGAATCGCCCCCGTATCATTGCATTTGGAGAGAAGTGTGCGGGAAAAAGCTCCGAGAACCGTTATGACATGACAGTTCGCCTGACCCTGCTAGCCCTTTCTCGCCTCGCGCTAAATGGTGCCAAAGATGGCAACCTCGCACTAGACGGAGAAGCCGCGCTGGCCGCCCGTCTATCATCCAACCCCTATCAAGCCCGCGAATGGGCGACCTTGGTGCAGGATTTAAATGGCCGGATCACTCACGCGCGCGCCGTAAACCTTGACCCCGCGCAAGTGATCCTTGATACGTTCCTAAGTATTGACGCCACCGCCGGAAGGGCCAGCCTTCTGTCGGCCTGAACCGAGAGCCACAATGACCAGACCCGCAATCGTAGACAGCCACTGCCACCTCGATTTTCCCGATTTCGAGGGCGAACTACCTGATGTCATCGCCCGCGCCACAGAGGCCGGCGTCACGCGCATGGTTTCGATCTGCACCAAGCTGCGAAACGAACCCGTTGTCCGCGCCATAGCCGAAGCCTACGACCCCATATTCTATGCCGTCGGAACCCACCCGATGAGCGCAGCTGCCGAACCGATGGCCACCCTCGACCAACTACTGGAAATTGCCAAACATCCCAAAATGGTCGGGATCGGCGAAACAGGCCTCGATTACCACTATACTGCGGATACAAAAGACGCGCAGCAGGAAAGCCTGCGTGTGCATATCGAAGCCGCTCGCCAAACAGGCCTACCCCTGATTATCCACGCCCGCGCTGCCGACAACGACATGGCAAAAATCTTGGCCGAGGAACATCGTAACGGCCCGTTCACCTGCGTAATGCACTGTTATTCCTCCAGCGCCGAACTTGGCCGTGCAGCCCTCGATCTGGGGTTTTACCTGTCGATGTCCGGCATCGCGACCTTCAAGAAAAGCACCGAGTTGCGCGAAATTTTCGCTGCCGCCCCAGTTGACCGCATCCTTGTGGAAACCGACGCCCCCTACCTCGCCCCGCAACCCCGTCGCGGCAAACGAAACGAGCCGGCCTACACAGCCATGACCGCACAAACAGGCGCCGAAGTATTCAGCATGGACTACGACGCATTCGCAGCCCAAACCTCCGCCAACTTCGACCACCTTTTCGCCAAAGCCGCCAATTGGAGCGCCTCGTAATGGCAACAATGCGATATACTATTCTTGGCTGCGGCTCCTCCGGCGGTGTTCCACGTCTCGGCGGTCGCTGGGGCGCTTGCGATCCGGAAAACCCTAAAAACCTCCGCCGCCGGTGTTCAATGCTGATTGAACGGATTGACGGTGAAAACACCACACGTGTCCTTATCGACACGTCGCCAGACATGCGCGCGCAGCTGCTCGACGCAGGCATCGGACAACTCGATGGCGTAGTTTTCACACACGATCACGCCGACCATATGCACGGCATCGACGACCTTCGCATGATCGTCTTCAACCGCCAGTCCCGCCTACCCGTTTGGGCTGACACACGCACAACCGACAGCTTGCTTGCGCGCTTTGGCTATGCATTTATCCAGCCTCCGGGCAGTATGTATCCGCCCATCCTCGAACTAAACGCCATAACCGATGTCACCGAAGTATCGGGAGCTGGCGGCACAATCCGCCTCGAGCCGCTTAAAGTTAAACATGGTCGCATCGACGCGCTCGGGTTTCGTATTGGCGATCTCGCCTACCTACCTGACGCCGAAGAAATCTATGACACCGCATGGCCAAAACTGGGCAATCTCACGGTATGGGTGGTCGATGCGCTGCGCTACAAACCGCATTCCAGCCACGCCCACCTTGAACGCACTTTGCAATGGATCGAACGGGCGAAACCTAAGCGTGCCATTATCACCAACATGCATATCGACCTCGACTATGATACCCTAAACGCCGAGACCCCCGACCACGTAATCCCGGCCCATGACGGCATGGTGGTCGAGCTTCCTGCATGATCCTAGAACTTCTACAAATCGTCCTTCCGGTATTTCTGGTCATCGGCGCTGGGTACATCTCCGTCGCCTTGAAAGCCTTCAGCTCATCCGCTGTTGATGGCCTGATGGCGTTCACTCAAGGCTTCGCCATTCCCTGCCTGCTGTTTCTGAACATCATGCGTTTGGACCTTGCCACTGTGTTCGACTGGCGCTTGCTAATCTCGTTTTACGCTGGCGCGTTCATCAGTTTTTCACTCGGGATTGTCGGTGCGCGCAAGTTGTTCAAACGCCGCCCGGGGGATTCCGTCGTCATCGGCTTTGCCGCCATGTTCTCGAACTCCGTCCTCCTTGGATTACCGATAATGGAACGCGCATTCGGCACCGAAGCCCTCGCTGGAAATTTCGCCATCATCTCGATCCACGCGCCACTGCTTTACCTCGTAGGGATCACAATGATCGAGGCTTCCCGCTCCGATGGTCGCGGCCTCACCGGAACCGCCACGGCAGTCACAAAAGCAATGTTTAAAAATACGTTAATGATCGGATTGGCCCTCGGCTTTGCGGTCAACCTGTCCGGCCTCAGCCTACCGTCCACCATCATCTCTGCCACTGAAATGGTAGCCCGCGCCGGCCTGCCCGCCGCCCTTTTCGGGCTAGGTGGCATCCTAACACGGTATTCCTTCCGCGCAAACATCGGCGAGGCCGGATTTATCATCTCGATAAAACTGATCATCCACCCCGCCATCGCCTACACGATGTGTGTATTCGTGTTCGATCTACCCATCGAACTAACCCGCTCGGCAGTCATCACTGCCTCGATGGCCCCCGGTGTAAACGCATACGTATTCGCCAACATGTATAGCCGTGCCAAAGGCGCCTCCGCCAGCGCCGTGCTGGCTGGAACTTTCGCCTCGGTGTTCTCGGTCAGCTTCTGGATTTGGGTGCTGGCATAATCCCCCCGATGCATTTAGAAGAACCCAAAACCGGAGGTCACATGTCAGAAGTTCTCGTCAGGCTCGAAGTAGCACAAGGCCGCCGTATGTCCGCCGTGGTTTCCATGGCTGGTTTGGGGTTGCTCCTGATTTATATCGCCGCAATCAACCCACCGTCCAAAATTACGGCGTTGGCCGCGTTGATCGTCATTGGCAGCGTGTTTATCTGGGCTGGCTATCGCCTGTTCACTTCAACCCAAAACGAAATCATCCTTACACGGCAATCCATATCAACGGCTTCGGGCCGCGAATTATGTCGCCTCGATCAAATTGCTAGAGTGGATCGCGGCTTCTTCGCCTTCAAACCCTCCAACGGATTTCTAGTACAACTAAAAGAGCCCATCCCCAGATCATGGACCCCCGGCATGTGGTGGAGTCTGGGCAAACATCTGGGTATCGGCGGCGTGACCTCTCCGCGACAATCCAAGGAAATGGTTGCAGTCATCCAGATAATATTGGCCGAACGCGCGGCGGACGCCTCCAAACAAGACTAGGCCAAACAAAAAGGGCCACCCCGAAAGGCAGCCCTGAATTCTGGTTCAACAATAAAGTTGAATAGTTTTACTCGATAATTTTGGACACAACGCCCGAACCGACGGTCCGGCCACCTTCGCGGATCGCGAAGCGGAGTTTGTCTTCCATGGCGATCGGTGCGATCAGTTCAACGTCGAACTTCAAGTTGTCGCCCGGCATTACCATCTC
>JBBWVU010000017.1:0-7451 GCA_050256375.1 Paracoccaceae bacterium | reverse complement strand
GGATTTGATCGTGCGTCTTCGTCGATTTATCCACTCCTAGCTCGCACTGGTGGCATCCGTCCGCCTGAACGTAGCAGATCTCGTTTGGCCCTGACACTTACGGAACGCGAGGAGATATCGAGAGGCCTACATGCGAAGATGCCCCTTCGTTCAATTGCGCGCGCCTTAAAACGTTCCGCATCCACAATCAGCCGCGAAGTCAGGCGCAATGGGGGCAAAATCAAAACCCACGACCTCTTGCATGCTATGGCCGAAATCCGTTTGTAGGGCGCGTGAAGGAATTTTAAGCGAAATAAACATGAATGAGGGAAACGGAGGGCTGCCCAGCGAGAATTCAGGGGAACACAATGGCCGAATTTGGTGCAATGTGGTGGATCTTAGGTTAATTAGATCCAGGTGACCGGAGGGTCGCTAAAAATTCTTTAAAATTACTAATTTTTGGACTCTCTGACACATTTACTCCCGCGCCAAACACTCCCAACCTGTAGTTGGCTATCGAGATGGATAAATTCCGCGCAAGCACCAGTGACCAAGCTGCCGATCTCCTTTTCACGTTTAAGCAGTTGTGCAGGGTATAGCGACGCCATGCGCAATGCTTCATCCACTTCCAAGCCGATTTCGCTGTTCATGAACCGCACAGCGGATATCATATCCAGATCGGCACCGGCCAAGGTACCATCCGACAGAGTAAGACGGCCCTTATTGCGCAATATTTTTCGATCGTTCAGTGTGAATTCTTTCATATTGGTACCTAGAGGTGCAACTGCATCTGTTACCAAGAACAAGCGTCCTGCGCCCCGCTTGGCACGCACGGCGATCCGAATGACAGCAGGATCCACATGGATTCCGTCAGCAATTAATCCAGCGAACAAAACTTCGCTGTCCAACGTTGCACCCACTAACCCAGGTGATCGATTTTTCAGCTGGCTCATGGCATTGAACAAATGGGTCACGCAGGTTGCACCAGCAGCAACGGCCGCTTTGGCAGTTTTGTAATCGGTATCTGTATGACCTAAAGATACGGTGGCACCAGCGTTGCTAAGTTTCGTGATCTGGACAGGTGCAACCGATTCAGGCGCTACAGTTAACAACAGACTGGGCAATTCACCGGCTAAGGCGCATAACTGGCTGCAATCTTCATCCTCCATATTCCTAATTAACGCAGGATCATGTGCGCCTTTGCGGGCGATCGATAAATGCGGCCCTTCCAGATGCAACCCAATAACGCCTGCAATGCCACTGGAAATTGCCGACTTTACAGCCGAAATTGAAGCTATTGATTCATCCACTGAGAGTGATGATGAGTTCCGTTTCAAAGAATTTCGTGCGTTTATAGGAAGTAGACCAGATATTGAGGATAGGCACGACTTTGACATTAAGCCAATTCAAATAAAAAGTTATAAATCTTGGTTCCAGAGTTATTTTTCACGAGTTGTACTGGTTCCCCAACTTAGAGAAACGCGAGCCTTGGTTGGATTTTCCCGATTAAAACCTTGCTCTCCTGGGGAAGAAAAGGTTTCTATGGAGAGAAATAAATATGACTGGCTGCCTGCAATGGAAGTTCGCGGAGAGGGTGTTTTTATTGAATTCAGGGACGATAAGTTGCTTCAATGGGAAATTCTACGCAAGCCACTAAAACGTGCTCAGCATAAAAATCAAATGATCCAAGAAGCAGTACTGAGTGGTCAGCCTAATTTCACCAGAAGGAAAAATGTAGATGAAAGGTTCTTACTAATACATTCGTTTGCTCATTTAGTAATACGGCAACTTGCATTTGAATGCGGTTACGATGCGGGTTCTCTTAAAGAAAGAGTATTTGTCGGAGATAGCGAACATATAAAGATGAACGGGGTGCTGATTTACACAGCTAGCGGTGATGCTGAAGGCTCCCTCGGAGGGCTGGTTGAGCGCGGCAAGCCCGGTCTCTTTGAGCGCACTGTGAGCGCGGCTTTGAATGAAGCACAGTATTGTTCAAATGATCCAATTTGCTTGGAGACTACAAAACAAGGGCATCAAGGCTATAATGCAGCAGCTTGCCACAGTTGCTTATTACTTCCGGAGACCTGCTGCGAGCATAATAATCTGCTCTTGGACAGAACTGCCATTATAGGAAGTGTCGATGGACCCGAAACCGGATATTTTTTCAATCTCGACTTTAGTTAAAGCTTTTGAAATCTAACAACTGGAGACGTGTACTACTGCTCTGCTTCCTGGAAAATCTCCAGCCGAGTGTCTTATCGCGGTGCCTGCTGTCAGCCCTTATGGAACAGATTGTCTGACAGCAGACGGTCAGACTTCCGGAGGAAAAGTCTCAGAACCGTCGCACTCAGTTGATATGGTAATGTTCAGAATGGCGTGATGGTGGGTACTTGTAGATAGGCATGCAAAAGTGACCCCTTAAGCGGGGAGATCGGCGTTCAATTTTGACCCCCTCCCTTGGTTGTGCATTGTGCCTGACATTTGGATCAAAATGTTGGGGTGATATAGGGGATGATTGTTGTGGAAACGATTGCGAAGGTCAGACGGGATTATTTTGTTCATAAGAAAGGCATTAAGCAGATTAGCCGGGATCGAGGTATATCGCGGAATTCAGTACGGAAGATTTTGCGCTCCAAAGTAACGGAGTTTCGCTATGACCGGTCTGCCCAACCACTGCCAAAGTTGGGCCTTTTCACAGAACAACTTGATACGATGTTGAAGGCGAACGAAAGATGTTCGCGCAAAGAGCGGCTCACGTTGACGCGCATCCACAACACCCTCACCCACCCAAACGACTTCAACTCGACTCCACCGCGCCTGCTCCACAAGCTGGAGCGACATCACACACAGCAGCAACACCCATGCGCCCGCGCGCGGATAGTGTACTTGACTATTTTAGTCAAGTAATGCGTGTGCCTGCAAAGACCTAAACGGAAGCGAGATCGCTGTCATTTCAAAAATACAGACACTCCTTTGATGGAGTTGACCTCAAAAATGAGCCCTGTGACTAAAGGGAAACTACTCACTTCATTACGCAGTTCTCCGCTCACGCGTCTCGCTGAACGTCTCGCTGACAGCAAAAAAGGCTCAGCTGAATTAACAGCTAAGCCTTTGATTTTATTGGTGACCCCTGCAGGACTCGAACCTGCAACCTGCTGATTAGAAGTCAGTCTCGTCGTTCTGGTTAAAAAGTCAAAAAGCCGAGCTTGTATAAATATCACCAGTAACTTCGGTGGTTTTGTTCGACGAGTAATTACCTAACCTGGGCTGCCTCCGAAGCTCACAAACAAACTCGCGCCTTCTAAAGGCAAAATTGTAATAGAATATTGGGGTGTTTTAAGAAGAATTTTGGAATAACGCACACAAAACCGCACACAATTCAAAAATACAAGCTGCTGGCATTCATCTAAGTCATTGTTTTTTATGGTGCCCGGGGGCGGATTTGAACCACCGACACGCGAATTTTCAATCCGCTGCTCTACCCCTGAGCTACCCGGGCACGGGTAAGGCATCTCGCCTTGGGTGGAGGCGTTTTAGGGCAGATATTGGTGACTGTCCATAGCAATTTTCGGGAATTTACAACGAATATCAATGCTTGGTTTGGGCCGCCGCCATTAGCGCAATTTCATCCTCTTCCGAGAGGTCTTCGAGCGGCGCAGGTATGGTATAAGATTCAGTTAACCATTTACCCAAATCAACATCCGCACAGCGTTTTGAACAAAATGGCCGAAAGTCGAGCGTTGTCGGTTTCTTGCAAATAAGGCAGCTCATTTCGTCGCCTCGCTCAACGGAAACCGTTCGCGTTTGCGTTGCAGTTCCAGATTTCCCAACGGCGTCCAGCCCGCGATTATCGTATCCACTCCATCGCGCCGGAACGCAGCCTTCAACGCAGATTCGATCTTCGCGCGTTCCTTTTTATTAACAGGCGCAAAGTCGACAGTGATTTGCCCGCCCAAGCCACGGATTAACAGTTGTCGCGATATCTCTTTCGCCGCTGCCAGATTGGCCTTCAACCCGGCCGCTGGCGAAAAATCTCCGCCAGTGTTGACGTCAATCGCAACCATGGCGCGCGTTGGTTCAATGCTCAACCATGCATGATCGCCCATTTTTACACGCGAAGTCATTGCTTGGTCTATATAATCGAGAACGCCGTGATGTTCGAACGACCGGTCGGTATTATCAACTTGGTCCGGTTCATCCCAATCTCGCCATGCACGTACAGTGGCTGTTGGTGCATCCAGCAACAACTCGGGCTCGCGGCCCTCAGATCCCGTGATCACGGTACGACACATGTCCAACATGTTAAGAATGTCATCGGTAATTGTCTCGCGATCAGCGCCGTTACAGGCCGAGCGCAGTATTAAACCTTCGTTACCACCGTCCACCGCGCCGTGCGCGATTTCCAGCAGCCGATTACGTTCTTCTTCGTCGTGAATGTTGCGCGCGATGTTCAGGCCCGGATTCGAGGGGGTCACGATGGCATAACGGCTTTTGAACAGCAGTTTTCGGGATACGGGCGAGGCTTTGCCATCTTCCGCGAACGTCGCCACCTGCACCACAATCGCCGTGCCGGGCGATATGCCCTTGGCGTCTTTCAGAAACGCCCGCTGCCCGTCCGGAAGGCCCAGAATCGCGCCGTGCATGCCTTTTAACGGGCGCTCCAAAATGCCACGGTAAATTGCTTCGGGGCGCGGGATCGGGTCGCTTTCGGGCGGGTCGATCAACAGGTCTGTTAACTTTCCGTCAACTAATAGCGCGGCCATGTCGTTGTCGAATACGGCTAATGATCCCTTCATGCGGGAACCCCTTCAAAGGATACAGGATACCCTGCCCCAGTTAACATATTGGTAACTTCGGTTAACGGAAATCCAACAACATTGGTGTACGAACCATTAATGGATGGAATGAACGCAGCCCCGATGCCCTGAATGGCGTATCCCCCCGCCTTGCCCTGCCACTCATTCGAGCGCAGATAGGCGGACAGTTCAGCATCCGACAGGCGTTTGAATTTTACGACGGTTTCGACCTGACGGGACCATATCTTGTCTCCTAGCCGCAAAGCCACACCCGTAATCACGCGGTGCCGTCTGCCCGACAGCAGCATCAGGAACTGGGCCGCCTCGGTAGCATCTTGTGGCTTGCCTAGAATACGTCGCCCAATGGCCACTACAGTGTCCGCGCTCAGGATCAAATCATCGGACGTGATCGCCTGCGCTTTTTCCACGGCAAGCCGCGCCGCATAAAGGCGTGGCATTTCGTTTTTATGTGGAGTCTCGTCAATATCGGCGGGCCGGATTTCGTCCGGCACAACGCCAATCTGCGCCAACAACTCACGTCGGCGCGGGCTGCCTGATCCAAGGATCAGTCGCAAGTTACTTGAAACGATAGTTGATGCGCCCTTTGGACAAATCGTACGGGGTCATTTCAACCTGTACTTTGTCACCCGCCAGCACACGAATACGGTTTTTCCGCATCTTGCCCGCAGTATGCGCAATAATTACGTGGCCGTTCTCTAGCTCTACCCGAAACGTCGCGTTTGGCAGAAGCTCGGTCACGACACCCGGGAATTCTAGAAGTTCTTCCTTGGCCATGTGATCTCCGATCTGGTTGTTTCAACGAGGCAAATGCCCCTTGCGTCGAGTAAGTGCGCATAAAAGGCAGAAATTTCAAGGGTAAAGTGGGGATCACTACCACCTTAACCCTGAATAACAGCTATTTCAGGATATACGGGCGCTGTGGGCGCGCATTGCGGCGCAAAGATAGTCGGTGAAGCCTGCGGCCAGCGTTTCGTACCGCGTCCGAAAATCCGGAGTACTGGCATAAAGTTCAGGCATGCCCGAATAACCCGCAGAACTGCATGGCTTGCCCCACATATCCGAAATCCACGTGCGATGACGGGTTAACAAATCGTCAAAGTCAACCGAATCTGCTGCCGTGCCTGCTAACATCTGATTAACTAGATCGCCCTCTATATCGGCGAGTACTTGCATGACGACCGTCTTGCCATCGGCGCTTCGCATGTCAAAATTATTGCGGGTCGACTCAATTTCCGCGCGTTGGTCCTCGCCCAACTTGTTAACCTAATCTTCAACATAGGCGGTCTGTTTGTCCGCCAAATAAACAATATTTAATAATAAATATCAGTATCTTATTTAACTGACAGTTATTTAGTCCCTATATTCGTCCCTATATTGATTGACTTAACTACACGCTCGCCCCACGCGCGCGCACCAGCATCGCTGCAGTAACCGACCAAGCGATCGTATGTCTTTGCTCCCGTAAGTTCGCAGACTGCTTTCAAACCAGTAAACTGTTTTGCCACCTCAGTCGCATAATTACCCTTTTGGGTGCCATTCTCTGGGCAGTTTAGAGCTGATAAACGAATAGCGACATCATTCACCTCAATAGTGTCTCCATCACGTACATGAGTAACCTTGCCAGTTAATACTGTCTCACCAGCCACCGCTTGTGTAGCGAAGTTTATCAATAATACTGCTAAGCTCATACGCATGGGGGGTCTCCATATTCAAACAGGAGCTTAGTGGGATTGGTACTTTTGTGAAGGCTGAAATTCTGAGTTGATGTGAAGCTAAACCTGTGCAGTAGTTGCTGTGTATGGAACCTAAGTTCACCAAGTATAAAAAGCTGATAGAACTGCAGCTAGAAGAGCTTACTGCAGACAACGCACTGGGCCAGAGCGCACAGAAGACCGTTGAGCTAGACCAGCAGTCGGTTGGGAGGCTTTCGCGCATGGACGCATTGCAATCCCAAGCTATGGCGCAAGCACAGCAAAGGCGGCGGGATGTCCTCAAGGGATCACTCCAAGCAGCACTGCAGCGGTTGAAGGAGGGCGAGTTCGGTTACTGTATGGAATGTGGTGATGAGATTGAAGATGCGAGGTTGCTGGCGAACCCAGCTGTCTTGAAGTGTGTCGCCTGCTTGAAGCGGTAGAGTGCAGCCATTGCCTTTACAGATTTTGAAAGAAGCTGAGGTCAGTCAAAACAATACCATTGATAATAGTAATGTTTGTTATTGTGTTGGCTGGCAAACATCTGAGATATTAATTACATACCCTTTGTGGTCTCAAGGTTTTTGTTAATAATGTTAACTATCGATGGTGACTTTTGCAGCTTTCTAAAACAGACTTTCTTCAATTTTTGCATTGCGCCAAATCGCTGTGGCTGCTGCGGCGAAAGCCAACACTTTATCAGCATGGTCCATTTTCGGTTCCGTCGCACAAGGCGCCCGAAAGCTGGGGCTTTGAGGTGGAAACACTACGACACCCAAAAGAAGGCGTCCTGGATCTCAGATCTGTCTGTATTTCACCACAACTGCGCCTGCCTTGATTGATTTGAAAGCTGCCTTGTGTCCGCGAGGGATCGCGTCTTTGGCCGGAATGTCGAAGGGCGCGAGCGTGCTGCCCGCCTGGGCAGTGTCGAGAACGATAACGACATTGTCGGCGTTGTGAAGTT
>JBBWVU010000016.1:0-3372 GCA_050256375.1 Paracoccaceae bacterium | reverse complement strand
GCTTGGGTGAATTCACATGAGATGAGTGACGCTTTCAAGGCATTGCCACGCAGCGTGTTTGCGGGTTTGCCGATATTGTCATGGGTGGCCATAGCAACTGTTGGTGTAGCTCTCTTTGCAATTCGGCGACTTCCTCTCGGGCGGTCCCTGTATGCTGTCGGCGGTAACCCGCACGCAGCAGTGTACACCGGAATTGATGTCGGTAAAACGCGGTTCATGGCGTTCAGTATAGCAGGCGGATTGTCCGGTCTTGCCGGATACCTTTGGGTGTCCCGTTACGCCGTCTCCTATGTGGACATCGCTGGTGGTTTTGAACTTTCCATCATTGCGGCCTGTGTCATTGGAGGAGTTTCAATTGCGGGCGGCATCGGTTCGGTAGGTGGTGCCGTTTTGGGCGCGCTGTTCCTTGGCGTTATTAACAACGCGCTGCCTGTCATCAACGTCTCACCGTTCTGGCAAATGGCAATTTCAGGAACCGCAATCATTGTTGCTGTTGCCCTGAACGTCCGTTCCGAGCGGACCAAAGGTCGAATTATTCTCAAACGTGCGGAGGCAGTGGTATGAGCCTTCAAGACGTTAAAACCCGCATAATTCCGGATCGGTTGGACAGCCGGCTATCAGGATATCTGAAAAGCTGGGAGTCGCTGTTGGTGGCTGTCGCTGTGGCAGTGTTTGTGATCAATTCTCTGAGTTCACCCTATTTTCTGGATGCATGGAACCTGTCTGATGCAACTTTCAACTTCACGGAAAAGGGGTTGATTGCACTAGCAATGGCACTGGTCATCATTTCGGGTGAAATCGATCTTTCCGTAGCCGGGATCATAGCTCTGGCATCGACTGCGATGGGTTATGCGCTCCAGTTTGGTGTTGGAACAGTGGAACTGGTTGCAATTGGCCTTACAGTCGGTGCGCTCTGTGGGCTGTTCAACGGTGTGCTTGTAACGGTCATGGGCCTGCCTTCGATCGTCGCCACGATCGGCACGATGAGCCTGTTTCGTGGCTTGTCCTTTGTGGTTCTGGGCGACAAGGCTTTTAACGGATATCCAACAAGTTTTGCCTTTTTTGGGCAAGGCTATGTATTTTGGGTGATAACTTTCGAACTGGTTCTTTTTGCGTGTATGGCCATTCTTTTTGGCATACTACTGAACAAAACAAACTTTGGTCGGACGATCTATGCGATTGGCAACAACCCAACGGCTGCCCTGTTTTCGGGAATCCAAGTCGATCGGGTCAAAATGATCTTGTTTCTACTCACCGGATTAATGTCTGGCCTTGCGGCCGTGTGCTTGACCTCACGACTTGGATCAACCCGGCCTTCTATTGCAACTGGCTGGGAGCTGGAAATCATCACTATGGTGGTGCTTGGCGGTATAAATATCTTGGGTGGATCAGGAACTATCGTCGGAGTCGTGCTTGCCGCTTTGATCATCGGCATGGTCACATTCGGCTTTGGCTTGCTTAATATACCGGGGATTGTGATGTCAATTTTTATCGGTTTGCTGTTGATTTCGGTAATAGCCCTGCCAATCATCTACGGTCGGCTCCGGAAGGGATAAAGTGTGGAGAAATATGCTTTCAAAATGCAACTAAACAAAGGTTGTCGGGATGAGTATATTCGCCGCCATGATGCAATTTGGCCCGATCTGGTTAAGTTGCTAAAAAATTCTGGCGTCAGCGACTACTCGATCTATCTTGATACTGCCAACGACTCTCTGTTCGGTGTTCTTTGGTGCAGCGATGAGCAAGCATTGGATGCGTTACCGGAGTCTACGGTCATGCAACGCTGGTGGGCGCATATGGCTGATATTATGGAGGTTAACCCCGACAATTCGCCGGTCGCCACCCCCCTCGATCATGTCTTTCATCTGGATTAAACGGTATGACAAAGTACAAAAACGTAGCCGTTATTGATATTGGGAAAACCAACGCAAAACTTGCAGTGGTCGGGACCGAAAACTGGACCGAAATTGCCGTACGTAAAATTTCTAACGCAGTGCTTGACGATGGGCCGTACCCACATTTCGACACAGATAAAATTTGGAACTTTCTGCTTAATTCACTTCGCGAAGTACACACACTGCATGGCGTAGATGCCATTTCGATCACAACGCACGGAGCAGCGGTTGCGCTGCTCGATCAAAGCGGGCAACTGGCTTTTCCCGTGCTTGATTACGAATACACCGGCGTCGACTCTTCGCGCGAAGAATATGACCGTATTCGACCAGATTTCAGCGAGACCGGATCGCCAAGTCTGGCGGGTGGGCTAAATATCGGCGCACAGATATACTGGTTGGAAACGCAGTTCCCTAGCAAGTTCTCAGAAGTTCAGACAATCTTGATGTACCCGCAATACTGGGCATTCCGTCTGTCGGGCGTGGCCGCCAACGAAGTCACATCCCTTGGCTGTCACACTGACCTATGGCAACCAGGATCAGGATCATATTCGGATATTGTTAGAAAACGCGGTTGGCTAGAAAAGATGGCGCCACTCAGGTCTGCATTTGAATGTCTGGGCCCATTGGTGCCAAGTATTGCTGAAGAAACAGGTTTGCCCAACCACACACCTGTCTATTGTGGCATACACGATTCAAACGCCTCGCTGCTGCCATACGTACTTCGCTCCGAACGTCCGTTAAGCGTTGTGTCCTCCGGAACATGGGTTATCGTCATGACTCTTGGTGCCTCGGTTGAGGGGCTAAACCCAGCAATGGATACATTAGTAAATGTAGATGCCCTAGGTAGCCCTGTTCCCACTGTCAGATTCATGGGCGGACGCGATTTTGAGGAACTGTTGGGATCGAAATCCACAGAACCAACACCAGAGGAAATTGAATCTGCCTTGTCATCCGGCGTCAGAGTTCTTCCAGCCAGTCATGAACAAAAGCCGCGTTGGTCTGCAAATGCTGATGCATTGTCCAAAGGTGAAAAAACGACACTCGTCTCTGTTTTTCTGGCTGAAGAGACGGCAGCCCGATTGAATTTAATTCGGGCGCAAGGGACGATTTATGTGGAAGGACCATTTTGTAAAAATGGCGTTTTTACTTCCCAACTTGCAGCACTGACCAACCGCTCGGTAAAATATGATCATTCCTCGTCAACAGGTACTGCGGTCGGCACAGCTATGTTAACGATCAGGCAGCACTAGAAAATTGTGACGCTTCTCTGCTCTGCCACAACTGCTGCTTTGATGTGCCGCATCGCATCAACTCATATGAAGACAAAGGTCGGCATTGGGCCGGAAGCAGACTTGGTAACTAAGGGCGGGAAGCAGTCATTCGCTGCAAGTGCGATAGCTTTCTTCCATCGTCCCTAAGCCAGATATTCGCCCGAGTCTTGAAAGAGTTACCGAAATAGCCAATGGGTCGCCTCGGC
>JBBWVU010000015.1:0-43451 GCA_050256375.1 Paracoccaceae bacterium | reverse complement strand
CAATAAATAAGCAGCCAATACAAAATGGAAAGCAGTAGATACAGCGCCATCAAACCAACTCGCCGAAGATAGATTGAGTACGCCAATGGTCAACCGAACGAGCATCGTTAGCGCGTAAAATACCGCCACAATCTTGAGTGCGATACCAAGGCGCGGTCGGAATTTTTTAGCCCCAGTCAACAGCATGGCTAAAACCATAGCGCTTAAAATGACGATCTGCAGGCCCACCAAAACGGGATATGGCATGGTTTCACTGTGCCACTGTTCAAAAGTGGGCAAACCCGCAATGTCCCAATTTAATTGCAAATATTGAGCAGCAATTTGAAGGAAAAAAATAAAACTTAGCAATGCCAGAATCGGACGATGTAGATGTGTACCAACAG
This sequence comes from Paracoccaceae bacterium, assembly GCA_050256375.1. GTDB lineage: Bacteria > Pseudomonadota > Alphaproteobacteria > Rhodobacterales > Rhodobacteraceae > NORP23. The sequence continues at coordinate 43,068 of JBBWVU010000015.1, read as the reverse complement.
CTTTTGGTATTTTTCGCGCCATGATTTTTTCCCAGCATTCAAATACGCGTTCAATTACTTCGGACTCAAATAATGCAACTTTCCAAATATTCATGCTACCAAATACATGATGCGCACGCCACGAGTTATTGTCAAATCTGGTGTTTGAGTGCCACCCCGTAAAGCCCGCTAAGCACTCACAGGTAGGTATTGCGACTTCAAGCACCCCAGCGACTCCCAGCGGCACCCTGTGAACTCCTCACAACCACCACCAAATACCCGCACACACCCCTACACTCGAACCCCGTTTTATGGTATAATATCGGCAGTGAATGGAGGGGGTATGTGTCTGACGTCAGCACCTATGGAACAGATTTACGTTATTGAATAAGGGAGGGTTTCTGTCTCATCGTAACCACCAAGGAGTGAAGATGAGACAGAAACCCGGAACGCGACTGTGCTGCGCGCGGAAACAACTCATAGATGCCTTAGGGAATACTTAATGTGGTCAAACATCAAGTTTACGCAACTGGACAACCGTGGAAAGTTTGGCAATTAGCGCGGCAATGTTAGCGTTGCGCACGTTCCCTCTGAGTCCGATTCAAATGACAAGTCCCCGCCGTGGCTTAGGGCGATGTTAGATACGATCGTCAGACCTAGACCTATCCCTTTTCTGTGGGCCGCGTTGTCACCCCGTTTGAAAGGTTCAATCAGGTTTTCGATATCGAAATCGGCATTCGATCCACCTGTGTCGTGAACCGATATTTGGATACGTTCAGATGTCGCGCTCAGTGTGACTTGGGCTGACCTGCCGTATTTAATGGCATTATCAATCAAATTGGACAGCGCACGGCGGATAGCGACGGGGCGACAAGAGCACAGCAAACGTTTTTGGTCCGTCAGGTTCACTTTGGATCGTTTCGACCCGGATTTGAACACCGTGCCCGTGCTTTCTATGGATTCTGCCTCCATTGGTGCAAGCGTCACCGGAAGCCCGATATCGGCATAGTCATGGACAACCGATTGCACGAGACTGTGGAGCGAGACCCTTCTCGGCTCCTCAATATTCATCTCGTTGCGCGTATAGGCTAAAACGCTCTCGATCATCGAGGTGATCTGGTCAATGTCTCCTTCGAATTTCACACGCAAGATTGGGTCGTCGATTAATGCAGCGCGTAATTTCAATCTGGTCGCCGGTGTCCCAAGGTCGTGCGATATTCCCGACAGCAGATTTGCCCGTTGTTCGAGGCGGTCTTTCTCGCGGTCGAAATAATCGTTTACCGCTGTGGAAATTGCCAAAATTTCTCGAGGACCGCTTGGCTTGATCGGAGCAATTCGTCCAGTTTTCGCGCGGATTTCAATCTCGTCAGACAAATCTTCCAACCTGTCAACCGAGCTCAACCCGACCGTTAGGAACGTCCCAAACGAGATTCCGGCAAAAATGAATATCAACAGCCGCCAGTCTTTCGGTGCTGTTTCGCAACCCCATATTTCTGAGCCGCCAACGCGCAGCCATCGACCCTCGCCGATGTTTATAAAAATCAGAGTGTCGCCGCAGTAATTTGTCAATGAACGGGCGAGATATCCGAAGCGGGCAGACAGCCCTGCATTCGCTACACCCGGTAATGTACCGAGCGAATAGGTCAATTTACGCGAGAAAATGCGAATTGGGATGCGGTTGCCTTCAAAATCGTTCGTTTCGCGGAAATCCAGTATTGAGAACCGTGTTTCGAATGTACGTCCGTCGAGACCGGGAAACCGTAAATTGACAGAGTTGTCGGCCGAAGTGGTTTGTTGTGGTTCCACGATCGACAAATCAAAGCCGGTGTTGTGGTTTGGCAAGTTCGAATTAGGGACGTTGAGATTTTGAACCACCACATCGGACAGGGATATGCCTGATTGAAAAGCGACTGAGAGATGTTTTTCCCAAATTGCATTCCACTTAAACCAGCCACCCGCAGTGATCGCGCCAACGACGAGCGTCAGCGTGAGGATTACAGCAATTTGCATCCGTAAAGATGTGCTGAGTTTCATATATATACCGGGAACTTTACTATTCATCAGACGTCGAAACCTCAACCGACAGGACATAACCGGTTCCGCGGACAGTTTTTATGATGGCGGGATTTTTGGGGTTCTCTTCCAGTTTAGAACGCAGTCGCCCAACCAGCACATCTACGGCGCGGCCTTCGGTGATTTCCGAAGCGTTCAGCGGGTCGCGCTCACCGCTTAGGACGCTGGCTATTTCTTCGCGAGTTAGCGGAATATACGGGTTGGCCAGCAAGATTTTCAACAGGGAAACTTCCAGCCTCGAGAGCACAACCTCGAAGCCGTCTTTGGCAAAAAGCTGACCCGATCTTGCATCGAAATTCCAGTCGACAAAGTGGTAGTTTCTTGTTCCACGTCGGTAGAAAAGCGAAGCCGAACGCTGTGTTCGTCTAACTACCGCCTGTATTCGCGCGAGCAGTAAATCCGGATTGAACGGTTTTGCGACATAATCGTCTGCCCCCGAGGAATACCCTGTCATCCTGTGATGATCCGCAGAAAGCGCGGACATCATGATGATCGGAACCGCGTTTTCTTTGCGTAAAGACTGGCAGATTTCAAATCCGTTATCGTCGCCCAACATCACGTCCAGCAGTATCAGGTCTATCCGGTTATGGGCGACAATCGCTTCCACGTCTATCGCCGTCGAGGCCGTATGCACCGCGAAAGCATTCTTCACAAGGTACTGTTTCAGCATGTCCAGAACATCTGAATCGTCGTCTACAACCAATATTCGTGGTATAGTCAAATTTGCCTCCACATACTGTTTACTGTGCTCTTACTCGGGTTATTGTAACTTTGTGCAACATAATCCGTGCCAATGTAACACCACGTAACAGAAGTGGCTATAAAGGTGGCGGGCAGGGCCAAGTGGTGAAGTTTCCTCCTTGTTAGAACGACCTCGCGAGTAGTTAACGGAAGGCAGTTCCGGGAAAAGTCCGGACTAATCGAAATTTTTGGGAGGACATAGAATGTTTAAGAAATCAATATTGGCATCGGTCATAACGGCCTTTTGCTTGACTTCAGGCGCAGCGTCGGCTGGTCCTGAAGCTGAAGTTCTACACTGGTGGACATCCGGTGGTGAAGCTAAATCAGTTGCTGTGCTGATGGAAGAGTTTTCCGCTAATGGCGGTACTTGGACAGATATGCCAGTTGCTGGCGGTGGTGGGGATGCGGCTATGACTGCTCTGAGGGCCAGAGTGCTGTCAGGCAACGCCCCCACCGCCGTCCAGTTGAAAGGTCCAGCCATTCAAGAATGGTATGAAGAGGGTGTTTTGGCTAACATCAACGCCGTTGGTGTTGACAATAACTGGGATGCACTTCTGCCTACTGCTATCGCGGACCACATGAAGTGTGACGGTGAGTATTGTGCCGCACCAGTTAACGTTCACCGGATTGACTGGATCTGGGGTAACGCCGAGGTTCTGGCAAATGCAGGCGTCGAAATGCCAACAAGCTGGGCTGAATTCAATGCTGCTGCTGAAAAACTGCAAAGCATGGGCATCACGCCATTGGCACACGGTGGTCAGGCTTGGCAGGACGCAACAGTATTTGAAGCTGTGGCGCTTGGCATAGGTGGAGCGGACTTCTTCCGCAGCGCCTTCATTGATCTGGACGAAGCAACGTTGACTTCCGATACTATGATCGCAGTGTTCGACCAAATGCGCATTATGCGTGGTTTTGTTGACGAGAACTTCTCGGGCCGTGACTGGAACCTTGCAACTGCAATGGTTATCAACGGCGAAGCCGCTTTCCAGATCATGGGTGACTGGGCTAAAGGCGAATTCGTTGCTGCGGGCAAAGTGCCGGGTAAAGACTTCCTGTGTACTTCGACACCAGGTGGCGGATACCTCTACAACGTAGACAGCTTTGCAATGTTTGACGTCAAAGGCGACGACAAAGTTGCAGGTCAGAACTTGTTGGCTGAGCTGATCATGGGTCAAAACTTCCAGAAAGTGTTCAACCTGAACAAAGGTTCGATCCCTGCACGTCTAGACGTGTCTCTTGACGAGTTCGACTACTGTGCACGTCAGTCTTCCTATGACATGGATGTAGCTTCCGGTAACGGATCACTCCTACCATCCTATGCACATGGTATGGCACTTCGTGGCGCACAAGCTGGTGCGATTACTGATACTGTGACTGCACACTTCAACTCGGATATGAGTTCGAAAGATGCTGTTGCCGCGCTGGCAAAAGCTGTCACAAACTCAATGTAATAGCTGAAACTACGGCTCTACGCGGCGTAGTTCGCGTGGAGCCATACTTTTATTTAAAGGATTATCCCGATGGATTGGTTGCAAAAACAGATGCCGAAGATCGTGCTTGCACCTTCGTTCATCGCAGTCATCATATTTGTTTACGGCTTTATCGCATGGACAACGTATATTTCGTTCACCCGATCGCGCCTGCTACCGAAATACGAAATTGAAGGCGTTATCCAGTACGATCGTCTATTTGACTCCCCCCGTTGGGACGTCGCCATAACCAACCTCGCGATTTTCGGTGTTTTGTTCATTGGCATTTCAATGGTTCTTGGGTTGTTTCTAGCAATCCTTCTGGATCAGAAGATCCGGACCGAAGGGCCCCTACGCACGATTTACCTTTACCCGATGGCTCTGAGCTTCATCGTAACGGGTACAGCTTGGAAATGGATACTCAACCCCGGCCTCGGGCTTGAGTCCGTCGTTAGAGGCCTCGGTTTCGAGAGCTTTACATTCAACTGGCTCGTGGACCCCGACATGGCAATCTACACAGTTGTTATCGCAGGCGTATGGCAGGCCTCGGGTTTTGTCATGGCGCTTTTCCTTGCCGGACTTAGGTCTGTCGATCAGGAAATCATCCGCGCCGCCATGATCGACGGGATCCCCACCAAACGCATTTACAGCGCCATCATCATTCCTTCGATGGCCCCGATATTTTTGTCAGCCTTCATCGTGCTGGCGCATCTGGCAATCAAGAGCTTCGATCTGGTGATCGCCCTGACCGGCGGCGGCCCTGGCTATGCCACGGACCTGCCTGCGACGTATATGTACGCAATGGCGTTCTCGCGTGGCGATCTGGGGCAGGCGGCTTCTTCGGCCACTGTGATGATGATGGTCGTGATCGCAATAGTTGTTCCTTACCTTTACTCCGAACTGAGGAGCAGCAAAAATGACTGATGCAACTTACGTAGATCAACATAACCGTTCGCGCCGCATGAAAAATGCACTGCTGCGTGCCGGACTATACGCAATGCTGGTGCTGTTCGCGCTGTATTACCTGATGCCGCTTTTCGTGATGGTTGTGACCTCGCTTAAAAGTCTAGATGAAATCCGTACTGGCTCTCTTCTGGGTCTCCCGCGGAATATCGACACTTCGGCTTGGGGTACAGCATGGTCGGGGGCTTGCACGGGCATCCAGTGTGAAGGGTTGAAACCCTATTTCTGGAACTCCGTTCTTATTGCGGTCCCTGCGGTTCTTATTTCCACCATTGTGGGCGCATTTAACGGCTATGTTATCAGCCAGTGGCGTTTCAAGGGATCGAACATCATCTTTGCACTAATGCTATTTGGCTGTTTCGTACCGTTTCAGGTCGTAATTCTACCGATGGCGATTTTGCTGGGCAAAATGGGCATCGCGGGCAGCATTACCGGTCTGATCTTTGTGCACGTTATATATGGACTTGGCTTCACTACGCTGTTTTTCCGCAACTACTACATCTCTATTCCGGTCGAACTGGTAAAAGCGGCGTTGATTGATGGCGCCGGGTTCTTCCGGATCTTCTGGAGCGTGTTTGTGCCGCTTTCTGCACCCATCGTCGTGGTGACGGTTATTTGGCAGTTCACCCAGATTTGGAACGACTTCCTGTTTGGTGTGTCGTTCAGTCAGGCCGGAACGCAGCCAATAACAGTAGCACTCAATAACATCGTTAACTCCACGACGGGCGTCAAGGAATACAACGTCGATATGGCTGCTGCCATTATTGCCGCGTTGCCCACGCTTCTTGTCTATGTCGTGGCAGGGAAATATTTCATTCGCGGACTAACCGCCGGTTCGGTAAAAGGCTAAAATCATGGCAAACCCAATTCTCAACATTTCCAACCTTTACAAAAGTTACGGTGCAACCGAGGTTCTCAGGGAAATTGACATCGCAATCGAGCAGGGAGAGTTTCTTGTACTCGTCGGGCCATCAGGATGCGGTAAGTCCACATTGTTGAACTGCATCGCAGGGCTCGAAGGCATCACGTCCGGAGACATCGCTATAGCAGGTCGCAATATGGTTGGTGTGTCGCCCAAAGATCGCGATATCGCCATGGTGTTTCAGTCCTACGCTCTCTATCCAACTATGTCGGTCGCAAAAAACATAACTTTCGGAATGAAAGTGCGGGGCATCGACGCGGCAACGCAACAGGCCAAGCTGGACGAGGTTGCGAAGCTATTGCAAATCGAACCGCTACTAAATCGTAAACCTGGCCAATTATCTGGAGGGCAACGGCAACGCGTAGCCATGGGACGTGCGCTTGTTCGCGAGCCGCAATTATTCCTGTTTGATGAGCCACTGTCTAATCTTGATGCGAAACTACGTGTCGAGATGCGCACCGAGATCAAGAAATTGCACCAGACGCTGAACGCGTCAATTGTCTATGTGACCCATGACCAGATCGAGGCGATGACTCTGGCCACTAAAATCGTGGTGATGAAGGCAGGCGAAATCCAGCAAATCGGAACACCGGCCGAGATATACAACAACCCCGCCAACATGTTCGTGGCCTCGTTTATGGGGTCGCCTGCGATGAACATAATTCCCGCAACTGCCAAAGCAAACGGTAAGGCCGTACAGGTTATCATCGAACGCGCAGAAGGAGAGCCGCTTGTGCTCTATGACGCGAACGGCATATCCGGCATGACGAACGGAGAAGAGCGGGATATTATGATAGGATTGCGTCCCGAAAATATCACAAACCCTTCGACGGCTTCCGGCTCGGATGTCCAAGTGGCAAGTTGCAAAATAGATGTAGTGGAACCAACAGGTTCTGATACATTTGTAACCACTTATCTGGGCGGGAAAGAAGTCACGGCGCGGTTGAATGCGGAAACGCAAATTCTGCCGGGGGAGCGCATGGACATCGCCTTTGACCTCTCCAAAGCCTCTTATTTCGTACCGGATACCGGTGAGCGGTTGAACTAAGGGGTAGCAATTCTATAAAGAATTACTAGAGACAAATCTGATGAATGTGGTTGAACCTTCTGGCCACCGTTATTTGGTTGCAAAAGTCGGCGGCACAAATACCGCGTTGCTATTTCTGACGGTTGTAATGATTTCGGTGAATAAATGACATACAAAATCGGCAACCGCAGCGCGCGCAGTCTTTGGCTGTCGACGCAGGGGCTTGCGACACCCCCAACTGAACCTCTGGACGCTATCGCCATTATCGAGTTTTCCATTCCTGACGGACCTCTTGGCTCTGGGAAGGAACTGCATATTGAAGAAACCGAATTGACCGAGAAGTTTCGAAGCCGGATTCGCGAAGCTTATGTAGATGCTTGGGGATGTGAGCATCGGTGGGTTGAGGTATCGCCAGAGGACGCAGACTTGTGAAGCGAAGAACGGCAGCTTCCGGCCCTTAGTTGACCTTGGACATGGTGCTCAAATGCTGCAGCGCGGCCCGCCAAAGCTGTCATTGTTACACTCGGCACAATTTTGATGTTCACAGAATACGGCTCTGCGGACAAAGCTACCGGTGGGTAACGGGCCTACTACGATCGGTTACTGTAAATAAACAATGAGGCGATGAGCTGTATCGTCCATTTCTCACTCGTTGTCACAGAATCCACTTTGAATACACATTTTCTTGTTGTTTTTTGGCGGTGAGCGTTTCACCATCCTTGTCAGATAAACGAGAGGGCGCGCGCGTGGAATTTTTATCAAATACTTTAAGAGGTAACGGCCTTCCCGATGAAAGCGGAATGGCGCGCGGCGAACTATGTACGGACCCCACCGCGGCACGTGCACTGTTTGCGAAATGCCCTGTCGCTACGGTTTCTCCGTTGCTGAGCGCTGCGGACTTGGCCCGACATATGGGGGTGGCCGACATTCATTTCAAAGACGAGCGAGGGCGGCTAGGACTTGGTAGTTTCAAGTCTTTGGGCGCGGCCTTTGCAATCGCAAAAGCGGCCGACAAGTTGATGGGCAAGAACCCAAATCTGACATTTGATACCGCCTTGAGCGGGCGGGTTTACGTTTGTGCCAGTGCTGGAAATCACGGGCTGTCGATGGCGGCGGGTGCGCGCATATTCGGGGCGGATGCCGTCGTATATTTGTCTGAAACTGTTCCCGAAGAATTCGTGGGCCGCCTAACGTCTAAAGGTGCCACGGTGGTTAGAGCGGGCGCAAATTACGAGGCGAGCATGGCAGCCGCTTTGAAGGCCGCCGAAGAAAACGGGTGGGAATTATTATCCGACAGTTCGTGGAAAGGTTACACCGAACTCCCGCGTGACGTGATGGAAGGCTATTTGATCATGGGCGCCGAGGTGGCCGATCAGCTTTCGCTGCCGCCCACACATATTTTTCTACAAGCAGGTGTGGGTGGGCTCGCAGCAGCCTGCACGGCGGTAGCGCGGTACTATTGGGGTGATGCTCCGAAGGTTTTCGTCGTTGAACCCGCGTATGCGCCTGCCATATTTGACAGTATTGCAGCATCACAGGCTGTGACAACGAAAGGCCCAATGTCCATTATGGGTCGGCTCGACTGCAAGGAACCCTCCCATTTGGCGCTTAAGTACCTTGCAAAGGAAGCTGAAGGATTTATCACCATTAGTGAGGCTGAAGCCATCGCCGCAATGGAGGATTTGAAAGCACAAGGCTTGGCGGCTTCGCCCTCGGCGGTTGCCGGATATGCGGGGCTTTATTGTGCAGGTGACAAACACCACGAACTGGGGCTGACGCCGGATTCGCGCATTTTGATCTATCTCTCGGAAGGTCCCGTTGATGAGTGAACCGGATTTTCCAACCTCGGAGTATGAGGACCGGTTGCATCGCGTGCAAAGTGCAATGCATGCAGAAAAACTCGACGCGCTGTTTTTCACCACCGAAACGGAAATGCGCTATTTTACCGGCTTCCGCACGTTATTTTGGCAAAGCCCAACGCGACCATGGTTTTTAGTGGTTCCATCGAGTGGAAAGCCAATAGCAATCATCCCGAAAATCGGCGCAGATTTGATGTCGAATACTTGGGTCGAGGATATCAGGACTTGGTCGGCGCCACACGTTGACGACGATGGTGTCTCGCTGCTGACCGATACACTGAGTACATATAGAACCATAGGCATGATGCGCGGACGGGAAAGTAGCCTGCGAATGCCCCTGATTGACTACCAGCACATGTTGAATGGATTACCTAACACCGATTTTCGCGATGCCAGCCCTCTTGTGCAGCGGTTGATGCAGATGAAGTCACCCGCAGAAATTGATAAAATCTCGCGCATTTGCCGGATTGCCTCCGGTGCGTTTGCGGGGGCAACCGAACTGTTTCACGAACGCCAACCGATGAAGGAAGTCTTTCGCGCCTTCAAAATGGACCTTCTTCGACGTGGCGCGGATGATGTCCCGTATCTGGTTGGCGGCGCAGGCTACGGTGGGTACTCCGATGTTATTTCCCCACCAAACAACCGACCGCTTGCGGCAGGTGATGTGCTGATGCTCGACACGGGGGCTACATTGGACGGGTATTTTTGCGACTTCGATAGAAATTTTGCAATTGGGCAAGCGAGTGACAAAGTTAAGCGAGCTTATTCGACCCTATACAAGGCCACCGACGCGGCCCTTGCAATCGCCCGACCGGGGGTGACTTGCGCCGACTTATATGCCTCGATGGCTAAGGTCATAGATCAAGAAGGCGGCGATGTTGGGCGGTTGGGCCATGGCCTTGGAGCGCAGTTGACGGAATCCCCTTCTATCGTTGCGTTTGACTATACCGAAATGCGTGCGGGGATGGTGATGACGTTCGAGCCTTGCATGGTTATAGAGGGACAGAAGATTATGGTTCACGAAGAAAATATCCTAATTAGCGATGGGCCACCTCGTTTGTTGAGCGAACGCGCGCCGGTTGAAATTCCGGTCATCGGGGGATGATGTGAAACTACCATTCACACTTGATAAAGGTGCCGCATCGACCGCGGCACTCGGCCTGATTGTGCTAGAGACAGACGAAACAATCGAAGCTGAATTTCGCGCCTTGTTTAACCAGCCCGGCATAGGCCTGTTTCATGCGCGTATTCCTGTGGCGCAAGAAATTACGCCCGAAACCTTGCCGGAAATGGAGGCCGCCCTGCCAACGGCAGTCGGGCTACTGCCCTCGGCATATCCGATGGATGTTATCGGGTATGCTTGCACGTCAGGAGCGACCTTGATCGGTGCACATAATTTATCCCGAATAATTACCCAAACCTTTCCAACCGCTAAAGCAACCAACCCGATAACGGCGGTAATGGCAGCCTTGCAGCATCTAGGGGTGCGCAAGATCGGGCTCGTCACGCCTTATGTGGAAGATGTATCTGCGGCGATGATCGATCTGTTACAAGACAATGGTTTCGAGGTCGTGAACTTCGGTTCGTTCGAACAAAAGGAAGACGCGATCGTTGCTCGGATATCGCCCGATTCTATTTACAACGCCGTTTGCGAGATCGGAGCGATTGACAAAGTGGAAGCCGTGTTCATTTCATGCACCAACCTGCGAACGTTCGACGTGATCGAGCGCACAGAGACCCGCATTGGAAAGTCGGTGATTTCAAGCAACCAAGCCCTTGCTTGGCACATGGCCGAATTGGCCGGCCTTAAGGGGTCAATAAAGGGACCGGGAAGCCTGTTCGCTAAGCTATAAGGTGTGAAATACCGCTGATTTAACTCGGACTTATGCAATGCAACGGCTCTGAGGGTCGGTATAACAATTTCAACAACGTCAGCAAACTACGCATGCTGCTGATCATAATAAAGCAGATATTGCTTGAACAACTGCCAATCGCGAATTTGTCCGCATAGCCACCACAGGCAGATTTAGTATGGCTGGGTAGTCGGTGATTGGCCGCCTCGGGTAACTATTGAATTGCTTTTGCATCTGCAGGTTTTGGCTGCGCGCCCAGTTTCTTCTGCGTGTCGAAGTATCCGTAATTTGCGCTGTATCTCGCGTTGGTCCTTGGTCATGAGCATCTCCTTCTTCCCAAAAATGGGAGATTAATGGAAATGTCCCGCGAGTAACGGCATATCTACATAATATCCGACATTATTTCCCACCCAGCTTAGCGGCCCAACCGTCGCTGGCCTGCTTTAATTCCTTGAATACCGCCTCGTGAAACGCGCGGCTTTTCTGATAAGGGTCGGCAATATCGGCCTGCCCCATCCACTGCCCGAACAACATAGTTTTACCGCTGGCCCCCGGCGCCTGTTCGGCCATCACCCGCATATGGCCCTTCTCCAGAACCAGTATCAGATCAAAATCCGCCGCCATTTCCGCTGTAAACTGGCGCGAGACATGCCCCTCGACGCTCACACCATTTTCCGCCGCAACCTCCGCGGCATCCTTGCTGGCAGCGTGACCGACCAACGCGTTAATCCCCGCCGACTCCACGCGCAAATCTGGGCAGGCTTGCGCCAACAACCGCTCCCCCACCGGCGAGCGACAGGTGTTCCCTACACAAACCACAAGCGCCGAGTTGATCATTACAAGTCATTCCCGATGGTCTGAACCCCGCGAATAGCCCCCAAAGTCGGCGCCAGCGTTGCAATAATAGCATTCCACTTCGCAGCCGAATCCGAGACTATATACACCACATCCTGCGGGTGCAGCGTAAAGCCGGTCGCCAGCACAAACGCCAGCGGCGTCGTCGCGTCCAGCTGGAACACATCAAACCCCGCGCCCCGCGCCTTTTTGCGGAAAACAAAAATGCCTTGCGCATCAGCCGTATCCTCAGTCAACCCGCCTTGCATGGTGATCGCCTCGGTCGGGTTCACACCTCCAAGCCCCAGATCAATCGATCCGGCACGTGCATGAATCACTATATTGTCCCCCATATGTCCCCCACGTTACAGATTTGCATGGTGGCGGGAGGAATGAATTCTATTAAGTCATTAATTTTAATGGTACCAGCGCCCTGAATTGAACAGGGGGCCTCTTGATCCACAATCAAGCGCTCTAACCAACTGAGCTACGCCGGCACATGTCGAAGACATCGTAGGCGGGAAGTAATGAGGTTTTGCGTAACGGTCAATACCGAACTGCCCGGAATTTCGCCGGCTTATGATTTTTTTCGTAAGAATAAAACCAGTGCGGCGATAATCGCGATGCCTAGGATGGCTTCGCTGGTGATTGCCGAAACGAACAAGGCAAGATTCGTGACGACGGAAATCACATATGGGCCAGAGTCTTCCCCCAACAACAGATAGACGATGACGATAAAGCCGACGAGTGCCAACCCGGTTTCTGCTACTCGTAACATCATAGTTTTTATGGATTGTAACGCACCCAGAAACTTATTCATCATATCTGCCCTGTATTGGTTGGAGGAAGAGTTATTAAAGTCTACTTGTCAAGCAAGTACAGGACTACGCCAAGTGCGATCAAGCCTGCGAGACCTTCGCTACCTAGTGTAGAGATCAGAGCTGTAATATTACCCACTACGTCGCCAAGGAACGACATATTGCCTGCGCCCACAAGTAGTGATGCTACGATGGCTAGTCCAAGAAGTGCGACCCCGATATCGGTGAGATCGCCGACTGAACGTTTGATTTTCTCTATCATTAGATTCCCTCATTTTATTAGTTGCGCAAGCACCGGATGGCGTTGCTATTCGGGATGCAATCGGCAGAAATCCGCCGAGTCAAGAAAAAATACGGTTGACGGTTCGAAATATGGTATGAACGCAATAATATTATGCAACATAGTGTGTTCACGCATATTAATTTCGCGATTTCCGGTGGCTGGCAGGGCAGAAAGCCCGGTGCAGGGTGACTGATGTCGCCGAAACTCTTTCGCTTGAAGATTCGGGCTGGTCCGAGTAGCCATACCCCAAACCAAGGAGAATTCATCATGGGTATTAACAGCGAAAGCGAAGTCGCCGCGAACTTGCAGATCGGTCCGACCAATCTGGGGATGGTTCGCTTGTTTATTGACACGGGCAAGTTCGAGATCCCCCTTGATTTCGAACCTGAGGAAGCCGAGGAAATCGCCGAAGAATTGCGTGCCGCTGCAGTGCGTGCACGAGCCATGACGGCGAAATAATATCGCCACCTAATTTTCCAGTAATCCCAAAGCTGTAAATCGGTCCAGTTATCGTTTTGCTTGTGCCGCTATCGAATACCGCGTGCGGATCAACCGCTGTCCGCTTAGGGCTTTGATCTGCGCCAACTGCGGATTTGCACGGACATGTTGAAGTGTGTTGACTAATACCTCGATATCTACATCCGCCCAATACGCGTTTTCTATAGAACATATAGTTTCACCGGTTCGGGTGGGGATCAAGCGGTATGGCACGGGGTGGCTGGTTTGGGCAGTGCAAAAATCCACAGTGCCCGAAAAATCCGTCGCGATGACAGGTCGTGCAAACCAAAGCGCATAGGCGGGAATATATCCGAATCCTTCGACACGATGCGACGAAACTACGCAATCTGCTCTTTTAATAAGGGATAACAGTTCAACAAACGGCAGCATTCGGTCGTCGATGATGATCCGGCGGTTTTTGCTGGCCAGACCTCGAATTGCGTCCATTTGTTTGTTGGGGTCACCCCAATGCGATGGTTCGACAGATGTGGTTTTCAGGATGAAACGGGCGGTTTTGTCGGTCGGGAAGGCGGCCAGAAACGCCAGCACAGCACCCAGTGGATTTTTACGTTCAACAGATGAACGCGCGTCGAAACACATAAGCACCACGTGGTGATCTGGCGTAATTCCGTAACCATTCAAGTGCATCGCACGCACATCCGGCAGGTCGATGCCCTTGCCCATATTTACCACGTTGCAACGATAGGTCGATTGATAAATTCGCTGAACGTAATTGCTTGGCACCCACACATCATTCAGTAATTTTCCGGCCTTTACGTGTGATTTGGGCAGCTCTTCCAGCTCCCAAAGCAGAAACCCGATATGGAAAGGCTTTCCAGATTCGCTTATTTGTTGCGGTATTTGATCCACGTTCACATGATGCAACGTTACGGGGCGGTTCAGTCGATGAGTGATGGCAGGAGTATCCAGGTTTATCGGGATAAGGGCGCTGGTGAGCGCATCCATGCTCATCTGCGTGTTGCGGGTCAACCCTCTTTGGTCTTGGCTAATCCACAGAATATTAACGGTATTTTTCAGACGGGGGGCGGTCTTACCCATCAAACGTTTCATCAAATGGACCGATGCGTCGCGCACAAAAGCAATACGGGTTGTGATCGGCGACAACATGAAAATTGTTACCACAACCAGCAACGAAATCCATGGCGGTACTGTATCCTGAACCACAAAAACCCTCTGGGCGTTTTGTGCCATCAGGCCCGCCAATCGTATGCGCCGCCATTCCTCGATCGCCAGTGCGGTTTGTTGATACTCCCAAAGCCCAATCCATCCACATACAGGATTACAGAAAAGGGTTTTTCAACGATGGCCGCCGCATCCAGTAGAGTTTGTCGCCAATACCGTTGACTGTGAAATCGCAAAGCGACGTGCGCTGGGGTGGGAGCGTCGGCAACCGTAGTCACGGTGTTCCCGTCCAGCTTCAATCGATGCGCCATTTGTCTCGCTTGGGCGCGCACACCGTTTGCCGCTGAAAACCGACCTAAAATCACGTATCGGGCTTTCGATTTAGTGGTGGTTTCGACGGGCCACGACTCGAGCGTATCAGGGCGGGTGTGGAGCATGAGATCGTGGGCTGTGGTAATGACCCCGCCCAAGATGCGCACGAAGTCATAATATTTGGTTAAAATCCTGTTGCCCCCTTTAATTTAGTCGAAATAACGCATAGATTGGTCGGTGGCGGGTACTGACCTTCTCGTGAGAGGCCTACATCCTAGTGGCCTTAAATCTTTGAAAGGGAGCTGGCTCTGTGACTGGTCGTGGCCTAACACACCCGGTGCCCACCTGTGTACGCAGGTTCACAAGGATAAGATCCCTCCACGGTCGAGATGGGCCCGCCACATGATTGCCGAACAAAAAACTGACGCCCGCAAGGCGGGTTTTGAACGCCGCAAGGCCGCCCATTCGGCTTGTGGAGATTGTGCTGCCAGTGCTGCCAGTGCGAACGCACACCTGCTTCGTTACATCGCCAATCAAGGCGCTGGTCTGGTGATTTCTGGTTACATGCCGATCCGAACGGAAATCGACGTGTTGCCCGCGATGAATTCCTTGCACGGGCTTGGGCATCGTATTTGTGTTCCCGTGGTCGTCCGCCCCGGCCTACCTTTGTCGTTTCGCGAATGGACGCCGGACACGCAAATGGTCAATGGGCCATTCGGCGCACAGGTTCCCTCAGTAGGGGACTGGTTATCACCGCTAGTGCTGATCGTGCCGTTGGTGGCCTTTGATGACATTGGATACCGGCTGGGCTATGGCGGCGGTTATTATGATCGCTCACTTGAGTTGTTACGCAAAAAGCACCCGACGAAGGCCGTGGGGTTTGCCTATTCCGGGCAAAAAGGCGAAGTTCCGATTGAGGCAACTGATCAAAGGTTGGATGCTATGGTGACCGAACTTGGTGTCGAAGAATTCACGTAATAACAATATATATCAACGGGTTGAATGAATTCTAAAGTTAAGGCAATTATGTTCTTAGAACACATTTAGACGTGGATCGGTCACATTTGCAGAAAACTTACCTTAATTTTGACCTGAACTGGTCCAAGATCCGCCATGCGAATCAATTAGACATATAAGTGCGAACAGGTTGTAACGAGTATTGTTTTAGTAAACCGTATTCTGGTCGTCACACGCAGGCTTGTCTGCCTCGCATGTGTAATTAAGCTGACTGCGTGCTGATGCCCCAAAATCGGCGCGCGGTCGGTGGTTTCGTAAATTCAAGCACTATCGGCCTGCGCGCCGCGCTCGCGATAAGGTGTCGTGGAAAAATGCATCCGGTAGCATTTCGAGAAATGCGATGGCGAGGTGAACCCGCTGGCTAGGGCAACATTAATCACTGACATATCTGTCTGTAGTAACAGGTTCCGCGCTTTTTCCAGCCGCAGTTCCATATAATACCGTTTGGGCGATCGGTTCAGATACCGCCGGAACAGACGTTCCAGTTGTCGAGTGGAAATCCCTACGTCTTCGGCCAAAATGGCGGGGGAAATGGGCTCTTCCAGATTGGCTTCCATCATCTTGATGACAGTTGATAACTTGGCATGGCGCACCCCGATGCGTGTCGGGATCGACAGGCGTTGCTGGTCTTTGTCCGTGCGAATAGTGGTGTAAATCAGTTGATCCGCGATGCTGTTGGCCAAATCCGTGCCGTGGTCATTCGCAATCAGGCGCAGCATCAAATCGGTCGCCGCAGTGCCACCAGCCGAAGAATAACGGTTTTTGTCTATCGTAAAAATCGAAGTGGTAATTTCGTGGTCAGGGAAATCCTCGATAAAGCTCTCGCGGTTTTCCCAGTGGATAGTCGCACGTTTGCCGTCCAGCAACCCCGCCTTTGCCATCAGATATGTTGCCGTGCACAGCCCGCCGATCGGCATACCCTTGCGTGCTTCACGTCGTGCCCAGTTCAGAATGCGCGGGGTGATTGCAGGTTTGATGCTAAGACCACCGCAGAACAAAATAGTCTCGTTTCGGTCAACTTCATCCAAACCCATATTAACTTGCAATGCAACGCCCGCCGAACACGTCACAGACACGCCGTCGTCAGACGCTAACCGCCACTCATAGATATTGCGCCCGGACACCCGGTTCGCAATCCGCAACGGTTCTACAGCGCTGGTGAAGGCCATCAGCGAGAATTTGGGTAACAACATAAAGACGAATTTTTTCACGTCAGTGTGTTTGGAATTAGCCATTTGCAACCTCGCAAAAGATATAAACGCCGATCGTCGTAACGCGACGTCGCAAACTACCTTTGTCGATAAATGTAGGTCTGGTCAATGGAAAATCATTCACCTATAACTGCCGAGCAAATTTTTATGGATAGGAGCACTGCCATGCCTGCAACTTGGACTAAATCTGACTGGCGCAACAAACCGCGTATCCAGATGCCCGAGTATACCGACCCCGTCGCCCTGAAGCGCGTCGAGGACAAGCTGGCCACCTATCCACCGTTGGTATTTGCGGGCGAGGCCCGGAGTCTTAAGCGCCAGCTTGCCGAAGTGGCCGCTGGGCGTGCATTTTTGTTGCAAGGCGGCGACTGCGCCGAGAGCTTTGAAGAGTTCAGCGCCGACTTGATCCGTGACACGTTTAAAGTCATGCTGCAAATGGCCGTGGTGCTGACGTTTGGTGCCAAAAAGCCAGTTGTGAAAATCGGCAGGGTCGCGGGGCAATTCGCCAAGCCGCGCTCGGCTGATACGGAAACTATCGACGGGGTGGAATTGCCCTCATTCCGTGGTGACATCATCAACGATTTTGCGTTCACGCCTGAATCCCGCATCCCGAACCCGGATCGGATGCTTGAAGCGTACACGCAGTCAGCAGCCTCGCTGAACCTGTTGCGTGCGTTCTCGCAGGGTGGTTTTGCGGATATTAAGCGCATCCATCAGTGGACGCTGGAATCCACAATGGGCGGCGAAGGCTATGAAGAATATCACGAGCTGGCCAACCGTATTTCGGAATCGCTGGCCTTCATCGAGTCCGCTGGTGCGGGTGATGCGGCGAGCATGAAGCGCGTTAACTTTTACACAAGCCACGAAGCGTTGCTGCTGGAATATGAACAGGCGTTGTGCCGGATCGATTCCACGACAGATTTGCCCATCGCCGGTTCAGGCCACTTGCTGTGGATCGGAGATCGCACACGCCAGCTTGATGGCGCGCATGTGGAGTTCTGCCGCGGAGTTCAAAATCCTATCGGTATGAAATGTGGTCCAACGATTGAGCCTGACGATCTGCTGCGTCTGATCGATCGCCTAAACCCTGAAAACGAGGCAGGCCGTATGACCCTGATCGCACGTTTCGGACAAGGTAATGTTGAAAAACATTTGCCCGCCCTTATCCGCGCGGTTGAACGCGAAGGTAAAACGGTTGTCTGGTCTTGTGATCCTATGCACGGCAATACGATCAAATCAAACAGCGGTTACAAAACCCGCCCGTTTGAACGTATTCTAGGCGAAGTTCGTGAATTCTTTGCTGTCCACAAAGCCGAAGGCACATACGCTGGCGGAGTGCATTTCGAGATGACAGGAAAAGACGTGACCGAATGCACAGGCGGCACGCGTGCCGTTGCCGATGGTGATTTGCATGATCGTTACCATACATCTTGCGATCCACGTTTGAACGCGACACAATCGCTGGAGCTGGCATTCCTTGTCGCCAAAGAGCTGGAAAAGAGCGCAGAGGCGTAAGCGATGCGGTTTCTGGTTCTTACGGCTGCGGGCGGCGTAACGGATGCGGTTTCTGGCCGCGCCCGTGCGCTGGTTGACGGCGACGTGCCGAACCGTTTGTCAGACAACGCGGTGGAAATCGCGTTTTCCGGTGACTTGCCCGCGGGAGTTTTGACTGGCGAGCCAATTGACGTAAACGTCGTCTCTGCGCAGAACCGCCGTAAAAAACTGCTGATAGCGGATATGGACAGCACGATGATTCCGGTCGAATGTATCGATGAACTGGCAGATTTCGCTGGCGTCAAATCACATGTCGAGGAAATCACCGAACGCTCGATGCGCGGCGAGTTGAATTTCGAGGCCTCTATTATTGAACGAGTAGCACTGTTGAAGGGCTTGCCTGAGTCAGCACTCGAACAATGTTATGCCGAACGTATCTCGTTGAATCCCGGTGCGAAAACGCTGGTGCAAACAATGAACAAACTGGGTGCAATGACGGCGCTGGTCTCGGGCGGCTTTCGGTTCTTTACCGGCCGTGTCGCGGTCGAGGCAGGCTTTCAGATGAATCAGGCTAATGAACTTTTGTTTGACGGTGGAAAATTGTCCGGCAAGGTCGGAATGCCGATATTGGGCCAACAAGCCAAACAGGTTACGTTGAATGCATTGTGCGAAGCAGGCGGTTACACGCCGGCGGATGTGCTGGCGGTAGGTGACGGGGCGAATGACCGCTCGATGGTTCAGGCTGCCGGACTGGGCGTTGCCTATCGTGCGAAACAGGCGCTTGCGGATGTTGCGGATGTGTGCCTGAACCATTCAGACATTACTGCGTTGCTGGCCTTGCAGGGTATTGGCGAAGACGAATACGCTTAACAATGCCGCGCAGTGACAATTTGATGACTTGCTCTGAGCTACGCAATGCGTAGGGTCGGCGTTCAACAAAAGGGGATACGAATGACTGACGCACCGATTATCGCGCAAAAAGGCCCGTTTCCGGTCGAAGTGGTCGAGGGTAAGAACTATTTCTGGTGTGCCTGCGGGCGATCCAAGAACCAGCCGTTTTGCGATAACTCGCATAAAGGCACGGGGATTTTTCCGATCAAGTATGCCGCAACGAAAACCGGCAAGGTGTTCTTTTGCGGGTGCAAGCAGTCGTCAAAAGCACCGCTATGCGATGGAACGCACAACAAGCTCGGATAGCGCGCTAGTGTAAACTGCATAGGCGTGAAATCTACAATCCAGTATGTTCGCCCCAGTTGATGGATCGAACGTAGAGGGTTGGTCATGGAAAGTGATTTCCAAATTCGAACGGGGACATTGGAAGACGCGCCGAGCGTTGGCGCGTTGATGGCGCTTGCGTTTGCGACCGATCCGTTCGTTCGCTGGATACTGCCCGATCCCCATGATTTCGTTACAGGCAGTTTGACTCACGCGGGCATCACGACGGCACCCGCTTTTGAAATGGGAACGGTCTATATGATCGGTGATGCGTTTGGCGCTGCGGTCTGGGTTGCACCCGGCGCAATGTTTGAACGTAAGGACGAAGCCGTCGACGGTAGCGCCGCGATGCCGGACGAAATGGCGAAGCTTATTCAAAAATCCGAGGTTTATCGCCCATCAGAGCCGCATTGGTATCTGGCCTATATCGCCGTTGATCCGGTGCATCGCGGTAAAGGCTTAGGAACCGCATTGATGAACTATTCGCTGGATATTATTGATTGCCAACGGATGCCTGCATATCTGGTATCGACGAATGCGGCGAATCTCTCGATCTATAAACGGCATGGATTCGAGCTGCTAGCCGAGGTGCGGGTTGGAAACTCGCCCATACGCTATCCGATGCTGCGAGCTGCGCGGTAATTTAGCGCAAATTGGGGCGGTGAATAGGGTTCCCCTAGGCAGTAGCACCCTGTATACCCTGCCCGTAACTTCCTAACCGAGAGGCATGAAATGGCCAATGTAGTTGTAGTCGGCGCTCAATGGGGCGACGAGGGCAAGGGTAAGATTGTGGACTGGCTGTCTGAGCGCGCCGACGTGATCGCACGTTTCCAAGGCGGGCATAACGCGGGCCACACGCTGGTTATCGATGGCAAGGTTTATAAGCTGTCGTTGCTACCATCCGGTCTGCTGCGCGAAGGCAAGTTGGCCGTGATCGGCAACGGCGTAGTGTTGGATCCTTGGGCTTTCGTTGAAGAACTGGCCAAGCTGCGCGGGCAGGGCGTGAACATTGATACGCATAATCTGATGATCGCCGAAAATGCTTCGCTGATCCTGCCGATCCACGGCGAACTTGATCGAGCACGCGAAGCAGTGAACTCGATTGCCAAGATCGGTACAACGGGCCGCGGCATTGGCCCGGCTTATGAAGACAAAGTTGGCCGCCGCGCCATTCGTGTAGCGGATTTAGCTGACGAGAAAACGCTCGATCTGCGGATTTCCCGTTTGCTGACACATCACAATGCACTGCGTAATGGCTTGGGCCTCGAGGAAATTGATCCTGTAGCACTGAAGGCACAACTGATGGAAATCGCGCCGAGCATTCTGCCGTTCGCTGCCCCTGTGTGGAAAGTTTTAAACGAGAAACGTAAAGCTGGTAAACGGATTTTGTTTGAAGGGGCGCAGGGATCGTTGCTGGATGTCGATTTCGGGACGTATCCGTTTGTGACATCCTCGACCACGACCGCTGGCATGGCGGCGTCCGGTACAGGCGTTGGGCCAGGGGCGATTGATTTCGTTTTGGGCATCGTCAAGGCTTACACCACCCGCGTTGGCGAAGGCCCGTTTGCTTGTGAACTGTTCGACGAAGTTGGCGAGCATCTTGGGACCGTTGGTCGTGAAAAGGGCACTGTTACCGGCCGCTCGCGCCGTTGTGGCTGGTTCGATGCGGTTCTGGTTCGTCAGACCTGTGCTATTTCGGGCGTCAACGGAATTGCGTTTACCAAGCTGGATGTGCTCGACGGTCTTAAGGAATTGAAAATATGTGTGGGTTATATGCTGGACGGTGAACGTCTGGATTACCTGCCTACCGCCGCCGACCAACAAGCGCGGGTCGAGCCGATTTACGAGGTCATGAAAGGCTGGTCTGAAAGCACCGTAGGCGCACGCTCGTGGAACGACCTGCCTGCCGAAGCGATCAAATATGTGCGTCGCGTGGAAGAGCTAATCGACTGCCCTGTGGCAATGCTTTCTACTTCACCGGAGAGGGACGATACCATTTTGGTAACTGACCCGTTTGCTGACTGATGGCGCTGTCGTATAAAGCCCGCCGTCGCTGGTCGCTGTTTTTGCTGGTGGTCTGGTTGCCCGTCTACATTGTGATCGCGATTACGATTTTGGCGTTAATCGGTGACTTGAATAAATATCTGGCAATCATCGTTTATGCAGTGCTTGGTGTCGCTTGGGCTTATCCGTTCAAGTTCGTTTTCAAGGGCATCGGCAAAACCGAGGACGGCAAAAAAGAAGTGGATTAAAGAATGCGTTTCCTGACAGTTCTGGCCTTTTGGCTGGCCGCCGTGCCCACCTTTGCCGAAGAAATCGGCTCGGTTGATACGGTCTGGAAGTTGCTGGGGGCGAACCACAAGATTGTCGTCGAGGTGTTCGACGACCCCAAGATTGAAGGCGTTAGCTGTTTCATTAGCCGTGCGAAAACCGGTGGCATCAGTGGTTCGCTCGGGCTGGCCGAAGACACCAGCGATGCCTCGATTGCATGCCGCCAAGTTGGCCCAATCAAATTCCGTGCGGAATTGAAAGTAGGCGAAGAAGTATTCGACCGTCGCGCTTCGATCCTGTTCAAACGGGTACAGGTGGTGCGATTTTTCAACGCTGAACGAAATACCCTGATTTATCTGACCTATTCGGACCGCCTGATTGAAGGCTCTCCGAAAAACTCGATCTCGGCGGTGGTGATCCGCCCGTGGGTCGAGTGACGTTAATACTCGATAGCAAGACTCCGATCACGCTGGTAGGCGGTGGTCCGGTTGACGCAGGGCTTTTAGCGCAAGCGGTGGCGCTCGCACCCACGGTGGTGGCTGCCGATGGCGGAGTGCACCGCGCGCAGGATTTGGGCGTCGCGGTTGACCATGTGATTGGCGATATGGATTCGGTTGATTTGGAGCGCGTTAATGGGCCGAAAATGCACCCGGTGGCTGAACAAATGTCCACGGATTTCGACAAATGCCTTTATTCGACCAACGCGCCTTATTATCTGGGACTCGGGTTTATGGGCGGACGTCTGGACCACCAGTTAGCAGCCTGTCACAGCCTGCTACGGGCGTTTGATAAACAGGTGGCACTGATAGGCGAGCAGGATCTATGTTTTCTTGCGCCACGTAAAATGAAGCTGGATCTGGCCGTTGGTACGCGCCTATCGCTATTTCCGATGGGCGAGGTAAGCGGCGTTTCCAATGGCCTGAAATGGCCGATCCATACGTATCAATTCTCGCCAGCGCTAATGATCGGCACGTCGAATGAGACGGATGCAGAACAGATCGAGTTGACCTTTAACCACCGCCGGATGCTGGTGATATTACCTGTCGAGCTTTTATCCGAAGTTATTTCGCAGGTGTTCATCGGGTAATTTGCGCTCGCAAAAAGAAGCGTCCGGAAAATCCGCGCCGTTGTGTGTAGAAATATTCGGAAACGTCATAAGAGCATATTTTTCGACGGATTTAGGTTTGAAACCGTCTGCAAATCTTAGGGTAGGATCACCCGCGCCAAAAGCCCGATCATGAGAATGCCGCTGACATAAGTCGCTTGCTAGACGGCGCAACGATCGGACGGTTTAGTGCTTGATGTCTTGCGAAAAAATGCAACGAAAATAACCAAGTATTGGCGCGCGTAACCTTCGAACCTTTCAGCCCGTCCCGCTCAGTACCCTGATATTTACGCGATATTGGTTAACAAAAGATGAATATGGCTTCTTTATTGCAAAAATACTCAACTCCAGCCGGCTCAACATTCGATAACGTTAACCGCCAGGCCGCCCAAAGAAGTTTCTTTGTAGTTAGTGTTCATATCCAGCCCCGTCTGCCGCATGGTTTCAACGCACGCATCCAGCGAAATCAAATGCTGGCCATCGCCGCGCAGCGCCAGCGACGCGGCGGAAATTGCCTTGATCGCCCCCAAACCGTTGCGCTCGATACAAGGTGCTTGCACCAGACCGGCGACCGGATCACACGTCATGCCCAGATGATGTTCAAGCGCAATCTCGGCCGCGTTTTCGACTTGCTCCGGTGTGCCGCCCATTACGGCACAAAACCCAGCTGCGGCCATTGCGGCGGCCGAACCGATTTCGCCTTGGCAACCAACCTCGGCGCCGGAAATCGAGGCGTTGTTTTTGATCATCCCGCCGATTGCGGCCGCTGTTAGCAGGAAATCGTTAACCTTTGAACGCGAAGCCCCCGGGACGTGGTCGAGGTAATACCGGATCGAAGCAGGTAAAACCCCTGCGGCTCCGTTGGTGGGCGCGGTTACGACTTGGCCGCCAGCGGCGTTTTCTTCGTTCACTGCGATGGCATAGACGGAAATCCAGTCGTTTATGATGTGGGGTGCGTACATGTTGGCCCCGCGTTCTTTTATTAACGCTTCATGGATGGCTTTGGCGCGGCGCTTCACTTTCAAACCGCCGGGCAGGATGCCGTCGGTAAGTAGACCGCGCGTTATGCATGTCTCCATCACGTGCCAGATGCGGGCAAGCCGGTCGTCGAAGGATTGCGCGTCTGATTGGACCAGCTCGTTTGCCAATTTCATTTCGGCAATGGATTTACCGGACTTGTTCGCCATTTTTAACATTTCGACGGCGTTACGAAACGGGAAAGGCACGCCTGCCGGTTCTTCAGGCGAACCGTCGCTTTCAACCATTTCCTTAGCAGTCAGAATAAATCCGCCCCCGACCGAAAAATATGTTTCGCGCAAGTAGAGGTTGCCAGAAGTGTCATAGGCCGAAAGGATCAGGCCGTTCGGGTGGCCTTCGAGCGGTGGGCCGTAGTCGAAAACGATGTCTTTCTCGAAGTTGAAATCCAGTTCACCAAGGTCGGGCGGTGAAATTTTATGCGTTGATTTAATCGCGGCTTCGGTGACCTCGGCTTGATTCGCTTCGAACGTCGCAGGAATAAATCCGGCCAGTCCCAACATCACCGCGCGATCCGTAGCGTGGCCCTTGCCGGTGAAAGACAGTGATCCGTGTAGCGAACACCCCAAGCGCGCCAGCTTTTCGGCGCCCGGCACTTTCTGGCTGCCATCGCGCAGCGATTCAAGGAAATGCGCCGCAGCAACCATCGGCCCGACGGTATGCGAGGACGAAGGGCCGACGCCCACCTTGAATATGTCGAATACACTTAAGAACATTATGAATCTCCTGATATGTGCAGTATATACGGCGCGTTTCCTATAGGAAACACACAAAATGCGACATGTTTGGGTGCCCTTGCGAAAATATTGCCAGACGCGGCGATTCAGGCTATCGCGCGTAGCAAGTGAATTGCTTATAAGGCGGGCTAACACAGATTTAATGTAACGGGGAACTGGATCATGGAAATACCTAAAGAGGGTGCCGCGAAAGCGAAATATCTTGCGGCGGCTAAAGCATTGGAATTTGTTAAGCCGGGAATGAAACTGGGGCTGGGCACCGGGTCGACCGCGGCGTTTTTCGTTGATCTTCTGGGCGAGAAGGTTGCTGAAGGGCTTGAGGTATTGTGTGTGCCGACTTCTTCGGTCACCAAAGCACAGGCTGAGGCTTTGGGTATTCCGTTAACCACACTGGGCGAAATTCGGAGCCTGGATCTGGTGATCGACGGTGCGGACGAGTTTGACGGCCGTATGAACCTTATCAAGGGCGGCGGCGGGGCATTGCTGCAGGAGAAACTGGTGGCGACTGCGGCGGAAAAGATGATCGTGATTAGTGATAATTCCAAGCGGGTGCGCACATTGGGCGCGTTCCCTTTGCCCGTCGAAGTGGTGCGTTTCGGCTGGGAAGTTACCTCGGACAAGATTTTGGCAATCATCAGCGGTGCATTTGTCGGTGGTATCGATATCGTGCGTCGGATGGATGGCGATCAGCCGTTTGTGACGGACGAGGGGCACTACATCCTTGATCTGCATCTCAAGAAAATCGACGAGCCGCCTGTTCTGGCCGCACAATTAAAAGAGATCGTCGGTGTGGTTGAATCCGGCTTCTTTATTGATATATGCAAGCTAGTTATCGTTGGGAAAGAAGATGGCACGACACGCGTGATTGATACCCGTCCGGCCTTCCGACCTGTGCATTAAGGAAATAACATGAGCGGTTTTGACTTCGATCTTTTCGTAATCGGTGGCGGATCGGGCGGCGTTCGCGCTGGCCGTGTGGCGGCAAAAGGTGGTGCCAAGGTCGCATTGGCCGAAGAAGATCGTTACGGCGGCACTTGTGTGATCCGTGGGTGTGTACCTAAAAAACTGATGGTTTATGCATCTGCGTTTTCGGAAAGTTTTGAGGCGGCCAAAGGATTTGGCTGGACAGTTGGCAAAAGCAGCTTTGATTTCAATAAACTTATGGGGTCGATTAACACAGAGCTGGACCGTCTGGAAAAGTTGTACTTGAAAGGCCTTCAGGGGAATGGTGTTACGACCTTTGATAGCCGTGCAACTGTGAAAGATGCGCATACTGTTGTGCTGTCGGATGGAAAAGAAATTACTGCCGCGACTATCCTCGTGGCAACGGGTGGCCGCCCGTTCATTCCTGCGATCAGAGGCGCGGAGCATGTGATTTCGTCTAACGAGGTGTTCTTGTGGAAAGAACTGCCGAAACGGATTTTGGTGGTCGGCGGCGGTTACATCGCTTGTGAGTTTGCCGGAATTTTCAACGGAATGGGGGCCGAGGTAACCCAGTTTTACCGAGGTGCACAAATTCTGCGTGGATTTGATGGCGAAGTTCGTGGCCATGTTGCCGAGGAAATGATCCGTAAAGGCGTGAACCTGCATGTGGGAACTGATGTTAGTTTGATCGAAAAGAAGACTGACGGTTTGCACGTTACTTGTACGGATGGTTCAAACCACGTTGTTGACACTGTGATATATGCCACGGGTCGTATTGCAAATACGGATAACATGGGCCTTGAGGAAGCTGGCGTAAAACTTGGCCGTAAGGGCGAGATTGAGGTGGACCAGTATTCGCAAACGTCTGTGCCATCCATCTATGCGGTGGGCGATGTAACGGATCGGGTGAACCTTACGCCGGTTGCGATCCGCGAAGGCGTGGAGTTCGTCGAGACGGTGTTTAACGGTAACCCGACTGCAATGGACCACGAAAACATCGCAACGGCCGTGTTTACGCAACCTGAAATCGGCACCGTCGGCTTGGGGCAAGAAGAAGCTGGCGATTTATACAATATCGAAATTTACCGCGCAGCCTTCCGCCCGATGTTAAATATACTGGCAGGCACAGACGAGCGTATGTTGATGAAACTGATCGTTGAGCAGAATACGCGTAAGGTTCTTGGGTGTCATATCGTTGGGCCTTCAGCGGGCGAGATGATACAAATGGCTGCAATTGCGATTAAGATGGGCGCCACCAAAGAAGATTTCGACCGGACGGTTGCTGTACATCCAACCGCGGCAGAAGAATTGGTGACAATGAAAGAACCTGTCGGTTTACCCTTGAAATTTACTAAAAAATGAACACATTCTGACACAGAATTATCTTTAACCGAAGGAAGAGCAGACACATGCCAGATTCGAGTAATTCCGGTGGCCCTTGGGGTGGCGGCGGCAACAATGGCGGCGACGATGATCGCGATAAGGGCAATCAGGGTGGGCAACCACCTCAGGTGCCCGATATTGACGAACTGGTTCGCAAGGGACAACAACAATTGAAAGTGCTTATGGGCGGCGGCGGTGGCGGCGGTTCTAACGGTGCTGGCAGCGGCGGATTGGGCAAAGGCACAATCTGGATGGTTGTAGTAGCAGCAGTCGCGCTTTGGGGCTTTGCCTCGTTCTATTCGGTTAAGCCCGAGGAACAATCCGTTGAGCTGTTGTTTGGCAAATATTCCGCCACCGGTAATCCGGGTCTGAACTTCGCCCCTTGGCCGTTCGTTTCAGCGCAAGTCCTTCCGGTAACACGCGAGAATATCGAAGACATCGGTGTTGGTGGCCGTGGCAACCTCCTTGAAGAAGGCTTGATGCTGACGGGTGACGAGAACATCGTGGATATTGATTTCCAGGTTGTTTGGAACGTCAACGATGCTCCAAAGTTCCTGTTTAATCTGGCCGACGCGCAGGAAACTATCCGCGTGGTGTCTGAATCCGCGATGCGTGAAGTTATCGCGCGTTCCGATTTGGCACCAATCCTGAACCGTGACCGTGCTGCGATTTCGCAAGAGGTTCGCGGGCTTATTCAGGGCACGCTGGACAGCTATAACGCGGGCGTGAATATCGTTCGTTTGAACTTTGATAAGGCCGATCCACCTGTCGAGGTTATTGATGCGTTCCGTGACGTTCAGGCTGCTGAGCAAGAACGTGACACATTGGAAAAACGTGCTGATGCGTATGCGAACGAACGTCTGGCTGCGGCCCGTGGTTCGTCGGTACAATTGTTGCAAACCGCCGAAGCGTACCGTGCCCAAGTGGTTAACCTTGCGACCGGTGAAGCCAGCCGTTTCCTTGCTGTTTACAAGGAATACGCCAAGGCCAAAGGAGTTACCCGCAAGCGCCTGTACCTTGAAACAATGGAACGTGTGTTGGCTGGTGTAACGAAAATCATCATTGATGAAGACGCGGCTGGAACGGGTGTCGTGCCCTACCTTCCGCTAAACGAGCTTAATAAAGGAGGGTCAAACTAATGAAACGTTTACCCATTCTTGGTGGCCTACTAATCGCCATCGTTTTCGTCGCATTCTCCTCGTTCTTTATCGTGGACGAGCGTGAAAAAGCTCTGGTCTTGCAATTTGGTCAGGTGAAAGCCGTGAAAACCGAACCTGGTCTAGCTTTCAAGATACCGTTCATTCAGGAAGTCGTTTCTTACGACGACCGTATCTTGTCACTGGACACGCTTCCGCTGGAAGTTACTCCGTTGGATGATCGTCGTTTGGTTGTTGACGCGTTTGCGCGTTATCGGATCACCGATTTGGAACAGTTCCGTCGGGCTGTTGGTACAGGTGGCGTTCAGTCGGCTGAATCCCGTCTTGAACGCATTATCAATGCGAGTTTGCGCGAAGTTCTGGGTTCGGTTACGTCCAACGAAATCCTCTCCGCGGGTCGTGTTGCCTTGATGAACCGTATTCGCGATCTTGCAGCGTCGGAATCCGAAAACCTCGGGATCGAAGTGATTGACGTGCGGATTAAACGGGCCGATTTGCCTGCGCAGAACCTTGAAGCCACATTCGCACGTATGCGTGCGGAACGTGAGCGTGAGGCTGCGGATGAACGTGCGCGTGGTAACGAGGCTGCGCAGGTTGTGCGTGCCAAAGCTGATCGTACAGCGGTAGAGCTGGTTTCCGAAGCACAGCGCGACAGCGACATCATCCGTGGTGAAGCTGACGGGAGACGCAACGCGATTTTTGCGGAGGCGTTCAGCAAGGACCCCGAGTTCTTCGCCTTCTATCGCTCGCTTGCAGCCTATGAGGTATCTTTGAAGGGGAGCAACACCACGCTGGTGCTTTCGCCTGACAGCGAGTTCTTCGACTTCCTGAAATCGGACGGGTTGGAGTGATTATAAAATGCTAACCGACATCCTTTTTGGATTAGGTTTCCTAGCTATTGTAGAGGGGCTGGTGCTTGCACTGGCCCCTTCGCGTTTGGAGCAGGTCTTGGAAATACTTCGCCAGATTGGCTCGGAACGCACACGGACGCTGGGGTTGGTCATCATGACCGGCGGAGTTTTGCTCGTTTGGTTAACAAGGGGTTAAGATGACACTCTTGTGAGGAGCAGTTGCTTGTTTTCCAATAAAAAAGTTACAGTTTGTTAAGGAAGTTAAGCGAGGCTGTGTAAACCTGTCATTTTTCCGAGCAGGAGGGAAAACATTGCGTAATTCCGGAACCTTGAACCGAAACGGATACATCCGCGCGTCTTTTGCGATATTGGTCGCAGTATTCTCGATGGTTTTGATCGTAATGCCAACGCCGTCGCAGTCGCGTGGCGCGGGGGAAAGCCTTGCCGATCTGGTCGAACAAATCAGCCCTGCCGTGGTGAACATCGTAACGACGGTAACGTTGCCCGGCACGCTTGATCTGGGGCCGATTGTACCAGATGGATCGCCGCTAGAGGATTTGTTTAAGGATTTTCAAGACGATCAGGATGGCGGGCCACGACGTCGAGGGAACGCGCTGGGCTCGGGATTTGTGATTTCTGCAGATGGATATATTGTTACAAATAACCACGTGATTGTTGATGCAGACGAAATCCTGATCGAGTTTTTCGATGGCGAGAGCTTGGTGGCAAGCGTAGTAGGCCGTGACGAAAAAACGGATATAGCGGTTTTGAAAGTTGACTCCGAAACGCCTTTGTCGTTCGTACAGTTCGGCGATTCCGATATTGCCCGTGTTGGCGACTGGGTGTTGGCGATTGGTAATCCGCTGGGGCAGGGGTTCTCGGTTTCGGCGGGTATCATTTCAGCACGGAACAGATCGTTGTCAGGGTCTTACGATGATTTCATCCAGACGGATGCCGCGATTAATCGCGGAAACTCCGGCGGACCGTTGTTTAACATGGATGGTGATGTGATCGGGGTCAACACGGCCATTCTTTCGCCGACCGGCGGGTCAATTGGTATTGGATTCTCGATGTCATCGACCGTGGTTTCGCGGGTTGTAGATCAACTGATCGAGCACGGTGAAACACGCCGCGGGTGGCTGGGTGTGCGTATTCAGGACGTTAGCGACGACATCGCCGCAGCGCTTGATATCGAAAACACCATGGGCGCGCTGGTAACGGATGTATTGGACGGGCCGGCGGGCGACGCGGGGATACTTCCGGGCGATGTGATTGTCACATTTGATGGCACCGAAGTGGTCGACACCCGCGCACTGGTGCGAATGGTAGGCGATGCCGACGTTGGAAAAGCTGTGCGCGTTATCGTTTTGCGCGAAGGGAAATCCCATACGATATTGGTTAATCTTGGACGCTTGGAACAGGTGGATGTTACGTCATTGATGCCTCCGATGGCGGAAGAACCTGCGCCAATGATATTAAACGGGCTGACTTTAGGGCCTTTAAGCTTTGAAAACCTGAATCGTTTCGGATTAAGCGATTATAGTGACGGGGTTTTGGTCTTGAACGTTGAAAGGCTGTCGGAAGCGTTTGAAAAAGGCGTGAGAGCAGGGGATATTATTACTGAAGTGGGCCAGCAGACGGTTAACTCTCCTGAGGATGTGGAGACTGAGATCGCGGCCGCCAAAGCGGGGGGACGGACGACGGTTCTATTGCTGTTGCATCGCAATGGAGAGAAACGCTTTGTAGCTATTCCATTGGGGCAGTAAACTCGCCGAGGCAAGCTGGCGTTCAGATAAACAGAAAATCGTCTACCGTTAAAAAGGCACTATCGAAATTCATTAGGGTCAGGTCTTTGTCGCCGCCCCAACCAACGATCGTATCTTGGCCCTGCTGGTTGATGGAAAGATCGTTGATCCCGGTTAGACCTTGAAACACGATCAGGTCTATGCCGTCGGTGAAATCAACGATCCGGTCGTGCCCTTCTTCTGCGTTGAATATGAAATGGTTTGCGCCCGCATGCCCTTTCAGGAAATCCGCGCCAGCCCCACCGGTTAGAACGTCGTCGCCCGGACCTTCTAACAATGTGTCGTCGCCGCGCCCGCCTAACGAAACGTCATTCCCGCGACCTCCGCGTAAAGTGTCGCTGCCAGCCCCCGAAATCAGCGTGTCATCTCCGGTGCCGCCTTTCGCAACACTGCGACCTGATCCGTCGCTCAGTGTCAAAGTATCATTTCCGACCTGCCCGCCAAGGAAGTTGTTACCATGCGGGTCGTAGAGCACATCGTCACCTGGCCCGCCGAATATACGATCGTCGCCAAGGCCGCCATGCAAGCGGTTATTTCCACCTTTGCAACGGATAATATTGTCACCGTACATTGGCAGGGTACCCTGATGTGGGGCAAAAATGTCGTCTTCTGACCCACCGATAAACTTGAACCCTTCAGTCTGGATTAGTTCAGCCAGCGCGTCGCCCAGATTTGCAGACCAAGCGAAAGTTTCAATGCCGATCTGGTCATATGGCCGTGTTAGGTGAATTTGAACACGCTGGACGAGTTACTTACAAGAAATCTAATTGTTGATTTTACTGTAAAAGATAACAACGTAACACCATATCGAGTTACAGATTTGGGCGTTGAGGTTGGTGAATACCTTTACGATCTCGGATAAAAGAAGAATCCCCCCAACTAGAATAATTGAGTGTCAAAGAAGTTGACGGCAACGACCAAATCACCTTCAAAAATACCTCTAAGACAATCCTACCGCCAAATCCTCAATAAGATGTCGCCCACCATCGCGCACCCCAAACGGTTCCACCATCCGATGTCGATACCGATCATCCCATCCGAGACCATAATCATCAATCACCTTCGACGCTGTTGTATAACCATGGAGACAATTGTTCAGAATGTAGAATGACAGGCATGCGTTTGTGCAGTTGTGCAATCTGCGTATTCAGTCTGAAACGCTGCGTAATACTCAAATTTTGAGCTTTATATCTTGTCGATATTTTTCTATCTGTTGGAGCGATGATAAGAACATACTTGTGTGAGACGAATTAGATGGAAAACTCGGTATGAAATATGCTCAGAATATTGAAGAACTGCTTTCTTCAAAGCAACTATCCGCGATGACAGGTCTTGAATTTATTCAGGGTATGAGGGACGGTAAGTATCCAGCCCCACCAATTGGCGAAACACTGAACTACAAATTGATTGAAGCAGAATTTGGCCATGTAACATTCTCTGGCAAGCCAAGTTTTCGAGCAATGAATCCGATAGGAACTATTCATGGCGGCTGGTTCGGGACGTTACTTGATAGTTGCATGGCATGTGCAGTTCAAACACATCTGGAAAAAGGGTTCGCCTACACCACTTTAGAATATAAAATAAATATTATTCGACCACTGTATGAAAATAGTGAGACGATCTTGGCCATAGGCGAGACGAGTCATGTGGGGCGAAAAACTGGAATTGCTACGGGGCAAATGATCGGTGAAGAATCTGGAAAAGTCTACGCAACTGGCTCAACAACTTGTTTGATATTTCCAATCAGTTGAATGGAAATGAAGTAAATGTCTCATAGTCCCCGCTCTGCAATACGCTAAGCTCCTGTCAGCAACAGACCTAATTTTCGTTTTCAACGATGATCTCGGATAGGGTGGGTATTCTTGAGGAGCCGAGGTTTGATATCAATGGTTCTTTAGCTTTGATGTGTTTTGTTGGACTAGATGCGGGACATAAACCGACTGGGGTGAATTTCCGAGCTTTTTGATCGAGATACCAACCCAAATCAAATGATTTAACGTCCCTGCAAGTATTGTTGAAAGTTACAAATAACTTATAAACTGATTACCACCCTGGGAAAACACTTGAAAAACAATGACTTACATGGTCATACGTTAAGGATTGGTTGACGAATTGCGCTTATGTAGATGCTCGAACTTGCGAATTTAGGGTAAGAAGCGTTGGCGGACCAGTTTCCAGTAGACTGCCAGTGAACCAAGAACGATCAGCGGAGTGAAACTGAAATTGATGCCTAATTGTTCGACTATCCCGACGTAAAATACGGAACAGAAAATTAGTTTCATAAGGAAATCCCAAGTTTCCTTTGTGCGTAATTGTGCGGTGATAGCGTTCATAATCAATCCCTCGTGTACTTGAATCACAATTGAATTCATAGATTTGGTGAAAAACACAGACTAGGAACTGTAGTAAAACATGGCCTTTTTCACACCATTTTAGACAAATTGTAAACAAAATTCGGGAGTGGGGATTTTGGTGCTGGCAACAGGGGTTTCATGTGCGACAACAAAAATACAATAAAGGGCTGGTTCGTGGGCTCTTCAGGTATTAGATACCCTGCGAAACAGATTTTCTAAAGGACGACCTAGATGGCCAAAATTACATATATTGAGCATAACGGAACCGAGCATGTCGTAGACGTTGCCAACGGGTTAACCGTTATGGAAGGCGCGCGCGATAATAATGTGCCGGGGATCGAGGCGGATTGCGGCGGCGCTTGTGCGTGCTCGACTTGCCATGTGTATGTTGATGCAAGCTGGGTAGAGAAGTTGCCAGCGCGGGATGATATGGAGGCTGACATGCTTGATTTCGCTTGGGAGCCTGACACGCTGCGCTCGCGTCTTACGTGCCAGATCAAGGTGACGGATGCGCTGGACGGTCTGGTCGTTAGCATGCCTGAAAAGCAAATATGATCGCCCGCCTCATTCTGTTGATCGCTTGGCTGCCAATTGTGGCAATGGCAGGTGGCGGAATTATCGAGGCGGAGTAAGGTGGCGATGTGGAAGTTTATCCACATCGGATCATGGGCGACATATACGAGAAACAGGAACTAATAGTGGTTGGCGCGGATGGCGTTAAGCATTCGTTAACTCTTTCCAGTAATGTATTCGAAGATATTGCACCCCGCGTTGCTGACATGGATGGCGATGGGCGGGGCGATGTCGTCGTTGTGGAAACCAGCGTAACGTTGGGTGCGTCGTTGGCGATTTACTCACTGGGCGAAGACGGGTTGTTCAAGCTGACCGCGACTCCGCATATTGGCCGCGCATTTCGCTGGCTGTCCCTTGCGGGGATAGCGGATTTCGACGGCGACGGAGTTAACGATGTGGCGTATGTAGAGACTCCGCATCTTGGCAAGGTGCTGCGGTTCTGGACCGTTCGAGACGGCAAACTCGTAGAGATGGCAGCGGCCAGCGGGCTGACCAACCACAGAATTGGCGATGCGTTTATTTCCGGCGGTGTGCGCGATTGTGCGGGTGCCGACGAAATTGTGACCGCCAGTGGTGACTGGTCGCGGGTGTTTGCCACAAAGATGGTTAACGGATCGTTAGTCTTTACGGACCTCGGGAAATACAGCGCGCAGGCTATCACCGACGCGTTAACCTGCGATTAAAGTGCACGCCAACCAATGTCTTTGCGGTAGAACCCTTCGGGCCAATTGATTTTCTCGATAGCTTCATAGGCGCGATCATGGGCTTGTTTCAGACTATCACCACGGGCGGTTATGCCCAGAACACGCCCACCGGTGGCGAAGATTTTGCCGTTTTCGACCCTGGTTCCTGCATGCAGAACCTGTAATTTGGAATCGTCATCCAGACCCTCTAAGCCGTCTATTTTAGTGCCTTTTTCGTAAGATCCGGGGTAACCGTCGGCAGCGTAGACGACGCAAAGCGCGTGATCTTCGGCCCAGTTTATGCGTGCTTCGTCCAGCTTGCCTTCGGCGCAAGCAAGCAGGGCATCCAGAACTTGTGCACCAAGCCTCATCATTATGACTTGGCTTTCTGGATCGCCGAAACGGACGTTGTATTCAACAAGTCGTGGGTGCCCGTCTTTGATCATGAAACCCGCGAATAGCACACCTTGAAATGGAGTGCCGCGACGGGCCATTTCGGCAATTGTCGGTTTGATGGTTTCATCCAAGGCTTTTTGCGTGATCTCGTCAGTCATGACTGGCGCGGGGGAATATGCCCCCATGCCGCCCGTATTCGGGCCTTTGTCGCCGTCAAAAGCGCGTTTGTGGTCTTGGGCTGTACCAATTGGCAAGACGTTTACGCCGTCCGACAGCACGAAGAACGAAGCTTCTTCACCCTCCATGAACTCCTCAATCACAACCTCTGCACCACCCGCGCCAAACGCGCCGCCGAACATGTCGTCCAGTGCGTCGAGGGCGGTTTTAATATCCATGGCGACGACCACGCCTTTGCCTGCGGCAAGGCCGTCAGCTTTGATAACGATCGGCGCGCCTTGTTCGCGAACGTATTCCTTGGCTGCATGAATGTCGGTAAAATGTGCGTAGGCGGCGGTATCTGCACCGCATGCATCGCAAATTTCCTTGGTGAAATTTTTGGAGGCTTCCAGTTGCGCGGCAGCGGCGGATGGGCCGAACGTCAGGATGCCAGCGGCGCGCAATGTGTCGGCAATTCCAGCTACGAGGGGGGCTTCTGGACCGACAACTACAAAACTGATGCTTTCATCAGCGCAAAATTCCACCACTGCGTCACCGTCTTCGGGGTTCATATCAACGCAATCGGCGACTTGGGCGATGCCCGCGTTTCCGGGGGCACAGAACAGCTGGTCACACTTGGGGTTTTGGGCGATGGCCCATGCGAGGGCGTGTTCGCGACCCCCTCCACCGAGAATTAGGATGTTCATTACGCTCTCCCTCTTGGCCTTTGATACGGGCCGTTCTAAGGTCGCGGAATGTCACATGCAAGCGCGCAAAATGTCTGATTTGATCGACGAGCCCGAAGAAGGCCAAAATGCCCCCGAGTTCTCGGTATCCGAGATATCGGGCGTGGTGAAGCGCATGATCGAGGGCGAGTTCAGCCACGTGCGGATTCGCGGCGAGGTTGGGCGAGTTTCGCGACCTAAATCGGGGCATCTATATCTGGATTTGAAGGATGATCGCGCGGTTCTGGCCTCGGTGATCTGGAAAGGTGTTGCGGGGCGTTTGCGCGTGCAGCCCGAAGAAGGGATGGAGGTTGTGGCCACGGGTCGGCTAACTACGTTCCCTGGGCAAAGCCGTTATCAAATGGTGATCGAGGATATCGCGCCAGCCGGTGTCGGTGCGTTGATGGCGATGCTGGAAAAACGCAAGGCTGCCTTAGCGGCTGAGGGGTTGTTTGAGGCGGAGCGTAAGCAGGCGTTGCCGTATTTACCCGAAGTGATTGGGGTGATTACCTCGCCTTCTGGTGCTGTTATAAAAGATATTCTGCATCGTTTGCGGGATCGGTTCCCGCGTAAGGTGCTGCTGTGGCCTGTTGTGGTGCAGGGAGATAAATGCGCGCCCGAAGTTGCGGCGGCAATCAAGGGTTTCAATGCGATGACTCCGGGTGGAGCCTTGCCAAGGCCGGACGTGATCATTGTGGCGCGCGGTGGTGGCTCGATCGAGGACTTATGGGGGTTCAACGAAGAAATCGTTGTGCGGGCCACTGCGGACAGCGCGATACCGTTGATCTCGGCTGTTGGGCATGAAACGGATACGACGTTGATAGATTACGCTTCGGACAAGCGGGCACCGACGCCTTCCGCTGCGGCTGAAATGGCTGTTCCCGTGCGCGCGGATTTGTCGGCGCATGTGGCCGGTCTGGAAGAACGCCGTCGTCGTACTCTTGCGCGGGGGTTAGAGCAGCGCAGGCAGCGGTTGCGGGATATTTCACGGGCTTTGCCGAGGGGCGAGACACTGTTCGCCGAACGGATTCAGCGTTTGGACGGTCTGGCGATGCGTTTACCACTGGCGCTCTCTAGTCTGACGCATCGCAAGCGGGTGCAACTGGCGGCAAGCGGCGGCGGGCGGCTGCACCCCGCCGCTCTACGCACAGATATTCAACGCAAGATGCGGGACGTGAGCGCATGGTCAGGGCGATTGAGACCAGCATTGGAACGGCGGGTTGCAGACCCCAAGCGGCAGTTAACTGCAATAACGCGAACGCTGGAGACATTAAGTTATCGCAATACGCTGGCGCGGGGGTATGCGGTTGTCCATTCTGCTGATGGGTTGGTTACAACCAAGAAAACAGCGGGTGAACATTCTGCGCTTGAGGTCGAATTCAACGATGGCAAGTTGGCGGTTTCTGCTGGAGGCACAACAGTAACGAAACGGGTGGCAGTTGCGAAGAAAAAAAAGGCCAAGGGTGGCGATGATTCACAAGGTAGTCTGTTTTAGTTGCAACGCTGACCTAAGATGCCATCCCCGATTAGGTCGGGGATGGCAACAAAGCGCTCACCCTACCAAAGTTGCTTCGGTCTTGGCGCGGATTTCATCCATATCGACGCCGTCGGCGATTTCGATGACTTTCAGGCCGCCTTCGACAACTTTGAATACACCAAGGTTAGTGATAATCTCATCTACAACGCCTGTGCCGGTAAGTGGCAGGGTGCAAGATTTTAGCAATTTTGTCTCACCCTTTTTATTAGTGTGGTCCATGATGACGATCACGCGGCCAACGCCAGCAACAAGATCCATCGCGCCGCCCATGCCTTTGACCAGCTTGCCTGGAATCATCCAGTTGGCGAGGTCCCCGTTTTCGGCAACTTCCATCGCGCCAAGGATAGCCATCGCGATCTTGCCGCCACGGATCATCGCAAAACTGTCGGCCGAGCTGAAATAGCTGGTTCGGTTCAGTTCTGTAATGGTCTGTTTGCCTGCGTTGATCAGATCAGCGTCAATATTTTCCTCGGTAGGAAAAGGGCCCATGCCCAGCATGCCATTTTCGGATTGCAGGGTCACGTCTACACCGTCGGGGATATAGTTGGATACTAGCGTCGGGATGCCGATACCTAGGTTTACATACATGCCATCACGCAATTCTTGTCCGGCGCGTTCGGCCATTTGGTTTCTGTTCCATGCCATGACTTAACCCTCCCGCACAGTGCGTTGTTCGATACGTTTTTCGTGGTTGCCTTCAAAAATTCGATGTACGAAAATACCGGGGGTGTGGATCAAATCAGGGTCGAGCGAGCCTGTCGGCACGATTTCCTCAACTTCGGCAACGCAGACTTTTCCACAGGTTGCTGCGTTGGGATTAAAGTTGCGCGAGGTTTTGCGGTAAACCAGATTACCCGCCGCGTCGCCCTTCCATGCTTTGACGATAGAGAGGTCGGCGACGAGGCCTTCTTCTAGGATGTAGGTCTCGCCGTTGAAATCTTTATGCTCTTTACCCTCGGCAATCACGGTTCCCACGCCGGTTTTAGTGTAGAAACCTGGGATACCGGCACCACCAGCGCGCATGCGCTCGGCCAAGGTGCCTTGGGGGTTGAATTCCAACTCAAGCTCGCCAGCCAAATATTGGCGCATGAACTCGTCATTCTCGCCAACATAGGAGGAAATCATTTTCTTGACCTGTTTGGAGTCAAGAAGCATCCCGAGGCCAAAACCGTCAACGCCAGCATTGTTAGATGCGATGGTCAGGTTTTTGATGCCTGCGTCGCGAATAGCCTCAATCAGGTTTTCGGGGATGCCGCAGAGGCCAAAGCCACCCGCCGCGATCAGCATGCCGTCGAACAGGACGCCGTCCAGTGCCTCGGCTGCGGAGTTGTAGGTTTTTTGCATGGGGTTCTCCTGTTTAATCGGGATGACTATTGGACTTCGGCTTCCTTATGGTCAAAGGGTTGGAAACCGGCGTTTGAGTATTATTAATAAAGAAAAGCGGGGCGCTGCTTCATAGGTCGCACCCTGTTGCTATGTCTTCGATAACGTCCATGAAGACCTTTTCCATCTTCGCGTTGGGCTGCTGGCCTGCGATCCGCGCGCCCATTGCGTCGCCTGCGTCGATATTGCTGCCGGACATTTCCTGCAACACGGCGTGGCCGCAGAAGGGGACATGGACTTCGGAGTAGCCGCCCTCGTGCGCCATGACCACGCGACCATCGCAAACCTCGTTTGCTGTTTGCAGCAGTTGGCGGGTCATCAGGCGATAGGTCTCGGCGCTGCATAACATACGCGACAGTGGATCTACGCCCGAGGCATCGAACCCGCAGGCGACGATTATGATGTCCGGCTTATATGCGCGCAAGGCGGGGGTGACGATCCGATCCATTGTGTGCAAATAGGCGGCGTGTCCCGCGCCGGGTGGGAGGGGGATGTTGAGGTTGTATCCTTCGCCTGCGGCGTTGCCGCGATCAGCGACATGGCCTGTATCTGGCGGGTAGTTGCGTTCTTGATGGATCGAGATGGTAAGCACATCTTCGCGGTCATAGAAAATCGACTCGGTTCCATTGCCGTGGTGGACATCCCAGTCAACGACAGCGATGCGCGGGGCGAGGCTTTCGGCTTTGGCGGCCTCGATTGCGATTGCGATGTTAGCGAGCAGGCAGAACCCGTTCGACCAGTCGGGAAGGCAATGGTGACCTGGTGGGCGAGACAGCGCGTAGGCGTTGTCGTGCTGGCCTTTCAAGACTGACAACAACGCGCCCTTTACCAAACCTGCCGAGAGGGCAGCGATTTCGTAACCGCCTGCGCCGAACGGTGTTCGCAGGCCCATTTCGCCGCCGCCAGCGTCGCTGAGGGTTTTGAAATTCTCAAGGCAGCTGGCGGGGTGGATGCGATTCAGGTCTTCGAATGTGGCTGTTTCGACGGACAAGCAGTCCATTTCGCCAGCCAACCCGGTTACGTCCAGCAGGTTCTTCAGCCTGCGTTTGGTTTCGGGGTTTTCGGGAAGGCCGCCAGAAGCCAAGGGTTGCACCAGACCGCCGACAGGGGCGGTCAGGGCGTAATTGCCACCGGAGTGCCAAAAGCACTTTTCATCCCAGAAAAATCCGGTGTTCCGCATTTAGCGCTCCCCAACTTCCATCAAACCTTGGTTTTTAGCCTCGGCTAGCGTCAGGTCGAGACATTTCCATGCTTTGTCAGCCAGTTCGTCGATTTCTGTTTTCGAGATCACGAGCGGAGGCGAGATGATCATTTTGTCGCCAACATGACGCATGATCAGGCCATTACTGAAGCAGAAGTCACGACAGATTATGCCGACAGTGCCTGGATCAGATGCGAACGGTGCGCGGGCGGATTTGTCTGGTGTAAGTTCTAATGCGCCCATCATGCCAACGTTGCGGGCCTCGCCCACCAGTGGATGATCGCCCAGTGCTGACCACTTTTCGGTCAGATAGGGCGCGGTTTCGTCGCGCACTGTTTCGATGATCTTTTCTTCGTCAAGGATGCGCAGGTTTTCCAAAGCAACAGCCGAGGCGACTGGATGTCCCGAATATGTATAGCCATGCGCGAATTCCCCGCCGTTTTCGTCGAGATCCTTGGCCATGCGCTCTGAAATCACGCTGCCGCCGATGGGCTGGTAGCCGGACGACAGGCCTTTGGCGATGGTCATTATGTCTGGGCGGATGCCGAAGGTTTCAGACCCGAACCAGTTGCCTGTGCGACCAAAGGCGCAGATGACCTCGTCGGCGATCAGCAGGATTTCGTTTTCGTCGCAGATACGCTGGATTTCCGGCCAGTAGGTGGAAGGCGGGATGATGACGCCGCCGGCGCCCTGAACAGGCTCTGCGATGAAGGCGGCTACGTTGTCGATGCCTAGACGTTCGATTTCAGCTTCCAGTGCACGGGCGGCTTGAAGGCCGAACTCTTCGGGCGACAGGTCACCGCCCTCGGCATACCAATAGGGTTGGTCGATGTGGGTGATGTCGGGGATCGGCATCCCGCCTTGGGCGTGCATGCCTGTCATGCCTCCAAGGCTGCCCGAACCAACAGAAGACCCGTGATAGGCGTTTTTGCGCGAAATGATGGTTTTCTTCGTTGGTTTGCCCATCGAGGCCCAATAATGGCGGACGAGACGGATGTTCGTGTCGTTCGCCTCGGAACCTGAGCCAGCAAAGAATACGCGGTTCAGATCTCCGGGCATCAGGTCCGCAAGCTTTTCACCAAGTGCGATCACCGGAGGGTGCGATGTCATGAAAAATGTGTTGTAATAGGGTAGTTCCAGCATCTGGCGGTGGGCAGCGTCGGCCAACTCGTTCCGGCCATAGCCGATGTTCACACACCACAGACCAGCCATTGCGTCGAGCATTTTGTTGCCTTCGCTGTCGTTAATATACACGCCGTTAGCTGCCGTAATAATACGCGCGCCTTTTTCGTTAATTTCGGCGGTGTCGGTGAATGGATGCAGGTGATGTGCCGCGTCGGCAGCCCGCATTTCGGCGGTCGAAGGAAAGTTCGTCAGGTGGTCCATGTTCATCTCGCAATATGGGGTGTTTGAATCGAACCTATGCTTGCAAACTTGGTTTGACCAGAGGGAAAAGGGCGCTGTATATTAAGTTGGTGGCAACGCCGTGAACTCCGCTATATCCGACCCATATGCTGCATTCGCATTTAGCGACCAGAGGTTATCGCATTTTGCGAATATATTCGAGCGTT
Organism: Paracoccaceae bacterium; assembly: GCA_050256375.1. Classification (GTDB taxonomy): domain Bacteria; phylum Pseudomonadota; class Alphaproteobacteria; order Rhodobacterales; family Rhodobacteraceae; genus NORP23. Next base: position 1,510 of record JBBWVU010000015.1, on the reverse strand, counting down.
GCGGGTTAAATAACCGCTAAAAGGTGGAATCTAGCCAGAAATCACTCTTGGCCTAAACTTTGCATATTAAGTTAATGAAATGATTGGAGGTCACTTTATGAACAATTTGTTAACTATTGGTAGGAAGGTCACGGCGGCGGTATTCGTTTTGGTTTCGTTCTTCGGAACGACGAGTTTTGCGGCGGGCGATGTTATGCTGACATTGATCGGTATATCTGAAGAAACTGTTATCGAATTGACAGAAGAAGACCTTTTGGCGTTGGACCAATTTACGGTGCAAACCGAGAATGAATTCGTCGATGGGCTGGTCGAATTTGTAGGGCCATTGGCGCGCGATGTGATTGCTTTGTTAGGGGAGCAGGAAATTGTGACGCTCAGGCTGATCGCATTCAACGATTACGCAGTCGAAGTGCCCGTCAGTGATATCATGGATTACGACGTTATATTCGCGCTGTCACAAAACGGCGAGAGGTTCTCGATCAGGGACAAAGAGCCGGCCTGGGTCATCTACCCGATGAGCGACCATGAAGAGTTACAGGATCGTATCTACAACGACCGCCTGATCTGGCAACTGGTGTAGGTTCAAGCGCTGTGAGAGTTTCCGGCCTACCACGTCTGGTGGTTTTGGCCGTATTACTTGTCGTGATAAGCTTCGCGACCGTTGGATATAACGCATTCCGAAAAGATGCTTCGGCGATGCGTGCAGCCAGTCTAGAGGACATCACTTGGGCCTCCTATCGACTAGAGCAAGAGTTAAGCAAATTCCATGGTGCTTTGTATGGCTTCCAGATTGAAGAATCCGGCACTGATGCTGAAGAGGTTAACAAACGATTTGATATACTCTGGAGCCGTATTGCGATCTTTCAGCAAGGCGGTATCGGTGAGCGGTTAAGTGAATATGACCGCGAGTCCATGGTGGTTCAGAGGTTGTTTGCTGAAATGAAAAGGGTTGACGGGCAGGTCGTTAACCTGGCTGAAAGCGATGAGGCGACCGCGGCGGCTTTGCTTAAGGTTTTTACGCCATACACTAATGAATTACGGGCGTTTAGCCGGGCTGTTACGCTTGGCGAGGAAGTGCGTGGCAGTGCGATCCGCGAACAGTTGCAATCCGGCGTTGACCGGACATTGCTAACGGGGGCGGTGGCAATCTTGATCACGCTTGTTTTTTTGGTGCTTGTAAATCGCGAGAGCCTGCGTTTTGAACGCCTGGCGGAAACCAACCAGAAGCTTGCAAATGCTGCCGAGAAAGCAAGTCTGGCCAAGTCGCAATTTCTGGCGATGATGAGCCACGAGTTGCGGACTCCTATGAATGGTGTGTTGGGGCTTTTGGCGCTGTCCAAACAAAGTGCCATAAAGCAAAGCCAGAAAAGGTTGATCGAGCAAGCGGAATATTCGGGGCAGCAGATGGTTAGCTTGCTGGCGGATATTCTGGATTTCAGCGCGTTGCATTCCGGTGACCTTCATCTGGAAGCTAAACCCTTCGAGATCGAGCATCTGGCTTTGACAGTGC
>JBBWVU010000014.1:0-23376 GCA_050256375.1 Paracoccaceae bacterium | reverse complement strand
AGGCGACTTTCGTCGTCTGCGGCAAGCCTTAAGTCATCTGGCGCAATATATCGTGGAAACAGCCGGGGTTCAGGACGCCGAGATGGAGTTTTCGTATGTTAACGGCGCTTTGCAAGTCCGGCTATCGTTCGAATATTTGACTGATGGAATCGCATGGACACCGGACTTGATATTGGGTGAGGCGAACCGGGGCGACGACTCGTTTGCAAGCGACACGCTGGGACCCGCAATTGCGCGTGGGTTTATTGCATCGGTGCTCGACAACACATCGACGTTCAGCACTGCGTCGGTGGGTACCACAACAGGAACTGATATTTGGCGGAACCGAAGACCTTGATTCCGACAAGCCGTTAAATATCGAAAAAGAGGTCGGGCTTCTGGTGCAGCGTTGGCACGATCAGGCTGCGGCGGCCCAACTGGAATTCGACGTGCATATCGCACCTGATGTTGCAACGCTGGGTGCAATCGACCGAACCGACTTTCACAGGATATTCAATAATCTGGTTGGGAACGCGGTCAAGTTCTCGCGCGGTGGTGCGATTTCATTAGGTGTCGCCGTTTCCGGTACTGATGTAGTTATCAGTATCACTGACGGTGGCCCCGGGTTTAGCGAGGCCGCGTTAGCGATGCTCTTCCAGTGTCGAGGCCGGGCCGAGAATTCGACATACGAAGGCTCCGGACTTGGGTTGTATATTTCCGAGATGCTTGTGACGGAAGTCGGCGGGAGTATTTCCGTAAAGAACAATCCCGAGGAAGGCGCATGCGTGACTGTTAGGTTCCCTATGTCGGTATCGAATGCGGTGATTTTGCCACGCCCACCTATTGGACAGTTGCCTGACTTGAGCCATCTAAATACCCTGTTGGCTGAAGATAACGTAACCAATCAGTTAGTTGTGACGCAGACGCTGAAAAGCATGGATGCGCGGTTCAGCGTTGCCTCGGACGGCGTTCAGGCATTGGCGATGTTTGGTGAAGATAATTTTGATGTGGTGTTGCTTGATATCGAAATGCCGCGCATGTCTGGCTTGGAAGTGTTGCGTGAAATCAGATCGCGCGACGATGCAAAAACCGGCACTCCATTAATTGCGCTGACAGCCTATGTAATGCAAGAGCACCGCGAGCAGATTAACACCGCAGGGGCAGATAGTATTATTGCCAAACCTATCGCCAGTATCGAGGCGTTGGGCCGGCAGATACTAAAATACGCGCCAGGTACAATCGCCGCATCGAAGCTGGTTGAGCTGTTACAAAAAACCTACCGTTGAAGATCCCGGATACGTGGATCGCACAGCGTTTGACGCGATATCCAAAACGATTGGGTCTGATTTTCTGGCCGAGTTTCTGGATAAGGTTGTACTTGATTTCGAAACGACCCGAAACGGGTTGGCGAAGGCGGAAAAGGCGGAAAACTATGCTGATTGGCGCAGTCACAGCCATATCCTTATATCGGTAGCGGGGGCAATTGGTGCGACTGGTTTGCAACAGCTTGCACAAGATCTGAACGCTGCTGCGCGGGCGTTGGACAAGGAGCAGGCACAACCATTGAATTTACTATGTATTCGCGGTATCTCGACCGTAATACAGTTTCTTAATAACGAAAAGCAGGCTAGCGAATAAATGGATCGCCCAATACTTTTGGTAGAGGACACGCCTTCACTTTCGATGGTATACGAGGCCGTCCTTCGTAAGGCGGGCCACAGTGCTGAATGCGTTTTTAGTGTCAGCGAAGCCCGCGAGAAGTTTGCTAAAACCAAACACAAAATAGTGCTGCTGGATTTGTTATTGCCTGATGGCGACGGTATGGAGTTGGTGTCCGAATTTATTGCTGCGCGACCGAATATCAAGATTATTGTAGTGACTGCAAATGGTTCTATTAACCGTGCGGTTGAAGCTATGCGGTTGGGGTCATTTGATTTTTTGGTGAAACCGTTTGACGAAACCCGCCTGATTTCTGCTGTGGAAAATGCCGAAAAAGCGCTGTCCGGCGATGGCAATCAAAGCAGCGACGTTGACAGCGATAAAGGCAACTTCCAAGGCTTCACGGGCTCCTCGACCGCGATGCAAGATATTTACAAGATGGTGCGAAAAATAGGTCGGTCAACCGCCACGGTTTTTGTCACCGGCGAAAGTGGCACCGGAAAAGAGCTATGCGCACAGGCAATCCACGATATTTCCAGCCGCGCTAATGGACCGTTTGTTCCACTAAATTGCGGCGCGATTCCGCGAGACTTGCTGGAATCCGAAGTATTCGGACATCTAAAGGGTTCGTTCACCGGGGCTATTGCGGATAAAAAGGGTGCTGCCGCTGCCGCTAGGGGCGGGACGCTGTTTTTGGACGAAATTTGCGAGATGGACCTCAGCTTGCAAACAAAACTGCTGCGGTTCTTACAAACATCGACGATTCAGCCTGTCGGCGCAGTAAAGGCGCAGATGGTTGATGTTAGGATTGTGTGCGCAACCAACCGCGATCCACTAGAAGAAGTCAGGGCGGGGAGGTTCCGTGAAGATTTGTATTATCGTTTACATGTGGTCCCCATTCACTTGCCACCGCTGCGAGATCGCAGGGGCGATATCATGGAAATCGCAGACAAAATTCTTGCGCAATATAGTGTGATCGAAAGTAAGAATTTTACCGGATTCGACACGGAAGTGCGTAATATCTTTACGGCGATGGCGTGGCCGGGCAATGTGCGGCAACTTATGAATGCAATCCGAAACGTCGTTGTATTGCACGATGGTCCGACGGTTTTACCCGAAATGCTGCCGTCGGAAGTGACCATGCCGATGCAAAAGGCGTCTCGCAGTAATGGAGTGATGCGGCAGGTCAATGATGCAATGCAAGGCGCCACAGCCTCGTATGGAAATGTTGCCGCTTTTATTGGCACGCCGCTGGCGCAACTGGAACGTGATTTTATAGAGGTTACAATTGATTTTTGCGATGGATCGATCCCGCAAGCCGCTCGCTTGCTGGATGTTTCGCCGTCGACTTTGTATCGAAAACGTGAAAGCTGGGAAAAAACTTGACCAAACGGTAGAATTTTTCAGGCAATCCCTTGCCCACTATAGTGTCGAAGATATACTCTGGTCGGGAGCCTTACCCAGACGAGGGATTCTTGATGGACCTTTTAACAACTGCAATTGCGGTACGTGAAAAAGCTTACGCGCCTTATTCCAAATTCCATGTTGGTGCGGCAATCCGCAGTGCGTCGGGCAAGATTTATGCTGGCTGCAACGTCGAAAACGTTGCCTATCCCGAAGGTACATGTGCCGAAGCCGGGGCAATCGCGGCGATGATCGCGGACGGCGAAACCGAGATCGCTGAAATTCTTGTCGTAGCCGGAGGGCCAGTCAAAGTCTCGCCTTGTGGCGGGTGTCGACAGAAAATCTCGGAATTCTCGCAAGCCAGCACCATTGTTTTCATGGCCGACATGTCTGGTGATATCGAAGAAACCACGATTGCAGATCTGCTTCCGGCAGGTTTCGACAAAGACCATCTGGACGTTGGTTAAGGATGGCGCGTGCATTAATTCTGGTGCTGGACTCCGTTGGTTGCGGCGGTGCACCGGACGCAGCACAGTTCGGAGACGAGGGGTCAAACACGCTAGGGCACATTGCAGACGCGTGCGCCAGCGGTGCTGCAAACGTTGGACGAAGTGGGCCATTGGCACTGCCTAACCTTGACAGTCTTGGATTGGGCGCGGCCATTCGGTTGGCCTCGGGCCATGCCGCACCGGGATTGGATGCCGGTGTGGTTGGAATATTAGGTGCTGCAACAGAAATTTCACAAGGCAAAGACACGCCCTCGGGCCACTGGGAAATCGCAGGCATTCCAGTTCCATTTGATTGGCATTATTTCCCTGATACAACGCCAGCATTTCCAGCGGACAAAATTGCCGAGTTTGTTGAGCGAGCGCGCATTCCTGGAATTCTTGGCGATTGCCATGCCTCGGGTATGCCGATTTTGCATAAGCTGGGGGGCGAGCATATCCGGACTGGCAAGCCGATTTGTTATACGTCAGCCGACAGTGTTTTCCAGATTGCTGCGCATGAAGAGCATTTTGGGTTAGAGCGTCTTTACGAAATTTGCGCTGTAGCCGCCGAGATTTTCCACACGATGATGGTTGGTCGCGTAATTGCCCGCCCGTTTGTCGGTGAGTCAGCTGAAGATTTCAAGCGGACAATAAATCGTAAAGATTTCTCCATTCCCCCGCCCGAGGAAACAATTTGCGATCGCGTGGTGGCGGCTGGTGGGCGCACGCTTGCAGTCGGAAAAATTGGTGATATTTTTGCGCACCGTGGCATCACAAAGTTAAAAAAGGGTAAACCGGATTTGGAGCTGGTGGATGATCTGCTGGACTTCATGGCGGATAGGCGGGACGGAGATTTCATTTTCACAAATCTTGTGGAATTTGACAGTCTTTACGGGCACCCTCGAGACGTCGCAGGATACGCCCGCGCACTAGAGGCGTTCGATGCGCGTCTGCCGGAAATAACCAACGCGCTAGAATCCGGCGATCTGTTGATAATCACTGCTGATCACGGCAATGATCCGACTTGGCAAGGAAGCGATCACACACGAGAGCGGGTTCCGGTTCTGTGTGTCGGTCCAGATCTGACAGCCCGTGAAATAGGGTTGGTCGGCATGGCGGATATTGGGGAAACGATTGCCACGCATCTTGGTTTGGATGCCGGAAAACATGGCAGGAATTTTTTATGATTGATTGGAAGACCGTCCCAAAAACCGAGCTTCACTTGCATATCGAAGGGGCGGCCCCACCGGATTTTATTCGTATGTTGGCGGCCGAGAAGAACATTGATCTGTCCGGTATTTTCAAAGACGATGGCAGCTATATCTGGGCAGATTTCGCCGAGTTCTTGCAGACCTATGAAAGTGCGTGTTCGGTCTTGCAAACTCCGGACGACTTTCGCCGTTTGACCGAGGCGGTTTTGGATGTCAGCGCAGCAAATGGCGTGATTTATACCGAGATGTTTCTGTCACCCGATTTTTGCGGTGGTGGCGATTTGGGTGCGTGGAAGGAATACCTTGCGGCGATGACGCTGGGCGCCGAAAATGGCAAGACGAAACACGGGATCGAAACGCGGTTTATTGCGACCTGCATTCGACACTTCGGACCGGACAATGCCGAGAAAACAGCAGAGATTGTCGCCAAGACGGCGGGTGGACTGTTGACCGGATTTGGTAAGGGCGGCGAAGAGCGTCACCTTAGTGCGGGTCACTTTGCGCGTGCGTTTAAGATTGCAGGCGATGCGGGACTTGGTCTTACCAGCCATGCCGGCGAGATTTTAGGTTCAGATAGTGTGCGCGAAACGCTTGACGCGTTTGACGTCACGCGTATTGGCCACGGGGTTCGCGCAATCGAAGATCCTTCTTTGGTCGAACGGCTGGCAGCCGAGGGGATTGTTTTGGAGGTTTGCCCAGGCTCTAACATCGCATTGGATGTGTTTCCCGAGTGGGAAGATCACCCGATCGCGCGGCTTCGGGATGCGGACGTGAAGGTCACAGTTTCTACCGATGACCCGCCGTATTTTTATACGGACATGACTAGGGAATACCGTAAGCTGCATGAAACATTCGGATGGAGCTTGGAAGATTTTCAAGATATGAACAAGACCGCAATGCTGGCAGCATTTTGTGATGACGATACACGCCAGCGTATGTTGGCAAAATTTGAATAGGGGATCGGACAATGATGAATGAACACTTAACAGTTGTTAAGCATCCGTTAATACAACACAAACTTTCGATAATGCGCCGTAAGGACACGCCCAGCGGTTTGTTTCGCCAACTATTGCGCGAGATCAGCCAGCTGCTTGCTTACGAAATAACATCCCAATTACCGATGACGACCGAAAAGGTTGAAACTCCGTTGGTCGAAATGGACGCACCTGTTCTAAAGGGGCGCAAGCTGGCATTGATCTCGATCTTGCGGGCAGGCAACGGGTTGCTGGACGGTGTGCTGGAGCTAATACCATCAGCACGTGTTGGGTTTGTCGGGCTTTATCGGGACGAGAAAACGCTGAAACCAGTGCAATATTATTACAAGGTTCCCAGCCATTTGGGCGAACGCGTGGTGATCGCCGTTGACCCGATGTTGGCGACGGGTAATTCGTCTGTGGCGGCGATTGATTTGCTGAAGAAATCTGGCGCAACGAATATTCGCTTTTTGTGCCTTCTGGCGGCCCCCGAAGGCGTTGCACGCATGAAAGAGGCGCATCCGGATGTACCAATTGTGACGGCCGCGCTGGATGAACGGCTGAATGAATTGGGGTATATTTTACCCGGTCTTGGCGACGCGGGCGACCGTATGTACGGGACTAAGTAGCCAAGGCTTCGAGTCTGAGGCGCGCGATTTGATGAACCTGATCGAGCGCCTCGCGGAATTCTTGCGCGGTTGAGTTGCCGACGCGAGATCTAAAGTTACTTAAAATTTCAACACGATGCCGCCCCTTTACCGCAAGGATATAGGGGAAGCCGAACTTCGCTTTGTAGGTTTCGTTCAGAGTTGTGAACGCGGCGAATTCTTCGGGTGTGCATTCATCGAGACCTGCACCGGCTTGCTCGGATGTGCTTTCGTCGGTCAACGCGCCGGATTTTGCCAGCTTGCCCGCCAGATCGGGGTGGGCGCGTAATAATGTTAGTTGTGCGGGCTCTCCTGATGCTTCGATTATTGTGCGCAGGGCAGCTATCAGTGCTTCGGCGTCGGCAGGTAATCCGTCATCGTACGCCTTTTCGGCAACCCATTCGGAGTGCTCATAAACGCCACCAAATTGCGCGACAAAAGTGGCTTTGGACATGTGGGTCGGGTCGTTAACGAATTGCATCGGAGCCTCCGGTTTAGGCATTCAGACATAAAGAGACCGCCCTCTCTTGGAAAGGGCGGCCCAGTGTTTACGAAGATTTAATCTTCTTGTGGAAGGATCAGGTTTAGAACAATCGCGATAACGGCGGTTGGAAGCAAACCAGAGATCAACAGCGTGTTCAGCGTTCCGCTTACATGCTGAACCGCCGATGGAACCTGACTAAGGCCGAGGCCGACCGACAGGGATACGGCCATAATAATCATGTTGCGTCGGTTCATTTCAACTTCGGACAACATGTTCAGACCGGCCGAGATGATCATCCCGAACATCACGATCACACCGCCACCAAGTACGGGCAACGGCATCGAAGAAACAATAGCGCCGAGTTTCGGGATCAAGCCCGCGCCGATAAGGATCAAAGCCGAAATCGTTACAACATGGCGGCTCATCACTCCGGTCATGGCGACGATCCCTGCATTTTGCGAGAATGAGGTGTTGGGTAATCCGCCAAACACGCCCGCGACTGCGGAACCTAGACCGTCAGCGTATGTTGCGCCGCTGATTTCATCGTCTGTTGCTTCACGGCCCGCACCACCCTTGGTTGTTGCGTTTGTATCGCCGACGGTCTCGATTGCTGATACAATCGAAATCAAAACGACCGCAACAATCGCGCCGAGATTGAATTCAAAACCATAAGGCATCAGTTTCGGGATCGCGACCCAATTGGCGTTTCCGACGCTGCTGAAGCTGACAAGGTCAGTAAAAATCAGGGTTACGATATAGCCTGCGATCAGACCAACAAGAATTGCAGCTGCGGACAATGTGCCTTTGGTCCAGAACTTAAAACCAAGAGCTACGAAAACAACGGTTAGGGCAGGGCCCCAATGCGCCAGTGATCCAAAGCTGTCTGCGGCCATTTGGAAGTCTGCGGCGCCACCGGCGGCGTATTTAATGCCTACAGCTACGAGGTTCAAACCGATGGTAAGGATAACGAGCCCGGTGACCAGCGGTGGAAACAGAAACCGAATTTTCCCGATGACCGAACCGAGCGCGAAGTGGAAAATTCCACCGATGATAGTAGCGCCGAACATCGCCGCCATTCCGTCGTTCGCAGCAATAACGACCAGAACGGATACGAAAGCAAAACTGGTGCCTTGCATGATTGGCAAACGCGCGCCAATCGGACCCATGCCGATGGTCTGGAACAGGGTTGCTATACCCGCAAACAGCATCGCCATTTGCACAAGATATGTCATGTCGGTGCCACCAAAGGCGAACCCAGCGGCGCCAGCAACGATAATCGAGGGTGTTACGTTAGAGGCAAACATTGCCAAAACGTGCTGGATTCCCAGAGGAATCGCCTCGCCCATCGGGGGCGTGATATTCGGGTCGCTATACGCCCCACTACTTGTATCGGTCATATCAGAACTCTCCTGTCGTTGGTTGTTACCGGTCTTGCGCCGTTTTTTTCGCCAATATTGGCGGCGTATCGGCGGATTATTGCCCAAGATGCCTAATTTGTATGTATAGATTATCATACAAGTGTTTATAGAAAATCGAAACATGTAGCACTTGTTGTGGTGAGATCGAAGTTCGGCGCGATCTGTGGGGTGAAGTGTCGCTTAAAAACACTATTTTCTAGGGTGTAACGTGTGGACTACAGCCTGTAGAATAATTCAAAATTTTAATTCAGCACGGCGTCAAGGCGTGCCCGCATGATTGCGAGGGAGCCAGATGCCAGACAATACAATTCGCGAAGAAGACATTTATGCGCTGGATTTCGGTCTGGTGGATGCGGTGCTCGCCGCCGTCGAAGAGGGGTCTCAGCCGGCGTTATTGGCGCTATTCGAGGATTTGCACGAAGCTGATATCGCTGATCTTTTGGAACAGATCAGCCCCGACGAACGCCGTAATCTTATCCGCCTTTGGGGTGATCATGTGGACGGTGGGGTGCTGTCGGAACTGGAAGAATCGGTGCGTGACGAGTTCTTGGCGGAAACGCCGGATGCAGTTCTCGCCGAGGTGTTCAAAGATCTGGATACCGACGATGTTGTTTATCTGGTCGAGGATCTGGAAGCACCGCAACAAGAAATCTTGCTGGGATCGCTGGACGATGCGGATCGCGTTGCGGTCGAGCAATCGCTGCAATACGACGAAGACACAGCTGGCCGCCTTATGCAGCGCGAGATGGTTCTGGCCCCTAAACATTGGAGCGTCGGCGATACTATCGATTACATGCGGGCCAGTGAAGACCTGCCGCAGGATTTTTATGATGTGATTGTTATCGATCAGGCGATGCATCCTGTCGGGTCGGTTCCCCTTAGCCGGATCATGGGGACGTCACGAGAAGTGCCATTGATGGATTTGGCGCACGAAGATTTTCGCGTTATTCCGGTGGGTCAATCCGAGGAAGACGTGGCTTATGCGTTCAATCAATATCACATGGTTTCAGCCCCCGTTGTCGAAGATAGCGGCCGTCTAGTTGGTGTCATTACCATCGACGACGCTATGGAAATACTTGAGGATCAGGCCGAAGAGGACATGAATTTGCTTGCGGGGCTGCAAGACGAAGACCTGTCGTCGCGCGTTTGGAAAACGATGAAAAGTCGATTCCCGTGGTTGGCCGTCAATCTGTTCACTTCGATTCTGGCCTCGATTGTTATTGCGCAGTTCGCCAGCACTATCGAGGCGGTCGTGGCCCTTGCCGTGCTTTTGCCTATTGTCGCTTCGATGGGGGGGAACGCCGGAACGCAGACTTTAACGGTCGCTGTGCGGGCAATTGCGACGCGCGATTTGACGCCTGCCAACGCGTCGCGGATCGTTTGGCGCGAGTTTCTTGTCGGCGTAGCTAACGGGATTGTATTCGCCGTGATCATTGGGGGAGTAGGCTTTGTGTGGTATGGCAGTGCAATGTTAGGCGTTGTTCTTGGCCTTGCGATGATCGGGAATATGATGGTTGCTGGTATGGTGGGGATTCTTATCCCCATCGGTCTGGACAAGCTTGGCGCGGATCCGGCGTTGGCGTCGGGCGTGTTCGTAACAACTGTAACGGACATCGTCGGGTTCTTCGCGTTCCTTGGACTGGCGAGCGCGATGTTACTGTGAAAGGATTAAAGTGGCCGAGCTTCAATCAATAATTACCTGTCGTGAATGCGGGCACTCCGAAAACGAAACGATGCCAACGGACGCTTGCCAGTGGTTCTATGAATGCAAGTCTTGCGGCGTCGTGATGACGCCGAAAAAAGGGGATTGTTGCGTTTATTGTTCTTATGGAACAGTCCCGTGCCCTCCGATTCAAGACGGTGCTTCGTGCTGTTAGCCCTCGGCGGGTAGCTTTAATATTTTGATTTTACCGCTTTTCTGCATGCGCACTTCAATTTCGCTGATGGCAACGATCGTCCATCCGTCAATTGTGTCGCCAACAGTCAACGTTTGATATTTTCCGCCGCGCTGACGTAGCAACGCGCGGTAATTTCCTTGGGTGCCAAAGACGCCGATCAGGCTGGTTTCGTTAAGGTAAATTCCGTTTTCGATCGTCGCCGTGGCAGCAACATTAGCTGAAGTCGGCAGGCTTACGTTGCGGCGCTCATCAGTGAATGTGGGTGTGACGCGGGCCAGTTCAGCAGCAGCTTTTGCTATAGCGATCACTTTTTCGGCGAAGCCGGCAGGACGATGCAAAGGTGCGCGAGCTGTCGGGACCGCTTGTTTGGATATACTGGCAAGCAATGCAGTCAACTCAACCGAGTCCGGTCGCAGCAAAGGACGCAGCCTTTCAGTATCTGTCAACTCGGGTTCCGCAGGGCCGGCCACAATACCCGAGCCACCGTTAATTACATCTCCGCTGCGAAGAATTGGCAAGTTTTCTGGTCGACCTTCGAACACCCTAGGCGGAATGCGTTGCAATTGTTCTGTTGTTAAACCTGAAATGATCGTGGTGAATTGCACGACGGGTTCAGCGATTTCTTCGGCAGGCTCGGTTGTATCTGTGACGGCTGGCGCGGGCGGCGAATCATCAGGGAGGTCGCGCAGATTTCGCCCGTCCCGCAACGTCGGGGTGATGGGCGGGAACCCTTGACTAACAACGGGGGCAAGGCCCTGAAGCTGCGCAATCGTCATCGCTGGTGCGGGCGGAATAATCGGAACATCAGAGATTTCGATGCCCCCGCGCAATACCGGAAGGATTTGTGGACGACCTGAGACGATTCTTGTTAGTGTTCTTTGCAAGGTATTGTTTCGGGCCAGTTGTATTTGTGCCGCGTTGTTACTGCGCACCTGTGTCAGCCCCAAGCTATCATTATACTTTCGCAACTGCGCGGCCAAAACTACGGTGCTGTCTTCGTTTGGCAATACATCGGTCAGACGAGGCGAACTGATATATGTCGTAGCTACATCGATTGCGTTATAGCGGATCATAGCTTGGCCAGCGCTGAATTCAGAGCCCGAAGACGAGTCTAAGACCAAGATGTTTTTGGTGGCAATAACAGGAAATCCTGCAGTTTCCGGAGCTGGTAAATTGTCGGGTGCTATGTTTGCCAACGCTACGGGCGATGCCGAGGTAGAGTTGATCAAGCTTAACGGTTCGGTCGGGCGAGGGGCATCCGTGACGGCAACAGATGATGCCAGCGGTGGTTGTCTAATCAAAACTTCGAACACTGTGACCGATGGGTCATGTTCTGGCAAAACATTCAAAAATTCGGCACCAGAAAGAGTTTCCGGCAATCGGTGTTCCGCGTTCGAGGCGATATCCGTGGGCCGTATCGGTGCGCGGGGGTCTTCGTCTATTTCCAGAACGCGCCCTTCGATCGCCTCGATTTCGGCACTGGTATCGGGGGTGAAATCAATGTTGAAATATGTCCAATACCCTGCCGCAGCGATGGTAAAGACCAAGGCGGTTACGCCGCCGTAAAAGCCCACCTTGGCATAGTTTATCTTGACTTTGGGTGGGGCGGATATTGAAAAATATGGTTGTTCGTAAAACCCTTCGATCCGGTTTCGCGATGTGAAGCCAGCACTTCCGAACCCGTATCCGCTGGCAAAACGGTTGGCCTCATTTAGGACAGCGCGGTTGATCGCGGCGATTTTGACGTTCCCGTTGACGTCTTCCTCACCAAACTGAACGATATAATCACCGTCCGAGAACGCCGGGTCAGCGCGCACCAACGCTTCGGCTTCGGCCTGTCGTTCTTCGGTATCCTGAGCTGTAAGTTTGACTTCCAGTCCTTTGATTTGTTCCGGTGGCAACCATATCTGACTTTTGAAGAATCGTCCCTGCGAAGCACGCGCTGCATGCCGCATCGCATTCATTTTCTTGGGAAGAAATGGATCATTCAGTGCGGCAGCCGCAATTTTGCGCCACACACCGTCGTAAGACAGTTTGTGTAGCAGGATTCCATCCGAAGATAGTTCCAGTGCTAGAACCGGTTGCATTAATAAACTGCCCTTAACCACCCTCGCGCAGATCAAGCGGAGGAAACTAAAATACCCGACTAATGTTATAGGTTCGACAAGACTTTGTAGAGACGTTTTTCAATCCCCGTGCAAAGGTTTGCCTTATGCGCGGGAAATGGCTTGTTATTTCGTCGCGGCGCTTAATGCCTGATCAAGATCGCAGATCAAATCATCTACGGTCTCTATTCCGATTGATAGCCGCACTACATTTATCGCTGCTCCTGCGGCTTCTTGCTGTTCAGGGGTCAACTGTCGGTGCGTGGTGGATGCCGAATGGATAATCAGGCTGCGCGTGTCACCAATGTTTGCAACATGGCTGAAAATTTGGACACTATCGACGAGTTTAACGCACGCCTCGTACCCACCTTTGACGGCAAAAGTAAATAAAGCACCGGCCCCGTTGGGATACAGCGCCTTCGCCCGATCACTGTAAGGCGAGGAGGCCAGTCCAGCGTAGGTGACGAAATCCACCCGCGGGTCATTCTCCAGCCAAGTTGCGACTGTCAAGGCGTTCTCGACATGCCGTTCCATCCGCAGGCTAAGCGTTTCGATCCCCATCAAAGTGTAATGAGCGGCCTGTGGATTCAGGGTCATCCCCAGATCGCGCAGCCCGATTGCAATGCCATGGAAGGTGAAAGCTAACGCGCCGAACGTTTCGTGAAAGGTCATGCCGTGATAGGCGGGTTCAGGCTGGGAAAGGGACGGGAATTTGTCGCTGGCGGACCAGTCGAAATTGCCGCTGTCTACGACGGCGCCGCCCATTACTGTGCCGTTGCCTGTCAGGTATTTGGTGGTGGAGTGGACTACCAGCGTTGCCCCTTGTTCGATCGGCCTGCATAGGTAAGGCGTGGCCAGTGTATTATCAACAATCAACGGCAGACCAAGCGCGTCGGCGACAGCGGACACAGCAGGAATATCGGTCAGATAGCCGCCTGGGTTGGAGATGCTTTCGCAGAATATGGCTTTGGTTTTATCGTCAGCGGCGGCTTTGATTGCATCTAGATCGTCGAAGTCAACGAAAGTTGCCGACCAACCAAACCGTTTGATCGTGTGGCTGAACTGAGTGATAGACCCGCCGTAAAGTCGCGTTGAAACGACAACATTGTCGCCAGGTCGCATAAGCGGAAACAGCGCCATGATCTGGGCCGCGTGCCCTGATGAACAGGCCACGGCACCAACGCCCCCCTCCAGTGTTGCAATTCGTTCCTGTAAAACTGCGACCGTTGGGTTCGTCAGGCGTGAATATATAAATCCGACTTCCTGCAGGTTAAATAAAGCCGCGGCGTGGTCGGCATCGCGAAAAACATAGGCTGTTGTCTGGTAAATCGGCGTTTGTCGTGCGCCCGTCGCAGGATCAGGACGTGCGCCCGCATGGATTTGCAGCGTATCGAAACCGTATGGATTTTCGGACATGGAAGACTCCGTCAGTTGAAATAATTTATAGGCGCGACGAGATTACGCCTGTGTTGAACCCTGCTTTGCGCAGCTCGCCGAAAAGACGCTGGTGTTCAATTTTTGGACACTGATTCATGACAACGTTAAGGCCAGACGTCGTTGCCACCGCGGCGGCTGCCTCGTTAACCACGCCAACCTGCATCCAGATCGTACGCAAGCCGCGATTTCGAAGGAACTTGATGGCATCGTCGACAATTGTACCAACGTCCTCTGAGCGACGAAAAATATCGACCATTTCGATGGGGCCAACTTCGGGTGGAATGTCGGACAAAGAGGCATAGATCATTTGCCCGAACATGGTTTTTCCTGCCTGTCCGGGATTGATTGGGATGATCCGGTACCCCTTCAGATTCAGATATCGCGCCACGAAATACGAGGGCCGCAACTCGTTCAACGAAACACCTACCATCGCGATGGTTTTGGTTTCTGTCAGAAGGTTGTGCAGGAAGGTGTTAGAGTGGTCCGTCATGTGGCGAAGCATACGTCCGATATTTTCCGTCCGCCAGACAAAAAAGCGCCCGGACGAACCGGGCGCAGGTTTGGAACGAGGGACAGTGATGGAAACGGGCGAGTTCCATTGCCCGCTTCGTTAATATACGTAAGCTAGTACCGCCCGATTTAAAGAGCATTTTAGATTATTGTGATCGGTAGCTTGTTTTGGGCCAGAATCCGCCTAATCGGTGCTAAAGTCAGCTTTCCATCGGTTCATGGCATACAAAGAAACCGCCGCCGCATTTGACACATTCAGCGAGCCGAACGCCCCTGCAAATGGAATTTTTGCCATCCGGTGGCAAGTTTCCTTGGTCAAATCACGCAACCCCGGCCCTTCAGCCCCTAAAGCCAGCGCGATTGGCACGTTGGGTAAATCAGCAACGGCCTTTTCCAACGTCATGTCAGCTTCGCCATCCAACCCTATGATAAAATAGCCCATTTCCCGCAGCGCGGTCATAGCCTTGGCAAGGTTGCGGATCCGCATATAGGGTTGCCGTTCCAGCGCGCCAGACGCGGTTTTTGCCAGTGCGCCCGTTTCAGGGGCCGAATGGCGCATTGGCGCAATTACGGCACGCGCCCCGAACACCTCGGCAGAGCGCAGGATCGCCCCGACGTTATGCGGGTCTGTCACTCGGTCCAACAGCAAAACCAAAGGTGCCTCATCACGCGGGGCACAAATTTCCGAGACTGAACCCCAATCTAGCGGTTTCACCTCTAATGCTGCACCTTGATGCACCGATTGCGGGTCCAGTGGAACGTCGAATCGACGGGTGTCAACGACTTCCGGCTCGACGCCTGACTTATCAATCGCTTCGGTCAAGCGGTCATAGGCATTCTTGGTAACAACCAGCCGCAACTTTTCGCGCATCGGGTTTTCCAGCGCATCGCGCACCGCATGGATACCGAACAACCAAAACGTTTCGGCATAACTAGCCGCCCGCGTCCGTTCTTTTTCTACGATCCATACCGGTTTTTTCTTGTTGCGCGGGGCCATATTGGTTTCCTGTATTGCAAGTGCCGAGCATTGCCACGTTGACAGTGGATTTGCAACACGCTTGCGGTCCAATGACCATGCGTCTATCGTTAATAAAATATTTATGGCAAGAAAATGATTTCAGAAAAACATTCCGTCTCGATAGTGCTTCCATGCCTGAACGAGGCAGCTTAAGTCACTCCCAGTGTAGAGCGCGCGCAACAGGCTTTGAAGATTTTACGCGAGCGGCACGGGCTGGAAGGCGAGGTTGTTGTAGCTGATAATGGCAGCACCGATGGCAGTCAGGATATGGCCCGCGCAGCCGGCGCGCGTGTTGTCGGTGTGGTGCAGCGGGGTTATGGCGCGGCCCTCTCGGCTGGTTTTGCCAGCTCTACCGGGCAATTTGTCGTCATAGGCGACAGCGATATGTCCTACGATTTTGTTGAACCCGTCCCCATGGTCGAGGCCTTGCTGCAAGGGGCCGACATCTGCATGGGATCTCGCTTCAAGGGCGAGATTAAACCGGGCGCAATGCCGTGGAAAAATCGCCATATTGGCAATCCGGTGTTGTCGGCGATTCTGCGCATCCTGTTTCGTACCCCGATCAGTGATTCCCATTGTGGTTTACGGGCGTTATCTCGTGATACGTTGAATCGTTTGAACCTAACCGCAACTGGGATGGAGTTTGCCTCCGAAATCGTTCTGAAAGCGGTTTTGCTGAAGTTGAAATTTGCCGAAGTTCCGGTGGCATTGTCACCAGATCAAAGAGGGCGACCTCCGCATCTTAGGCCGTGGCGTGATGGCCTGCGCCACCCGTTTTATATGTTCATGCTAAGCCCGACGTGGCTTTTCATTATTCCGTCTGCGATTTTGATCGTCTTCGGTTTGATAATCTCGATCTTGCTTATTTCCAACGATGTCGAACTTGTTCCGATCGGTGCATTCGAGATCGGCGATCACTGGGCCATTGTAGCATCCGCAGCACTGGTACTTGGGGTGCAAACAGGGCTTTTCGGCCTAACCGCGTTGGTGCAAGGCTACCGCGAGGAATTCCGCCTGCCCAATCCTTTGCTTCGACAATTCCTTAGCCTGTCACGTCTGCATTACTGGGTGCTGGCTGGATTGGGGCTGATGGGTAGCGGCATTATTTGGGGTGGTATCATTACCGGTGGCTGGATTGCGTCGGGCTATGGACCGTTGAATGAAATACGCAATCTGTCCGCGGCAGTGACATTGATAATTATTGGTGGCGAAGTCTTTTTCGGGGGTTTTCTTCTGTCAATCGTATCGGGAAATACGACCAACCATTCACTGAACCGTTAAGTAGAAAAAGCATCAATTAATTGCTTAGTGCCTGCTCACGAGTCGAATTTTCATCAAACAGGTGTTTTCGTGTTGACGCGGAATGACAGGACGATTATTCACCCCTTCAGAAGTGATTGGGCGTCAGGCCGCAAGGTGTGGCAGGGGACTGTAACTCCCTCGGGGTGACCCACGCCTGGTTCGATTCCAGGGTCGCCCACCACTTCTGAAAATCCGGACACATATTAATATATCTGTTCAGATTTCCGTTTGCGGAAGTCGGGCAGTTATCCGATGGTCGCTAATGGTGAAGTAAGCTTGGCAAGGCCAAAACTGCCTTCTGGGCGGCACACAACTCTGATAGCGCTTATCCCTCGATCCAGATCGGATTTGACCAAGCTCGTTTCCCTGCGCGATCGATAACCGTGACGCGAATCCATGGTGAATTGACCAAGCGTTCTAGCGAAAGGCTTGCAGAAGTTATTGACTCGCCATGTAGCGTAGCCATCGACGTTCCTTCTCCTTGAACGATAATCGTTACGGCAGCCGAGCAATCGACCCGAATGCCATCATCGTCAAAGCGGATGTTCTTTATTTCGGGACCGGTGCTGGAATAATACTCGCCGGCTTTTAATGCATTTACCAACGCTTCAGGTGTATTTTCTATCGCTTTTACCATGACCCAGCCACCGAAAAAGTCGGGTGTATTGAAATGTGCGTCGTCTGTCGCGATCAGATTCAGTTTGCGCCCCTCACGCAGCAGTTGTTCCAATGTTAGAAAACCCTCGCCGCGATCATTATCAACGATGCAGCCATGATTGTAGATTTCCACCGAATGGGCCGCGTCGATGGTGCGTGCGTCTGCCTCGGTCATTCCAGACCAATGTGGATGCGCGATCGCAACGAACGCGCCAGCGTTACGCGCACGCCGGGCGAGCGCTGCGCCGGTTTCCGCTCCGTTCACGGTTCGCAAATTCGGGGCATCAGGCGCTGCAAAATCTAATGGAAGCCCGGCTGCCACGATATGCCAGATATTGCCGTTTTCCATTGCTCCTGTATGCAACTCGGCTCCGAGAATCGTCGTAAAGGTGCCATTGTGAAAAGCGGTGGTATCCGAGATTGGATAATCGTAAAGCCCGACGAAATGATCGGTCAACGATATGAAGTCATATCCTTCGGCTTGGTAACGTCGGCAAACCTCTTCTGGGGATAATACCCCGTCAGAATTGGTCGAATGCGTGTGCAAGTTTCCTCGGTGAAATTTTCCTGGCGCGGAGAAAAAGCTGGTTGGCATGTTTCTGGCTTTCAATCGATTCATTTTGGCTTTTGCGGAAAGGGGGGGAGGTAGACTTCGAGTTTCCATCCAATCGGATATACGTTCGTTGCTAACGGGTTTTAGTCTTCTGCGAATCTCTTCAATTTGACCTAAGCAGAAAAAATCGGTTCTGTAACCGTGTTTTTGTGTTGTCACGTGTAATTAACGGATCAAACGTTATGCCGAAGGCCGTTTTGGGTATTTGCGCACAACACCAACCGTCAGATCACATTCCTAGTTCTGCTAAAATCTCTATTGTATGCTCGCCGCGCTCCGGAATAGAGGGGGCTGCTTTTACCGGAGTTCCCGAGAATCTCGGTGCAGAGGCGGCTTGTAGGGTATCACCTTCCGTTAGCCAGACCTGACGTGCATCGTTCATCGGATGTTTGCTGGCTTGTTCCGGCGAGAGAACAGGTGCAGTGCAGGCGTCTGTACCTTCAAACACTTGTTCCCATTCGGACCTAGTGCGAGATTTAAAAATATCGCTAATGATACGCGTTTGTTCTGGCCATTGAGCTTGGTCGTATTGGTCGGCCAATGCCGGATTGTCTGACTGGCCCATACAACTTAGAAATTCTGCATAAAACTTGGGTTCGAGACATTGTACGCTCATATACCCGCAGTCGGAGGTTAGGTACGCTCGGCTCCAGTGTGAACCGTCAAGAATACTGGCATTGCGCTTGTCGACGAAGCCGCCAGATTGGCGCAGTGTCATCAACAAGTTCATCATATGGGCGGATCCATCATAAATGGCGGCGTCGACAACGCAGCCTTTTCCGGTAGTGCGGGCGTTCAATACGCCGCTTATAATGCCGATCACCAAATACAGTGCTCCACCGCCGATATCACCAACCAATGTCGGCGGAGTGAATGGAGGCGAACCCGCGTCCGAAGCATACCACGCGGCCCCAGACACGCTGATGTAATTCAAGTCATGTCCTGCCTGTTTGGACATTGGTCCTGTTTGCCCCCAGCCGGTCATACGCCCGTAAACCAATGCTGGATTAACGGTATTCAGTATTTCCGGTCCAAGGCCAAGGCGCTCCATCACGCCCGGTCGAAACCCTTCGATTAGCGCGTCGCTTTCGGCGGCCAGCGCTTTGACTACCTTGATGTCATTCGGGTTCTTGAGGTCCAGTTCGATCGATCTTTTCCCCCGATCAAGTATTTGTTGCTGAGGTAAGCCTGGCGTTTTCTGGCCGCCAGGCCGATTTACCACGATAACTTCCGCACCTAGATCGGCCAAATGCATGCCTGCGAAGGGGGCAGGGCCAAGCCCCTCGATTTCAAGAATTTTGATACCGCTAAGCATCGCTTGTTTCTCCTAAAGCCGGATAGCACTACCAACACGCAACGCCTGTCCTGACATATGGTTACATTTAGGGCAATACATCAACTAGACGGTTATACCGTCAAGTTAACCCGTTATTCTATCCTATCTATTTGGCTTTCAAGCGAGTGGCGCCGTCGATACGGATCACCTCGCCGTTCAGCATAGTGTTTGTAATCATATGCCCGACAAGCGATGCAAATTCGCTTGATTTACCAAGGCGGCGGGGGAACGGAATATCGGCTGCTAGTGCGTCCTGAATTTCCTGCGGGAACGCCGTCAGCATCGGCGTTTCAAATATACCGGGCGCAATCGCCAGAACGCGGACGCCGGATTTGGACAAATCGCGCGCCATGGGCAGCGTCAATCCGATGACACCAGCTTTGGACGAGGCATAGGCAGCCTGACCAATTTGCCCCTCGTAAGCTGCGATCGAGGCGGTGTTAATAATTACGCCGCGCTCGCCATCTTCACCAATGGTGTTGGACTGGGTCATGCCCAGTGCCGACTGCGACGCGACGTTGAACGTACCGATCAGGTTAACTGTAACGACTGTTTTATACAGGTCGGCATCGTGGACCGCCCCGCGCGAAACAGTTTTGGCCGAAGGAGCAATGCCTGCGCAGTTTACGCAGATACGTTCCTGCCCATGGGCCGTGCGCGCTTTCGTCAATGCCGCGGTAACGCTTTCAGGTTCGGTCACATCGACTTGGCAGAAAACGCCACCAATGCTTGCCGCCACTGCCTCACCCTGCTCAACGTTCATGTCAAGAATGGCCACTTTCGCGCCTTGACCAGCCAGATACTCGGCTACGGCGGCCCCGAGGCCGGATGATGCGCCAGTTACAACCGCTGCGGTTCCAGAAGTGATTTCCATTGTGATTCCTTTTTCGGTACAGCGTTCATGGTGTCGTATTCTGATTTATATGTATTTTGCAGAACAATAATAATGTTGATATTACCAACACTGTAGAACTCGGCAAGCAAGATGAACCTTACGTCGCGAGATGGAATGTGGGCCCTAACGGACGAATACTCATGCAAACCGTCTTCGATCATCCTCTAGTGACGCGGTATTATGCAGCAGGAACATGTTGATAAGGATTTCGCCCAACGACTGTCGGGCGCCTGGTCAAGGAAACAGGCGACCACATCCTGAGGGTGATTAAAGTAAAAGAAAAACACGGCAGAGATACTTCTCTGGAATTTGGTAATAAAACTATCAACATGCCCCGGGGATTTGGCCCCAGCATAATCGTCTGACGTTATAAAAGCAGTCGAAGTGATGGTTCGGAGCGTTAACGGCTGAAAATATTTTCATTCGATGCATCAGTATTGTTTGATTCTTCGAGGTACATACAAGGCGTCAGGATCCCGACAAGTCGTAGCCACAAAATCACTTTCGTCAAAGGTCTTGGTGTCGGGAGGGGACCCGAACACCGGACACGCGGATCATGTTGGTAGCGCTGATCTTAGTAATGACGCGATGGTCAAATTCCCCAAATACTGGCCCCTCATGTTATATTGCCGTTCGACGGGAAGTGCTAAACACATTTTTAGCTGAAAGAGCATTTGAGGATAGAGACGGAGTATTGGATACCCCTAAATTAATTTTCATATAAATTTCGGGTTTCACCGCGATTATGGAGTGGAAATTCGCTTAACCGGCGGCGCTTCAAGTAGGATTCCTTTTAATCAAATTTAAGTCTGTCCGGTCATTTATCGAATTTTCCCCAATAATATCAGTTATAACTCTAAACGAGATATGGATACTTACGGATTCTCATGACGACTTCGGTGGAGTTGATAATTAAGGCAGAACATCGCGCTGTTTTGATGGCATCCATGAAATCTTTTAGATTGCATATTTCGCGGGAATATTGATGTCAGAATTATCGGGATCCCGATACGTTCACCGCCGTGGAATTATATTTATTGAAGAAGGTGTTCGTAGCGGAAGTGCGGCTTGAACCCCCGACACGCGGATTGTGATAGTAATGCTGGCGATGAATTATGTTGTGATTATTTGTAATTACACGGACCGTAAAACCACGTGTAATTTTTGTGCAACGCACCTTCGGTAGGGGTATTCGTTTATACGACGGCCGTAAGATATCGACCGAAGGGTGCGTAATGTGAATTTATTATGACAACCACTAATTTTACCGCACAAGCTGCAAATATTTTAGTATCTAGCGAAAGGAATCATTAGCTGAGCTTTCAGCGCCAACGGTATGCAACGAAAGATGATATTATGGTCAAGCAACCTAGACCGAACAGAACGCTGGATCGCGATCTCAGAAGCCGCGTTTCATTGGAGCAAGCGGCAAGCGCAACGCGCAGGCAGTTTCTTGCACCGTCCATCGGATTTGCTTTCATTCTGATTGCCGGCCTGATTGCCAGTTTGGTATTGGGATGGAATTCAGAAAGCTATGTTATTATCGCAGCGTCTGCAGTTGGCGCCTATATGGCGTTGAATATTGGCGCCAACGACGTCGCCAACAATGTAGGGCCAGCGGTGGGGGCAAATGCCCTATCCATGACTGGCGCCTTGATAATCGCTGCGGTTTTTGAGAGCGCAGGAGCGTTGTTGGCCGGCGGGGACGTTGTTGGAACAATTTCAAAAGGCATTATTGATCCTTCTGCTATTGGCGACCCCCAAGTGTTTATTTGGGCGATGTTCGCCGCGCTTATTTCCGCTGCTGTCTGGGTAAATTTGGCGACCTGGATTGGTGCGCCAGTTTCCACTACGCACTCGGTTGTTGGTGGGGTATTGGGGGCGGGTATTGCTGCCGCAGGCATGGCAGCAGTAAATTGGCCCAAAATGGCGCAAATTGCGGCTAGTTGGGTCGTCTCGCCTATGCTTGGCGGGATAATTGCTGCGCTAATCCTGTGGTTTATCAAATCGCAAGTATCGGACAAGCAGGATAAAATCGCCGCAGCCCGTCGTTGGGTGCCAGTTTTAATCGGAATTATGGCAGGTGCGTTTTCAACCTATCTCGCGGTTAAGGGTTTAAAGAAGATCATCAAAATCGACATCGAGATGGCGCTGTTAATCGGTTTGGCTGCCTTTGTACTCGTATACTTTGCAACCAGACCCATGATTGTTAAGATGTCTGAAGGAAAAGAGAACACCAAGAAAACGATAAGAGGGCTGTTTAAAATCCCTCTGATTTTTGCGGCGGCACTATTATCATTTGCGCACGGCGCGAACGATGTAGCTAACGCAATTGGACCGCTTGCGGCGATTGTACACACGGCTGAAGCTGGGGAAGTTCTTTCAAAGGTGACTATTCCGATTTGGGTGATGGTTGTAGGTGCGTTTGGGATCTCGTTCGGATTACTGTTATTCGGTCCAAAGTTAATCAGAATGGTTGGCGAGCAAATTACGAAGTTGAACCCACTGCGTGCCTATTGTGTGGCCTTGTCTGCCGCAATTACAGTAATTATCGCGTCGTGGTTAGGTCTGCCTGTTAGCTCGACCCATATAGCCGTCGGTGCTATTTTTGGGGTAGGATTTTTCCGTGAAGCTCATTGGCGTTTCACTACCAACAAAAAAGCCGTCGCAGCGGTAATGACAGACGAAGCTAGCAAGATAGGTACGCCAAAACGCAAGCACCGCAAGTTAGTGCGGCGTTCGCATTTAATGACGATAATTGCGGCATGGATCATTACAGTACCAGCCGCAGCACTTATTTCCAGTATCCTATTCCTAGGGTTGTCGTCATTCGCGAGCTAGTTCTTGATTACATGTTAATTTGATTCCGGCCTGCGAAATTCGCAAGGGCGAGAGTTATTAGAAGTATCAGCACTTATCCACTCCTTCAGCTCCAGCTCTCTAGAGATGCGATGAACCCGACTGTGACTTTTGCACTACACGGCTTTCGCTGGCTTAAATTTAGGGGATTTTATTTGAATTCGTCAGCACCACGCGCCTGAGCCGTAAATATGGCCAACGCTGCATAATTTCGCACAACATTTCTCATTTAGAAAATACAATTAACACATTTTTGACAAAATATTGGCGTCACTCAACCGTGGAGTTGAGTCCATTTTATAAAAGAGGAAAGCAAATGTTTAGACTTCTTTTAGGGATATTTTTTTTCAGTTGTTATCGCATCAATAGCTATCGGTGAAACTAAATACACCTATTATGAGAATCGTCAGAAATATATGGAAATAAATTACAAAGACGGCAAGGAAGATGGCAAGGTCACCGTATGGCATTTGTATGGAGGC
>JBBWVU010000013.1:0-18724 GCA_050256375.1 Paracoccaceae bacterium | reverse complement strand
CCCGCCCTTAGTGGACATCTGAGACGCCCACGACATTGCCATCGCCGGCTACACCGACGTCACGATCGAGAAAGCTATCCTTTAGACAGAACAATTACTTTTCACCTATCCGCTTACCGCCGCCTAATTCTTCCAAATATGCTTTGAAATCTTCGATCACTTGGAAACGCGGTTCAGTAACTTCGCTGGATGTAAAAGCCGACAGGTAAAAATTTGTAATTCCAAATTTCTTCTCAGCAATTTGCCTGAGTTCGTCGGTGTCAATCTCGTCGCGATCTGGATAGTCAGATTCTGGAACAAACACCCAGACGCATGGTTTTAACTTAGTCGCTTTTTCAAGTTTCGAGAGGCGGTTTTCAATTTGTTTCATTTTTGTTGTTCCAATGTCTAACGTCAGCGCCTATGGGTCCAAATAGGGTAATTTGATAAGAGAGTGTTTCTGGCTCATCGTAACCACTGAGGAGTGGACATGAGACAGACAATTTACTGAAGGGATGTCTTGGAATAACTACGGCCACTGGGAAGTAGACCATATTCGACCACTGGCAGCGGCCAATGATTTAAGCGATCTCGTTGAGCTATGCAATTTTCGCAATGTTCAACATTTGTGGAAACGAGCTAACCAAGCAAAGGGCGCAGCATATTAATCAAGAGGTGGGGCAAACTTTGCCCTGCCAGTAACCTGTCTAGGCTTGTGAAGCTCTATCTTCTTCGATTGAACACGAGTGCATGTACCAAACACAATCCATCCCTTCGCGTTCAAAGCCAGTCAGTGACTCTCTATGAGCCTCTAAAGCTGGATTCTGCTCTAGGGTGAGGATAAGGCTATGCTAATCCGTTTACTTTGCCGGAACAGTCATTGCGTTGTTTTTGGACCGGTTTTGATATGAGTTGAATAAAGCGTCAGACCCACAAATGTCAGACCGCCCACAAGGTTGCCCAGAATTGTCGGGATTTCATTCCAGATCAGGTAGTCGGAGATTGTAAAGCTGCCACCCAGCATCAGAGCCGACGGGAACAGGAACATGTTCACGATGGAGTGCTCGAAACCCATGTAGAAGAACAACGTGATTGGCATCCACATGGCGATTACTTTGCCGGAAACCTGGGTGGACATGAAGGCGGCAGCTACACCGGTAGAAACCATCCAGTTAGCCAGCACACCGCGGATAAACAATGTCAGCATGCCGTTTGCGCCGTGTTCCTGATAACCAATTGTGCGATTTTCGCCAATCACGCCGATTTTTTGACCGACGAGATTGGGTGCTTCGGACCAACCGTAAGTAAAGCTGATGACCATGAATACGGCCACGGTGAATGCGCCCGCAAAGTTGCCGACGAATACAAGGCTCCAGTTTCGTAGGACACCGCCTATTGTCACGCCGGGGCGTTTGTCAATTAGTGCCATTGGCACGATGGTGAACACGCCCGTTAGAAGGTCAAAGCCGAGCAGATATAGCAACGCAAAGCCGACCGGGAACAGGACAGCGCCCGCTAATGGTTGACCTGTGTTAACGTTGATACTGATAGCAAATGCTGCTGCCAGCGCCAAAATTGCCCCCGCCATGTAAGACCGAATTAGCGTATCCTTGGTCGACATGAAGACTTTGGATTCTCCGGCGTCAATCATTTTTGTGACGAATTCTGTCGGGGTTACATAGGCCATCTAAGGCTCCTTTAGGTTGGGTGGTATTCAGGCGGCCAAGCCGGTTGTATCCAGCAGGATACAGCCCTCTTTGAGCAATATTTATAGGTATTAACCATCGCGTCACCCTCCCTAGAATGCCTCGTGGGCGCGCTGGATGGCCACTGAGCCGGCTGAACTCACTTACACCCTCACATACCTACTTGGAATAACCGGCGATGTCCGTCACACGCTGGTTCCACGCGTTAACGTTGCCATCCGTATCTATGCCAAAAATCGGGGTGTTGGCCGCATCCATCAACTGGGTAAGCTCATCGGCAACCTGTTTTTGCCTAACAAACTCCCGGTTGTGTTCCGTGATATCCTGCCCAACACCAACTAAACCGGTGATTTCGCCTGACGCGTTGCGGCGGATCACTAATTGCACCATCGGCGACAGTACTTTGTAAAATCAAAACACCAATTCAACTGGAGCGTCCGCATATTATTTTTTCAAGCTTAATGATCGGCCCCCATCGAGTGATCTACAGTGAAGGTCATCTTGTCCTCTATAAAAACAGCGCAGATAAGAAAATTGCTGGCACAAGATAGAAAACCTTAGTTAACCACTTAAGTTGCTTGCACCAACCGGTATATGCCGGTTTTCCGGTCACCGACGGTCTCGACCACGTTCTTCTGGCGGAGTTTTTTTAACGCTCTGTAGAAGGATGCCTGTGTTGGATAGTCCAAAATCTTGTTGTTCTGAATAGATTCAGTTCTGGCCCCAGCCCCGTATTCTTCGAGTGAAAGCGTAGCGATGATGCTGCGTTCAAGCGGAGAAAAATCGCTTAGGCCTAAGTCAGATTCGAGCGAGCGTAGCAAGCGTATCATATGGGCGTACCCGGTCAATTTACTTTCGTTGCTGCGTGTCATGCTATGTCCTGTCACTGCATTCGGTTCCAATGTCTTGAGCAAACATATCGATACTTGATTGCCTATGTAGAGAATTGGCGCAATCTACATCAATATTTATTCTGAATGTATGAAAGTATGTGTTAATTTGATGTAAAGTTCCGCCGCCTTCGCCTCAGGACTATAATTCCACGACATCACGGATCAATTCTTCCGCGAAATATATTGGAAGGGTGTCTCTGCTAAATTGAGCCACGAGATCAAGACTGGCTGAGAGGGCAACTTCTCTCCCTATGCAAATAATTTTCACATCCATGCTGAGAGAAACTACGATGGCACTGGTTGCAATTGGGGGTGATCTGACAGCACTTAGTCCAGAAGTGTACAGTATTGCTGTTCAGGGTCGGTTGATTTGGGTTGTGAAGGACGGAACATTAAGTTCTCATCTGAGGGCGCGTACGCTCTACTTCCCAAGGCACCGTGTGTATAAAGAACAGAAGAAATGTCATCGCTGCAATGGATATGAAGAGCATTACCAGCAGACTTTTTATGTAAAACTTTTGAAGAGTATAGACCATGTCCTTCATAGGCGTAGCTACACGAATGGTCCAATCGCTACCTTTCATAAAGGAAGTTGTTTCTTCCCAATAGCTGTTACTCCAACGCATCATGTCGGAAAGGTGTTCTCTTGAAGGTTCGAGATGGTTGGAATTGACGCTTCGAACGAGCCCAGTTAAATTTAAATTGCCGTTGCATGATAAAATGTTACCATTTCCATCAAGCAATTCAATACTCTGCATATCCTGAGTGGCTTCTTTTAGGTGCGTTTCAAAAACCTCCGAGGAAAAGGTGCTGATCAGACGGTTTTCTCCCGATAACCGGACGATCATTGAAAATTTCGTCTTATCAAGCTCATTATAAAAGTGGACCGCGGATAAGTAATATTGTCCAGCTTTTAACGATATAATTTCATTGCATATTTAGATTTTCCAGAATGGTTATTCGGATAAGAAAATATTATTTCTCCTTCAGGAGAAGTTATTTCAAGATTATGTAATTCCGGCATAAACGTATTTGTCCATTCTTCGACAATTTTTGGCCACGTTTCCCGGGCTTGGTTACCATCTGATAACTCCATGGCTGTCAAAGATGACAATATTGCTATGTAGGATTGAAGAGATTCTTCCAGTCCATTAGCTACATTTTCCGCTTTAGCTTTTGTGAGTTGGCTTAATACTTGTCGATTTCTTTCAAATTCACCCCTTCCCGATATTGCCAATTGCCCCAACATTGGAAAGAAAATCATGCCCATAACCAATATACTAATTGCGCCCCGAATGGACCACGATGAAGTATTTATTATGTGCTCTCGTACGCCATCCCAGATAAGTCTGGGAGCAATTTGAACAATCATATTAGCGACGATAATATTCAAGATGCCATTAGTAGTTTGTTTCAGAACAATCAGGGTTGTAGACGTGTCCGACAACCCCAACTGACTGGAATACAACACCCAAGCCAATGGCCCCCCAACAATATCCAATAGAGAATATCGGCTGTAACCATAAGGTTTCTTTTCAAAGAGCAACAAATCATACCAACGAATAGGGCTTCCAGACCGAAGATTATGATCGCGTAGGGGTGCCCCCATAGAAAGTATGTGTAGGAACCGACTGCAATCCCGACCACCGTCCCCCATATGGTTCCCGACGTACGGACTGCAATCATCGTAGCTATACTTCCAAACAGGAAGTTCACTCCGAAAAACATCGTAACAAAATTGTGGTTGCCGAGTAATCCCAACAGAATAAGGCTCAGCAAAATCAAGGTTTCTCGGGCATCTGGCCAATGGCGACAATCTGCAGTTAGTTCAAGTAGGGTCGCTGCCACTTTGTTGAATGTGGCATTCGGGGCATCCTAAGTTTTGAATTTGGTATTCAAGATGCTGCCCTCATGCCCGGAAGTGGGATTAATGTCGGAAATGTATCTCAAATCGTGCGCACAACATCTGTAATGGATGTTCACAGTTCTTGCACCGCTCTCAAGAAATCTTCAGATCACTTCGGCTTTAACAATCCAGAGCCGATTAAAATGACTGACCGTGCGACCGTTGATGCAATGCTGCTCATACTTGGACAACTGGGCGAGCCGAAGGTTCGGTTGCTCTAGTCATTCAACTATTCGGTCGACCACCCGATTTTCCTAAACAGAACGTTATAAAATTTTTCCGCCTGCAAAATTGAGATTGCATCCGCAGGGTTTTCTTTTGTGCGCCAAGCAATTTCCGCAAGCCCAAGAATACGTGGCGCAATCATTGATTCCATTTCATTGTCTTGGGTCGTGAGTTCCCCCCAAAATGCCCCTTCAACGCCAATTATGTTTTTTTCCAGTTTCGGCTCGTCGGCTGGTACGGGCAACCATTCTACGGTTTTTCCCAATGCGAGCGCGCCCGCCCATATGCCACCGCAATCGTTGAATGAATTACTCTTTGCCATATCAAAGTAAAGGTGTTGCGCCGGGCTCATTACCACTTTGTAACCTTTTCGGGCGGCCTCCAATCCAGGACCTTGTCCGGTCCAAGAAAATAATATTGCGTCGTTTCCAATACCGCCGTTCGATCCGTAGGCGGCTTCTTCCCATGCACAGGGCTGACACCCCTGCGCCTTCACGATTGCGCCAATCTTTTCCATCGTCCAGCCTTGCAAATCGTCTAGGCTAGCAAGGGATTCCTGTTGCATAAGTTTCTTCGCCGCTGGTGAATTCATCCATGCTTTGGGTGGGCGTTCGTCGCATCCCAAATGAATATGTCCAAACGGGAATATGCCGGCAAGTTCACGTATTAGGTTTTCGACAAACTCCCACATAAACGGTTTGGCGGGGTTCATCGTATTTCTGATATATCCTTGAACAGATTGTTCTTCGCTTTCGTCGTCATCGTCATACAAATCGGGGAATACCTGAATAAGCGCGAACGCATGAGCAGGAATTTCAATTTCTGGTAATACTTCGATTTCGAGCTTCTTGGCGTGCTCAATAAGATCCCGAGCGAAATCTAGGCTATAACTTCCACCAGCTGGTCCCTTACCGCCACCGAATAGCCCGGGCAGAAGCTTACCCTCGCCGCGCATACGTGTCTTTTGCCATATTTCGGGATAACATTCGACTTCGAGCCTAAAAGTTTCATCATCGTTGAAATGCCAGTGAAACCGGTTCAGTTTCATCAGTGCAAGCAGGTCTACAAACCGCAACAATATATCTGGTTCGTAAAAATGTCTGGCACAATCAAGTTGCTGCCCACGCCATTCAAAACGAGGAGCATCGGTAATCAGGCCGCACGGGATGGTGCCACCGTAGGTGACGTTAAGGTTTACAAGACTAATTGCGGCATAAAATGCACCGGCGCGCGAATTTGCGTTAATGACGATTCCAGTTTCCGAAATCTTCAGCAGATACCCATCTTCCGGCCCATCGAAATCATCACCTACCGTTAGTTTCACTTCACCGCCTAAAAGCGGGTCAATTCCATTTCTTTTGGCCAACTCATCCGCTGATTTGAAGGCATCAACGAAAGGGTGTTCGGAATTCAACGACAAGCCGGTCGCAATAGTAATTGTATTACCGGATGGTTCCCAGCTTGTTGGCTGCGGAACCAATCGTAAATTGTCAGTCTCTGGCGTAACCGGATGCTTAGCCTCGGTTTTTTTCGGGGGCGTGAAATTTACTTCAACGTCTGTGCACGTACCATCCACCTCGCGAAGGAATGGGTACCTGGGTAGCCAGCTGAGATTTTGAATCTTAAATTCAGGTTGTGCTAATTCAATTGAAAATGTTTTATCTTTTGATCCGGTTGGAAAAACTAATTCAGAATACCCACCCACGTTTTTGACAAGCGTGCACCCCGAAACCGGTTTAATGGGAACCATCATACTGAAGCACAGTGTTGCGTCGTCTGGAACGTCAGTGATGGTTCCAACTAAACTGCGTTCATTTGAAATTCGGTACTGCCATACAATTGTCGAAGTCATTAATTATCTCACGTGGTCAGTTCGGCAATGAAGTCATACGCATCACCGCGGTAGATACCTACTGTCAGCTCGATCGCGCGCCCAGATTCCAGATAACCTGTTCGTGTGATCTTCAGGGCGGGGCCGCCGACGTTTGCGTTTAATAATTCGGCTTGCTCGTTGTTCAGTATGGTCGCCGAAATTTTTTGAATAGCGCGTACCGGTCGTAAATTTTGCTCGTCCAATATATCATACAGTGACTGTGATACATTTTCCGGATGGGGCAGCACATCGCTCGATATTGAACTGCGCTCGATTGCCATGGGTTGGCCATCAGCACATCTTAGACGCTCGATTCGCGCGATCATTTGACCTGACATTAGCCCCAACGCGAATATTTCATCAGGTGACGGGTTAAATACATCCGCAAGAATTATCGTAGATTCGGATGTCTTGCCGCGTCTTTCCATGTCTTCAGTAAACGATGTAAGGCGCGAAAGCGAATGCTCCAATTTTTGAATTGGAGGCGCTACGAAAGTGCCTGATCCACGGTGCTGAACAACTAGATTGTCATCAACCAATACCTTGATCGCTTTGCGGATTGTTACGCGGGAAACATCAGCGATTTCCGCCATTTCCCGTTCGGATGGTAGTGGGAAGTTAGGTTCTAGAGCGCCACTGTTGATGGCATGCGCCAAGTTCTTGCGTAGCTGTAAGTATCTTGGCCCGCCGCTTTGCTGGAGCCATGACTTTTGAGCAATAATTGATGCGATATCATTTTCGTTCGGCGCCATGGATGTTCTTCCTTATTATCAAAATAAACATATATAAATATAATACCAAAGCAAGTCCGAAGTTAAAGGCGTTGCCAGTTTTGACTATCGAGTGGTTCATTTCCAATTAATTTTTCCAATAACGCATTGTTTTATAGCGGTAAAGTAATGCCAAAAGAAAAATTGGCATTAAGGTGGTTTACAAATCGGTTCTAATTGGTATTAATAATTTGCAAGAAAGCTGATTCGACTAACAATCTGTAGTTTGCGATCGACGAAATACCAAGTTTGGGAGAGCTTAATGTCAAATCGACTTTCAAAGATACTTTCCTCCCAATCGGCATTTGCGTGGTTATTGATCGCGCCTGCCGCATTGTATTTGATGATCATTGTGGTTTGGCCGCTAATTGAAACAGTCCGCCTTTCGTTCACGAACGCCAATATCGGTGGCGAGTCTTATGTCGGATTAGAAAATTATGAAAAACTCGCCGGATCGTCCAAATTCCATAAGATAATCGGTCGTACATTCTATTGGATGCTGATTTCCGTGTGCTTCAAACTGGTGATGGGTTTGATCGGCGCAACGCTTCTTAACGCAAAATTACCGGGAAAAGGTATTTTCCGCGTACTTGTGATGCCGCCCTGGATTATTCCAGTGGCAATCGGCTGTATTGGTTGGCTTTGGTTATATAACGGCCAGTTCGGGGTATTGTCCGGCGTTCTTCAAAAGATCGGTATTATTGACGGTCCATTCGAATTCTTGGCCTACAAAAGTAGCGCGTTCTATTCCGCAGTTGTAACCGACATTTGGGTTGGTACGCCCATGATTACAATTTTCTTCCTTGCGGCGATACAGGGTGTATCACAGGATTTATACGAGGCTGCCTATGTAGATGGCGCATCGCGTTTCTACAGGTTCCGCCGCATTACTCTTCCGCAGATATTCCCCGTAATTGTTTCCATGGCACTTCTATCGGCGATCTGGACGTTCAACTCATTCGAAATCGTATGGATCTTAACCGAGGGCGGCCCGCGCAATGCAACGACGACGTTGATCATCGACACTTATAAAACTGCAATCGCCAGTTTTAAGTTTGGTGCAGGTTCGGCGCGCGCGGTGGTCATTGTTGTTCTACTTAGCGTCTTCTCGATCGTCTACATGATCGTTCTTAAGAAACTTGAAAAACGGTTTGGAGTGAAATGATATGATGGATCGCTACACACTTATTGAGAAGATCCTGATGTACGCAGCTATCGCCGTATTTCTGACCTTCATCTTGCTGCCGTTCTTTGAAATGTTCATGACATCTTTGCGCCCGATGGATCACTTACGTCATGCACCGTACAAGTTCTGGTCGGATGAAATGTCGTTCAATGCCTATAAGACGATGTGGACTACTGTTCCCAAGTTGCCGCGTTACATATTCAACGGTGTGTTTATCGCATCGGCGGTGACAGCGCTTTGTATGGTATTTGTTATTCCGGCCGCCTATGCCTACGCGCGCTTTGAGTTCAAAGGTAAAACTTTAACCCTTTCGCTGTTTCTAGCTGTGAACATGTTCGCAGGTGCCGTTCTTCTTATCCCGCTCTATCGCTTGTTACGTACGCTTGGTTTGCTGAATACGTACTTCGCGATGATCATTCCTGGTGCTGCTTTCCTTGTGCCAATGGGCATTTGGTTGCTGAAATCTTATCTGGAAAAGATCCCGCGCGAGTTGGAAGAAGCTGCGTATGTAGATGGAGCAAGCCGGATGTATACCCTTCGCCGTGTAATGCTGCCGTTGGCGAAACCGGGTCTTATCGTCGTTGGTGTTTCAGTATTTATCGGCGCCTACGCCCAACAGTTTTTGTTCGCCATTACGTTTAACCAAAATCGCGATTACATGCCGCTGCCAGCGGGTGTGTTCGAATTTATCGGATATCAGGAGGTCCTCTGGAACGAGTTGATGGCCGCAAGTCTGATTGGAGTTTTGCCTGTGATGTTGATTTTCTTGTTTATGCAGCGGTTCTTGATTGCTGGGTTGACAGCAGGGGCAATTAAGGAGTGACCGACCGGTCACTGAATATCGTGACCATTCCGGTCGAAAACTAAGTTCAAATGGAGGAAGAACTAATGAAAACCCTACTAACAGCGCTCGCCTTAAGTGGCGCAGCAATAACCGCAGGTTCTGCGGTACAAGCCCAGGAATTGCACATGATCATGTGTGGTGGCGAAATCCGCGAAGCTGATCAAACAGTTATCTCAGCATTCGAAGCTGCCAACCCTGGTGTAACAATTAACGCCGAGGCTGTGCCTTGGGGCACATGTCAGGACAAATCCAAAACTCTCGCGGCTGCGGGCGACGCGCCAGCACTATCCTACATGGGTTCTCGTGAATTGGCGCTTTTGGCACAAAACGACTTGATCGTTCCAGTTACACTGACTGCAGAAGAGCAGGCAGCATATCAACCTGGCGTGTTGGCAACAGTTACGCAAAATGGTCAGTTCTGGGGCATTCCGCATGCTTTCTCAACAAAAGCACTGTACCTGAACTGCGACGTTATCGAAGCAGCCGGCGCTACATGCGAGGCTCCTGCGACTTGGGCTGACATGTATGCTTTGGCTGAAACAGTGACTAATGCACTGGGTTCCGAAGGCGTTGCCGGTATTGGCCTTGCAGCCAAAGACTTTGACAACACAATGCACCAGTTCCTGAACTATCTGTATTCAAACGGCGGCGTGGTTATTGACCCTGCAACCGGAGAATCCGCATTGGACAGCGACGCCACACGCGAAACACTGGAATTCTATGGCAGCCTAGTCGCTGTTGCGCAGAATGGCCCAACCGCGTGGGAACGTGATGCGATGAAAGACCTGTTCAACGATGGCAAAATCGCCATGT
Organism: Paracoccaceae bacterium; assembly: GCA_050256375.1. Classification (GTDB taxonomy): domain Bacteria; phylum Pseudomonadota; class Alphaproteobacteria; order Rhodobacterales; family Rhodobacteraceae; genus NORP23. The sequence goes on along the minus strand of JBBWVU010000013.1, from coordinate 8,529 downwards.
ATATCAACGGTCCTTGGGGTCGTGGGCAACACAATGAAGACATCAACCAGATGGTTGTTCCAGTGCCTGCAGGTCCAAACGGTGTTTCTGGAACGATTCTGATCACTGACTCGATTGCGGTGTTTAACCACACAGGCGTTGAGGCATTGGCTATGGAATTGGCGCAAGCACTTACATCTGGCGAGGCACAATATGACCTCGACAGCAGCTGGGGCCTAACACCAATTCTTCAGTACGAAAACCTTGGTTTTGCTGATCCATATTACATTGGTGACGAATTCTGGGAAAAATTTACTGCCGGTATCTCTACTGGTGGCCCAGAGCCAATGGTGACTGACGTTAAAGGTCTTCAGGCTGTGTTTGTGAACATGATCCAGGGTATCGTTCTTGAGGACGACACAGTGGACAATCTTGTCAGAATCGCTGGTGAAGAACTGACAGAACTTTTGTCAGAATAAACTAATCTGGGCGGCCGATATCGGCCGCCCACTCCTATCTGGGGAAATATCATGGCAACCTTGCATCTTAAAAATATCAACAAGTCGTTTGGAGCTACGCAAGTGCTACACGACATTGACCTTAAAATTAATGATAAAGAATTTGTGGTATTCGTTGGACCGTCCGGTTGTGGAAAAAGTACGTTGCTACGTATTATTTCTGGTCTGGAACAAGCCAGTGAAGGTTCGGTCATCATCGACGGTGATGATGTATCCGAAGCCCACCCTGTCGATCGTGGTATCTCGATGGTTTTCCAGTCTTATGCGCTTTATCCGCATCTGACTGTTTATGAGAACATCGCATTTCCACTACGGGTTCAAAAACAGAAGAAAGATGAAATCGACCGTCAAGTAATGGAAGCCGCGCGTATTCTTAAACTTGAATCCCGCCTGCAATTCAAACCCGGTGAACTTTCTGGCGGCCAACGCCAACGTGTTGCCATCGGGCGCTCGATTGTACGCAAACCAAGGATTTTCCTGTTTGACGAGCCGCTTTCCAATCTGGATGCCGCCCTTCGCGGTGACATGCGGGTAGAGTTGGCAAAACTGCACAAAGACCTTGATGCAACGATGGTATACGTTACGCACGACCAAGTCGAAGCGATGACAATGGCCGATAGGATTGTTGTTCTGAACGATGGAAAAGTTGAACAATTCGACACGCCAATGGTGCTTTATCATAAGCCGACATCCAAATTTGTGGCTTCGTTCATTGGTCAGCCGGGCATGAATTTTATCGAAGCAGTGGTTACTGGAAAATCAGACGTTGGCCTTGCAGTCCGATTGGCGAGCGACGTTGAACTTGTATTGCCGGTGGATACAGACGGAATAACCGTTGGCGACAATGTCGAAGTAGGCATTCGCCCGGAACAAGTAGTTTATGCACCGGAAAACGGCATTTTAAACATTAAAATTGACATCTTGGAACGGCTTGGTGGCGTCTCGATAACGTACGGCGAAGTCGCTGGTTGCGCGAAATTTTGCGCAGCACTTGATGGCGAAGCACCGATCAATGAAGGCCAGGTCGTACCATTGAGTATTGATCCCGTGGATTGTCATGTATTTACCGAATCCGGACGCGCGCTGACGCGGCGGAAAGTTCCAGATTTAGTCTAAGGATAACACTATGCGCATTGCTATTTGCGGATTGGGCCTTCGCGCGATGATGGTCTTGTCCGTCATGAAAAAGAACATGCCTGAAATCGAGTTTGTCGGATACACCGATCCTCGCGACGTGCAAACAGATAAGCTTTCTGACAAAGTCATTCCTTCCTTTGACAATCTCGATGATCTGCTTTCGTCGACTTCGCCAGAGTTGCTGTTTGTTGCATCCCCAAACCACATGCATCTTGAGCATATTAAAACAGGCTTGGAAGCTGGCGTGCGAATTTTTGCAGAAAAGCCGGTTGTTACGACATTTGAAGATACGTTTAAATTGGCGGAATTGTTGCAAAAATACGGCGCAGATCGTGTGATCATTGGCCTTGTTTTGCGGTATTCCCAGCATGTTCGCGATTTGCAAAAGGCGATTGATGCGGGCCATATCGGTGCGATCACATCAATTGAGGCTAGTGAATATATTGAGCCAAGCCACGGTGCATTTTTCATGCGTGACTGGCGGCGCAAAACTGAACTTTCTGGCGGCTTCATGTTGGAAAAATGTTGCCACGATTTGGATGTTTACAACATGGTCACCGGCTCTCGCCCGTTCCGAGTTGCGAGTTTTGGCAGCCGTCGTTCCTTCATTCCAGAAAACGCGCCCGCAAAAGACGTGGACGATAAAGTTTACCACTCCAAAACTACGCGGTGGAATGGAGTGAGCGATGCATTTAAGTCAGACGCTGATATCATCGATAATCAAATCGCAATTCTGGAATACGAGTCCGGCGCAAGCGTGACTTTCCACACAAATACAAATGTGCCGGATGAACACCGTCGCTTTTGTGTGATGGGTTCCAAAGGGATGGCAGAAGGCGATTTCGTTCGCGGGTATCTTAAAATCACCGACGCGCGAACAGGTGATCGGCTGCAAGATATTGACTACTCTGGCAACACAGAACTTGAAGGTGCGCATTACGGTGCTGATGAAATGATGTGTCGGGATATCGTCGCACATCTTCGTGGCAGCAACGAAAGCCTGCCTGTTGGTGTTGTGGACGCGATGATTGCCGGCATTGTAGCGCTCGCACTGGATGAGGCCCGATTGAGCGGCAAAGTTGTTGATCTGACCCAGTATTGGGGGAAATTCGATTCATATAAATTAAGATAATCCTACAACCTGAATTGGTGGATCAAAATGACAAAAATTGCAGGCGCACTGATGCGCTCGGAAATTCAAGAAGCGACGGCGAAGTTTATCGCAATGGTTCAGCGCGACCTTAGCCCGTTGTTAACAACTGTTGATCTGGCAAATACGCGCGCGATTTACACGATTGCGCGCGGAAGTTCGGACGCGGCTGCCAACATCATTGCCTATGAATTTATGCGCGAGCTGGCCATACCGGTAACGACGCTTCCGCCTTCCGTATTTAGTTTGGGGTCCGGCGTCGATATGACCGGCGCCATTGGCATGGTGATTTCCCAATCGGGTGCCAGCAGTGATCTGGTCAAAGTTTGCGCCGGTATGAAGGCGCAAGGCGGCAATACAATTGTTCTGACAAACACGGCTGGATCGCCCGCCAGCAAGATTGCGGATGTGACAATCGATATCGGGGCTGGGCCAGAACTGGCAATTCCTGCTACCAAATCGGTAATTTGTACTATTGCCGCCGGTATGGCGCTGTTGGCGGCTGTAAAACCTGAATACGCTGAAAATTGCAAAACTGCTGCGCAAGCAATGGAAATTGCGCAGGGCAGGGAATTGCCAAATCAAAAGGCGCTGGAGGTGGCGCTGATTGCCGCGGATTCGGTGTACGTAATCGGGCGTGGATGCGGATTTGGCGCGGCGCAGGAAATTGCGCTGAAGCTTAAAGAATGCGCAGCACTACATGCCGAAGCATATTCATCGTCCGAGGTTCTTCACGGCCCGTTACAGCTAGCGACCAAACCGTTAACGGTTGTAATTCTGGACACGGGTGAACAGGACACACAAGAAAGTCTTGATATTGCCGAAGGCCGTTTTCTTAAGGCAGGTGCAAAGGTTTTCCGGTATAGCACTTCGGATATGGGCGTCAGTGATATAACACCTGCGGCGGCGGCGGCGGCGATGCTTTATGCTTTCTACCCGGTTGTTCACGATGTGACTGTCGCACAAGGAATGGATCCGGACACACCGGAAACGCTCGCCAAAATTACTGATACCGTTTGAGGATAAAATAATTGCAAAACTGGGCAACATATAAAGAGATACATAGCCAGCCAGCAATATGGCGCGGTTGGGCGGACACGTTTGAAAAACGTGCAAAGGAATTGCGGGATTGGATATCGGCAGAAGCGCCTGACGAGATTTGGTTATGTGGGGCGGGGACTTCTGCCTATATCGGGGATTTGATCACGGCACATCTTGGTGCCAGCGAACTCCGAATTCGTGCGATTTCAACAACTGATTTTGTATCTTGCCCGCAAAATTATGTGCGCTCAGGCCTGCGCCCACTGGTTATTTCATTTGGACGCAGCGGCGATAGTGCCGAAACTGTTGGTATGCTCGATATTCTTGACACCTTACTGCCCGTGGCATTGCGCCTGAATATCACCTGTAATGCTCAAAGTGCGTTGGCGACACGTGCACCAGTTGATGGTGCGCAAGAGGTCGTGGTGTTGCCGCCGGAATGTCACGACCGCGGGTTCGCGATGACTTCCAGTTATACGACAATGTTGCTGTCGGCACTTCTTGTTCTCGACGATACCGTAACAGCCGACGACCTACGTAAGCTTGCTGATGCTGCCGAAGGGCTGATGCAGCCATTGTTTGCGTTTACTGAAATCCATGACTGCCCGGAACGTGCTGTTTTTGTTGGATCGGGTGCATTGTCCTATGCTGCCCGCGAAAGCGCACTGAAAGTAATGGAGTTAACCGCAGGCGACGTCCCGGTTATTTGGGATTCAAGTTTAGGTTTCAGACACGGGCCTAAATCATTCGTTAATGCTTCAACCCGTGTCTTTATATTCCTGTCGAACCACCCGTATACGGGGCAATATGACAGGGATTTGGCAGCCGAGGTTCGTAATCAGTTTGGGCCACATACAGTCACGACCCTCGGCTCCAATCCGGATGCAGATATTGTTTTTCCCGAACAAAGAAATGACGCTGTTGCATCGGTTTTGTATGTTCTGCTGGCACAGATTTTAGCGACGGTATGGTCTGACAAGATGAACTTGAATGTTGATGATCCGTTTGAAGGTCGCGGGACGCTTACGCGTGTTGTTAGCGGCGTGCAACTTTATATTCCGGCGATTGATTGATGGGCAAGGCAGGTGGCATAGATATAGGTGGTACCAAAATCGAGGCTTCGGTCTTCGATGATGACTGGAACGCTATCGCGACCCATCGTGTTATAACACCAAGGGTCAGCTATCCGGCCTTAGTCGCCGCAGTTGCCGAGCAAGCCAAATGGTTAGACGAACAATCCACCGTTAAGGAAATGCCGATCGGAATTGGAATACCGGGTTTACATAACGCTCAATCGGGTTTTGCTTTCACCGCCAACCTGCCCGCCACAGGGCACACTTTTCGTGCAGACTTGAACAAAGCGATCGGGCGCGATGTAGTTTTTGGCAATGATTGCGACCTGTTTGCATTTTCCGAGGCTGTCTTGGGTGCTGGCAAAGATCATGAAACGGTTTTTGGGCTAATATTGGGCACCGGAATTGGTGGCGGCGTATGTTACGGCGAAAGTCTTATTCAGACATTAAACAGTGCTGCTGGGGAAGTTGGCCATCTATCTATCTCCGGCGCCTTAATAAATGAATTCGATTTGCCTATTCTGTTATGTGGCTGTGGTCGCCATGGTTGTTATGAAACATTGGCGGCCGGTCCAGGTCTGGCGCGGCTGTCAAAGCTGGTAACGGGCCAAAATCTGGAGACCTCCGACGTTGCGGCAAAGGCAGCCGCTGGTGATGATGGCGCAAAGCAGGTTATGGAGATTTGGCGCCGCTTGGTCGCCGCACTGATTGGTGACTTGCAGGTCACAATTGATCCGGATTGCATTGTTCTTGGCGGTGGTCTTTCAAACATCCCCGATGTGGCCGATTTTGTTGCAGATGGATTGCCCGAGGTATTGCTTCGAGAATCTACGCCACCTTTGGTCGTGATCGCAAAATACGGTGACAGCAGCGGCACCCGAGGGGCCGCCTTGGCAGCTGTTATGGAAAGAAATAAATCATGAACGATATTTTACGCCAAACGATCACAGATAATCGCAACGGATCAGCTGTTGCGCTTCCTGCTGTTTGTTCGGCTCATCCTGATGTTATTGCGGCGTCGATGTTGTTGGCCAAATCGGTTAACCGCCCGTTGATTATCGAGGCGACGAGCAATCAGGTTAATCAATTCGGCGGTTACACCGGTATGCGCGCCGAAGATTTCGTTAAATTTGTGCATGATATCTCCGACAGGACGGGTTTTGCGCGCGACCAGATCATATTTGGCGGTGACCATTTGGGCCCGCAGGTCTGGCGTGCGCAGTCAGCCGAAATTGCGATGGCAAATGCCGAGGTTTTGGTCGCAGAATACGTTCGCGCCGGATTTACAAAAATACACCTCGATTGTTCCGAAGGTTGCCTCGGTGAACCCGCGCAAGTTGACGATAGTGTCAGCGCTGAACGCGCCGCAAGATTGGCCGCTGTATGTGAAGCCGCGGCACCCGACCCATCAAAATTATCCTACATGGTTGGTACTGAAGTGCCGCCGCCGGGGGGAGCACGGGACGAAGAAGAAACGATTATACATCCAACCAAACCGGATGATGCCAAAGCTACGTTATTGGCACATTTTGCGGCGTTTGAAGCGGCTGGCATACTGGATGCGTGCAAAAGGATTGCAGCACTTGTGGTGCAACCGGGCGTGGAGTTTTCACCGGCTGATGTCCATCACCTTACGGCGGGTGGGAATACCGGTCTGCGGGCCGTTTTAGAGGGTTTTGACGGGGTGTGCTTTGAGGCGCATTCAACTGATTACCAACACCCGGAAGCCTATCACAGTTTGGCGGAAATGGGATTTGCAATTCATAAAGTCGGACCAGCCTTAACTTTTGCGTATCGTCAGGCGATTTACGCCCTCGATGCGATGCTTGATTTGATTGAGGGCAATGCCCGAACCGTGCGAAATGTGCCTGCGGTAATGGAGGAACTGATGATGGCGACGCCGTCAAACTGGGTTTCCCACTATCATGGCGATGCGCAAACTGTGTCACTGCTTAGACACTATTCTTATGCTGATCGTATTCGGTATTACTGGGCGCAACCTGCTGCACAATCCGCAGTTGGTGAATTGATCCAATCAATCGATGCGACCGATTTACCTGCACCTGTCTGGATGCAGTTCTTTGGAAACGAAACGCTCGCCCGATCAGAAAATCTCGGTAGTCAAGGGTATGGCGCCGCCAAGTCCAAAGTACTTGCGGAAATTCAAGTCGCGCTGGCACCGTATTTTTTCGACAATATTGAAGGGGCTGCCCAATGACAATAACCTGTGATCACTGGCTGCATCCAACGCAGGTTTTTGACGGGCATCGCCTGTTAAGTGATACTGCCATCGGAATAAACGGCAACGAAATCGCGGCGATTGTGCCGGCCTCCGATCTTCCTGAATCGGCCTCGGTTCAACGTATTAACAAAATCGTGTCGCCTGGCTTTTTCGATATCCAGATTAACGGTGGTGGCGATGTCTTGTTCAACACCAGCCCCAATCGCGAAGGATTGTCGCGTATCGCCGCAGCGCACGCAGCGACGGGTACGTTGCATTGGTTGCCCACTGCAATCACGGACAGTCCGGACGTGTTGAGCGCCGCATGTGACGCAGTTCAGCAATCTATTGGTCAATTCGGTATCGCTGGTATTCACATTGAAGGGCCTCATATTGCTGTCGAGCGGAAGGGAGCGCACAAAAACCATTGGATTCGTCCGTTTGACGAACACACGCTTTCTTGCGTTACGAGGCTACGGGAAAATGATATTCCTGTATTGATTACGATTGCGCCCGAAGCGATGGCGCCAGGTCAGGTAGCAAATCTAGTTAAAATGGGCGCAGTTGTTTCGATTGGCCATACCAACGCAACTTCAGCGCAAACCAAACAAACTCTGGATGAAGGCGCGCAACTGTTCACACATTTATTCAACGCCATGTCGCAAATTGAAAACCGTGAACCGAATGTCGTTGGAACTGCAATAAACAGTTCGCAGTATTGTTCAATTATTGTCGATGGGTTGCACGTCGATCTCGACATTGTCGGGTTGGCGACGCGGGCGCGACCTGTGGATGACCGGATGATCATTGTTACTGACGCAATGCCGACAGTTGGTGGAAGCGAAGAATTTGTTCTTTACGGAAACAAAATCCACCTTGAGGACGGACGCCTGATTAACGACGAGGGTTCACTGGCGGGTGCGCATACTACAGTCCCCGAAGAGATTAGAAATTATGTTCAAAAAGTAGGTATTCCGCTGGAAGACGTACTTAAAATGGCAACGAGCAATCCGGCGACACTGATGAAATTGAACAACACTATCGGAGGTCTGAAAGCAGGCATTCCCGACACAGTGTTACTTATCGAACCGAGCCTGTCTAACTTTGAGGTGGTAAATCTAGCTTCCGTATTTTCTAACAAAGGTTGCGTGAGCAATTTTTGATGTCAGACCGGCGGGCGCTTACTATGGGTGCTCGCAGTCAAAGACTGATGCTCTTTTTCAACGCTTCGAAAACGAGAAAGAGCCATGCAAGGCCACCGGTCACCGAGAAGCCTGCAGCGGTTCATCTCGATCCATTCCGCCATTCGAAATTGTTTTTCTGTCCCAGCCCGCCGCCGCTCTGCTCTAACAATTCGATACCACAGACTCGAAGCATTCGACGCCTGGAACGCGGCAGTCTGTGCCGCTT